>JBPCIO010000091.1:0-21837 GCA_051006215.1 Chloroflexota bacterium
ACATACGGTAGGGCCGCCTTGCAGCCATTCCAGACGCCGCTCAGGTTTGTGCGGATGATGGCATCCCAATCGTCCACGTGCATGTTTTTCAGCGTGCGGTCACGGGTGATGCCAGCGTTGTTGACCATGATGTCGACTCGACCGAAATCCTCGCGGACGCGCGCGAGGGTGGCTTGAGCGTGTCCAGGTCGGTGACGTCCACCTCGTAGGCTCGGGAGCCAGGCAGCTGGCTGCTGACGCGTTGTCCGCTGATGGCGGTGAGATCGAGGATGGCGACGCAGGCGCCGGCGCCTGCCAGGCGGCGGGCGATGGCCTCGCCAAGTCCGCGCCCGGCCCCGGTAATGACGGCCACGCGTCCGTCGAGCTGCATGGGTGTACGCCTCCAAGCACGTCTAGATGGGTATCGTACCTAAACGTACAACGCACGTACATGCAACGTGGTTGTAGAGGCGTTTCGTTTTGGACGACCCCAGCTCTATCCACACCAGCTGCAGCCGGCGGGCACCGCCTGCCTGACGTGACAGGCACTTGCGCCGCGGTCCGGTTCGGCGGACGATGATGGGATGCCATCCCCCAGGCGCGGCGACGACATCGTCGTCTCAACCCCGCTTCGCACGGCTATCGGAACATTTGGCGGCCAGCTCAAGGACATCCCAGCCGTCGAGCTCGGCGCCACGATTGTCAGCCACGTCCTGACCCGCTCCGGTCTCAGCCCCCAGCAGGTGGATCAGGTCATCGTCGGCAACGTGCTTCAGGCCGGCCAAGGTATGAATCCGGGCCGCCAGGTAGCCCTCAAAGCCGGCCTGCCCACAACCGCGCCCGGCATGACCATCAACCGCGTGTGTGGCTCAGGGCTGCAAGCCATCATCTCGGCCGGCCAGCAGGTAGCGCTGGGCGAATCCAACGTCGTCATGGCCGGCGGAATCGAGAACATGGATCAGGCTCCGTTCCTGTTGCCCAAGGCCCGCTACGGGTACCGCATGGGCATGCCCAAGCAAGACATGCTGGATGGCATGGTGTTCGATGGCCTGTGGGACGTCTTCAACAACTATCACATGGGCATGACCGCCGAGAACGTGGCCGAGAAGTACGGCGTGAGCCGTGACGAAGCAGACGAGTGTTCGGCACGCAGTCACCAGCTGGCGCTCCGCGCAACGGAGGAGGGCGCCTTCAAGGAGCAGATCGTGGCAGTCGCCATCGCCCAGCGAAAGGGTGAGCCGACGCAGTTCGCCACCGATGAGCACGTGCGCGCCAACACGACCGTTGACAGCCTGGCCAAGCTTCGACCGGCATTCAAGAAAGACGGTTCGGTGACGGCTGGCAACTCGAGTGGCATCAACGACGGAGCGGCGTTCATGTTGGTGACCGCCCGCCGCGCGGCGGATGAGCGCCGCTTGCCGGTGGCTGGGTGCATGGTGTCCTATGCCGTCGCAGGTGTCGATCCGGCGTACATGGGCATGGGCATGGTGCCGGCGACGCATAAGGCGCTGGAGCGAGCGGAGCTGAGCCTGGACGACATCGACGTGTTCGAAGTCAATGAGGCATTTGCCTCGATTGCTGTGGCAGTCTCGCGCGAGCTCAGGATCCCGGAGCAGAAGCTGAACCCCGTGGGCGGCGCCATCGCCCTCGGGCATCCGATCGGCGCGAGCGGCGCGGTTCTCGTGGTGAAGCTGCTACACGAGCTCGCACGTCGCAACGCGCGGTACGGGCTGGTGACCCTGTGCATCGGCGGTGGGATGGGCATCGCAGCAATCTTTGAACGGGCGAACTGAGAGGAGACAGGCATGCCAGGAGCGCTGGATGGGAAGAGCGGGCTAGTCACCGGTGGTGGCCGCGGCATCGGGCGGGCAATCGCCCTCGAGCTCGGCCGCCACGGAGCAAACGTCGCGGTCGGGTACTCGTCCAATACCGAAGCCGCTGACTCGGCGGTCAAAGAACTCCTGGACATGGGCGTCCAGGCAATGCAAGTCAAAGGCAACGTTGCCGTGCCAGACGAGGTGAAGCCTGCT
This sequence comes from Chloroflexota bacterium, assembly GCA_051006215.1. Taxonomy (GTDB): domain Bacteria; phylum Chloroflexota; class UBA6077; order UBA6077; family CF-72; genus CF-72. The sequence goes on from JBPCIO010000091.1 coordinate 2,010, forward strand.
ATCGCGTCGGTGGCCGACCGCTTCGGGAGAATTGATTTTCTCGTCAATAACGCCGGCATCACCCGCGACCGCAGCCTGACCAAGATGCAGCATGATGATTGGAACGCGGTCATCGCCGTCAACCTGCAGAGCGTCTTCAACGTCACCCACGACGTGCTGCCGTACATGCTGGAGCAAGGCTTCGGACGCATTATCAACATCAGCTCGGTGATCGGTCAGATGGGCAACTACGGCCAGGCCAACTACGCCACAGCCAAGGCGGGCATGATCGGTTTCACCAAGAGCGCCGCGTTGGAGTTCGCCAAGAAAGGCATTACCGTCAATTGCGTGGCGCCCGGCTATACCGAGACGGAGATGGTGGCTGCCGTGCCCAAGGACGCGCTCGACAGAATCGTTGCGCACATCCCGATGGGCAGGCTGGGCAAGACCGAGGAGATGGCGCAAGCGGTGTTCTTCCTGATTGCGTATGGCGACTACATCACCGGCCAGGTAATCGGCGTCAATGGCGGGATGTACATGTGACTGTTCCCGCCTTGACTCGGTGTAGTTGTCGGTGGACGCGAGCCGAGTGCGCTAGGACCGTGTCGACGAAGGGGTTACCGGCCCGGGACTGGTCGGGTTGGCGATCGTAGGTACGCCTGTCGCCGCCTGCTCGGCCGTCGGGTCGAAGTGCCGGTCTCGACTGGAGGCCCGTCGCGCCCAGCCGTAGGCACACACACCGCTGACAACGGGCACCAACACCGTGGCGAGCCAGGTCTCGACCAGGGTCAGGCCGAGCGTGTCGTAGTACGCGGCGACGAACAGCATCCCAAGATAGACCAGCAACCCGATGCCCAGAGCGAACCGCAGCGGCGCCTGGCGGATCGGCTCGAGATACTCATACCAGGCCCCGCGCGGTCCCCGATTGGTGCGGTCCAACCACGGCGCCAGCGTCACCAGCCCGAAAATGGCAGCCGGGAAAAGCAGCCCGCCAACAAACTCCGGGCCGATGGTCACTGGACCGATGGTGAGGACAGCGCTGTTCGGAACCAGCTTCAGGAAGCCGTAAATCCACAGCAAGTACCAGTCCGGTTTTACGTCCGGCGTGTTGGGTCCGGGTGGCCCGTACAGTGCCACCGGGTGGATCGGTACGAACGCGGACAGGAAGAACAACCCGCCCAGCAGCAGTAGCAGGAGCTGGCCGGCCAGGATCGCCTGGTACGGCCATAGCGGCACCCCGAGCACGCGTCCCGGTTCGGCAATCGGACGAGCGTAACCAGGTTGTGTGTGCTTCTGCTTGAGCACCATCACCAGGTGGCCGGCCAGGAGCAAGCTGATCAGAGTGGGCACGACGACGACGTGGATCGTGTACAGCCGCGGCAGGCTGCCGAGAGTCGGGAATGTGCCGCCGAAGAAGAGGTCGGCGGCGACGGCGCCCACCACCGGAATGGAACGTGCCAGTGAGTAGCCGATGCCCGTAGCGGTTACGGCAAATGCATCGTACGGCAGGGCGTACCCCACGAATCCCGCCATCAGCGTCAAGCCGAGCAGGACCACACCTACAACCCAGTTCACCTCGCGTGGCTTGCGGTAGCTGCCGCTCAAGAACACGCGCACCGCATGCAGAACGACCGATGCCACCATCACATGCGCCGTCCAGTGGTGAACTGTGCGGAGCAGGCTCGCGACGGGGATGGAGTCGATGAGTAGCACGCTGGCGTACGCCTGAGGCAGCCGCTGGCCGGACACGTCGATCTCGGCATTCGAGGGGGTGTAGATAAGGCCCAGGTAGACCCCAGTAATCACCAGGATCAGAAAGCTGAACGCTGCCATTTCGCCTAGAAAGAACGTGTGGTGGACCGGAAACACCTTGCGGCCGTATTTCAAGTAGAACGCGTGCAGGTCCAGACGCTGCTCCAGCCAGCCAGTCCGTTGATCAGGCTGCTCGGGTGCGGAGGCGTGCTTCGGGAGGGGGGCTCGGGTTGGAGGAGGAAGACTGGTGGTGCTCATGCACGTTTCTCCTGGGCGATTGGCATTCAGCGAGGTCCGACCGGACCGCTGAATTCGCCGTCCGCTACGATGCTGCCGTCAGCGGCAACCGTGACCGGCAGCGATGGCAAGGGACGGTCAGCCGGGCCACCGGTAACGGTTGCGGCACGGCGTGGATCGAACCTGCTGCCGTGGCAGGGACAGCCAATCTGGTTGTCAGGCGTCAGGTGCGCAAAGACAGCGCAGCCGAGGTGCGTACAGATGGCGCTGAATGCGACCACGCCAGCCGAGCCGGGGTCGTCGCCGATTCTGACCACCTCGATGAGTGAGGTCTGGTTATCAGCTTTGCCCTGCGGAAAGACCTGGACGCCGGTACCCAGGGGCAGGTCGGCCAGCATGAGTGGTCGACCTGCGGGTACGCCCGGCAGGCCGTTGGCCAGGACCAGCACATCGCCCTTCTGCACTCCGGCTTTGGGCACGCTCAAGGATTTGAGCGCGACCGCTGGCAGCGCAAGTGACGCGGCGAACGCCGCCGATGCAGCCCCAATCAACCACTTCAGGAGGCGGCGGCGGCCGACCAGGCTAACCTCGGCCGTCGGCTGCCATGGCGACGAGCCATTTTCGACGTCGTCTGTCGGGTGGGCTGTGGTCACCACGGAATGCCATCCTTTCGCGAATCGAGACGTGCCTCGTCTCCAACAAAGGCCTCCTTATAGGCGACCAGGAGAAACGCCAGAACCAGGCAGCCGGCTCCGGCGGTGGCTCCAACAACGGCGACTGATTGGCCGGTCAGGATCGCACCGCCGAGGATGCAGGACAGCACGAGCAGCACCGCGGCCGAGAACACGACCGCCCACGTGAGCGGCCACGTGAGTCGCGCCGGGGTCGTGCCAAGCCGGAGCTTCTGACCTTCGAGCAGGATCGATACCATTCCCTGTGCCCCGAAGACGGCCAGCACAAAGGCCCAGGCCGCCAGCCCGATGTCCAGTTCAGAAAGCGGAGCGGCTGGATCCGCCCGCCGCCGCTCAACGACTGCAGTACACGCGAGTACGGCTGCCGCTACGAGCGCGGCAAGTGGCAGACGGGGAGAGTTCTGCACAATGGGTTGGTGCTCCTGCAATCGGTGTTGCATCGAATCGAGACGGTCTTAGGGTCAACCGGGGCCTGCCCTACTGGGCCGTGATCGTTCCTTTCATACCGGCTGCTTCGTGGCCCGGCTGCGAGCAGATGAACGTGTACGTGCCCGGCTTGGCGATAGTGAACGTGCCGCTCGCGCTCGCACCACCAGCGGCGATGATCTTGACGGGCTGTCCGGCACCGTCGGCGAGCGACCAGTCGTGGAGTGTCTGGCCGGTGTTGGAGAACGTGAGCTGGACGGGCTGGCCGGCTTTGACCGTGAGCGTAGCTGGTTGGAACTTGAATGTGTCCGTGCCCTGCACAGTCACGGTTTGAGCGGCGGAGCTAGACGCCGCGGCTGGACTGCCGGTCGATGCGGTTCCCGTGGAACTGGACGGGCTACAACCGACCAGGAGTGTGAGAGCAAAGCCAATAATCATCGGCGTCAGGATGCGAGACATGGATTTTTCTCCAGAAGTCTGAGAATGGCCCCAGGACCATCGTTCGAATAGGTCAGTTTGTTGGCGCGATGCGAAGTGAAACTGTGCGTCCGCGCGGTCATCAGCCGGCGAGCTCCGCCACAGCCGACGGGACAGACCCGGCCCTGCGAGCGAACCCCGCGTCCGAGGCACGCGGTTGGCTGCGAAGCACTAGCGCTCCGGTCAGCAACATGATCAGCGCGGCTAGCACATACGGCCACGCCTGCCCGACTCGTTCATACGCCAGGCCAGCGACCAGCGGCCCGACAATCGACCCGAGCGACGACATGGCCTGGCTTCCGCCGCTGGCCTGTCCCTGCTCACGCGCTCCGACGAGTTTCGAGATCAGGCTGCCCAGCGGCGCTCGCCACAAAGCGCTGCCTGCGCTCAGCACTGGTACAGCGGCCCACAGCCATGGCGCGCTGGGTACAGCGCCGATCAGCAGGTACCCAACAGCTGATACCCCGATGCCGGCCAGCAGTATCGCGCGATCCGAGAACCGCGCGCTCAGTCGGCGAAGGACCAGGCCTTGCATAAAGATGCTCGTCAATCCGAGTGCTAGAAACAGCGTGCCTACGTCGAGCGGACCGAAGCCGAATCGATCACCTACATAGACGGCGAAGTTGGTCTGGAAACCGGCAAACGCTAGATTGACCAGCAACGTGGCGACGAGCGGGATTCGAAGAGTGGGTCGAGCGAGCAGACGCGAGATGACGCCAATCGGATTGATCTGGCCCCGCAACGGCAGGCGCGAGCGGCGGTCGAGCGGTAGTGACTCCGGCAATCGGAGCGCCACAAATACCACGTTCAGCGCTACCAACCCGGCAGCTGCCAGCGCGGGAGCGCGCATGTCCAATCCGCTCAGCAGGCCGCCCAGCGCCGGGCCGAACATGAAGCCGAGGCCGAACGCCGCCCCTAAGAGGCCGAACGTACGCGTGCGGGCCTGGGGAGTGGTGATGTCTGCCAGGTAGGCTTGCGCGGCGCCGATGTTGCCAGAGGTCGCACCAGTGATGATTCTGGCGATAAACAGCAGCGGCAGACTATTGGCGAATGCCAGCAGCACGTAGCCCGCGGTTTCGCCGATCAGACTGAAGACCAGGATGGGGCGCCGCCCGAAGCGATCGGAAAGGGCACCCAGGATGGGCGTCGTCAGGAACTGCATCACCGCGAACGCGCTGAACAGGAGCCCGACCTGGAGCGCGTCTGCGCCGAACGCTCGTGCGTAGAAAGGCGCGACAGGGATGATCAGCCCGAGTCCAAGCACATCTAGAAAGATGGTGAAAAGAATGAGTGCGAGTGGTCTTCGAGCTAGGGCATCCCTTCTGCGAGCAGGATATGGTTGGTCAATTTGGGGATGCATTGGACTCCGTTCCGGGGTGTGGTATTGGCCGATCAGATCAGGGACCTATCCGAGGCCGTCAGGCCCCGGCATGATGGGTGGCTAACGTCTTAGCGGCTGGGGGACAGCTGCTTGTGGAAGAGTGCCAGCAACAAGAACGTTGGTGGCCACTGTCCGACAAACGTGCTCCAGTCTCGTTTGCCAACCAGCCAGAGGGAAGCGGAGGCTGCAATGGAGGCCATCGCGGCCCAGTACCAGACCTCCTCTGGGATGCTGTCGGTAAGCGTGAAATAGTCGTGTTGGGTCTGTTGCATTGGGGTGCTTGCCAAGGGAGTGCTCCTTGCGTTGATGGATGATGATCACACTATACACGTATCTTACAAAACCTATGCACTTTATGTACAAAATGCCGGAGGTGGCAGAGCGAGCCTACCCCCGCGTGCCCCCCAGCAGCACTACCGCTCGCGCGGCCGCGACACACGCGTTTTCTCCAAGGAACGTGCCTGGGGTGCGCTCACGCAGCTCAGCGCACTGGTTAAAGATCCAGCCACCGTAAGCGCGGAGCGGTCCGGGTGAACCGAGGGCTTCCACCAGCTGCAGCGCAGTGATCAACTGCTCGGCGGTGTCCTGTGTCTGGGCCGACAGGAAGACCATGGCCGGCCGCAGCTCGACAACGACCGCGGCCAACTCGTGGGCAGGCAGGTTTGCGCCCAGGTAGCGCACCGAGACCCCATCCCGAGCCAGAAACAGGCACACCATCAACAGTCCCAGCTCGTGCCATTCGCCCGGCGGGCAGGCTGCGAGAACCTTCGGTCGTACGTCGTCGATTGCGTACGCCGCGAACAGTGTGGCCAGGCGAGCACGCACAAAGGCCGAAGCGAAATGCTCCCGCGTGATCGACGCCGCACCAGACTCGGTGCGGACGCCCAGCTCGTTGATCACCGGCTGAATCAGCCCCAAACACACATCCTCCACAGACAACGTGGCAAGTGCCTCCGACAGCGCTGTCTCGGCACGCCTGGGAGCCAGGTCGAGCAAGGCGGCTAGTAAGCGGCTGTGGAATCGCTCGAGTGGTTCGGTCCTCAGGTGGGCGGTGGAATGCAACGCTGCGTCGGCTGCGGGCCGCCCTACCAGCAGGGCGATCGCGCGACTGATGGGCACGCCCTGGGCGGTTTGCGCTCGCAGAGCGATCACGCTCTCCAGGTCGCGATCGGTGTACAGCCGCCGGCCACCGGGAGCGCGTTGCGGGCTAGGGAAGCCGTACCGGCGCTCCCACGCACGCAACGTCACCGCGGCCACCCCGCTGCGCCGGCTGATAGCGGCCACCGTGTACAGCGGCGTGTCCTGGTCGGAGACTTGCACCATCCTGTACAAATACTATACAAACTCAGTGCGAACGTGTACATTGATTTCGACGCGGCGTCGCCGACGCGTAGTCTCCGCCCCTGAGGCGATGTATGAAAGGTCAGTCCAATGGCACCTGGCTGTGCGCCACCATTCGTTGCGCGACTGCGCTCCTTGACCGTCTCCACCCAGCAGCCGATTCAGCTGCTGGACATTACCGCCGAGATCGAAGACCTGCTACGAGACGCGCGCGTCGAGGACGGGATGGTGACCGTCTTTTCGCGGCACACCACCGCCGCCGTGCGCATCCAGGAGGACGAACCGCTGTTGATGGAGGACTTCGAGGCATTCCTGAGCGACCTCGCTCCGACAGCTCGTTCGTATCGCCATAACGACTTTGGTGTTCGCACTCAGCACATGCATCCTGACGAGCGTCCCAACGGTCACGCGCACTGCCTCCAGCTGCTGCTGGGCAGCACCGAGAGCGTGCCGGTGTTCGGCGGCAAACTCCAGCTCGGCGCATGGCAACGCCTGTTTCTGGTTGAGCTGGACGGCCCTCGGCCCGCCCGTGAGGTCATGGTGTCCATCTTCGGAACCGCTCAGCCGGCCGTGCTCCACTGGCCGACTCCAGTCGCCCGGGCCTCGCAGCGGCCGGCGATGACCGCCGTTGGCGCAAGATGAGCATGCCGTACGTCGCTCAGAGCCCGCGCCTGGTGCGCGCCCAGCTCCGCTGTTACCTGTGCACGGCGACCTGCGGCTCGCTTGAAGCTCCGGCAGAGCTCGGCCTACAGGCTGTCGCACGCTTCTTTCCGGCTGACGGGTCTCACCCGCATGTGCTGGCCTGGCAGACGCTGCGCTGCCCACGTTGCGGGTGCAGCTCGCTGCTCGCCGAGGAACCGGAACTGATGCCGCCGCCACCCGAGAAGATCGATTGGATGCTTGACCGACCTCGTCGTGGCCGGCCACCGGCCTGGCTCGTGGCTGCCCGCTCGACCAAGAACGCTGCCTGAGCTGACATCCATATGCCCAACCTGTTTCGCACCAGAGCCCGCACGTTCTGGTTTGCTGCCCATTTCCTGCCGCACGATCGGAGACCAGCTGTGGTGGGACTGTACGAATTTGCCCGTCTGGTGGATGACCTGGTGGACGACCCGCCGCCGACGTACACGCGCAAGCGAGTGCGTGAGGAGCTGAACGGCTGGCGCACGTGGCTGGAGCACTCGGCCACGGTTACCCCGCCCGATCAACACCTGGCTGCCCGTGTTGCGCCGGCCCTGTTGGCCAACGGCGTACCGACGCGCTATTTGCAGATGCTGGTGGACGGCGTCGCCTCCGACATCGATCGGACCGAGACAAGGGACTGGTCGGAGCTGCGCGAGTACTGCATCCAGGTCGCGTCCAGCGTGGGCCTGGCGATGTGCTACCTGCTCGGCGTGGGTGATGACCCATTCGCCTGTGCTGCCGCCATGGAGCTCGGTATCGCCATGCAGCTGACCAACATTCTGCGGGATGTTGGAGCCGACCTGGCGCTCGGGCGGGTCTATTTGCCCACCGACGAAATGGCTGCGCAGGGTCTCTTGCGCGACCGCCTGGGTTGGCTGGCGGCCCGGGTCGCCCAGCGCGGCGGGGGGGCCATCGACAACGCCTTCCGCGAGTTCATACGCAGTCAGGTCGCACGCGCACGCGAGCATTATGCCCGTGGACTCGAAGGCCTGTGGCACTTGCCGAGCAACTGCCAGCTGTCGATCCTGTTGGCCGGACGGTTGTATCGGGCGATTCTCGACGACGTCGAGCGAGCCAATTACGACGTGTTCACCCGCCGAGCAGCGACGAGTACGTGGCACAAAGTGTCCGAAGCAGCGCGCTGCTCCGTTGCCGTGCGCCGGCCGTCCCGGGCGCCGGTCAGCAGGTCGAACGTTCTCGTGGTGCAGCGATGAGCCCCAGCCGCATCATCGTGGTAGGCGCGGGTCTGGGCGGACTGGCGGCGGCAATTCGTCTGCAAGCAGCCGGTCATTCGGTAACTCTGCTCGAAAAGCGAGCTCAGCTCGGCGGCCGGGCCGCGCAACTGAGAGCGGCTGGCTACACCTTCGACATGGGCCCGAGCATCATCACCGCGCCGCACTTGCTGCGTGATCTGTGGGCCAGCGCGAATGCGCGGATCGAGGATGATGTCGAGCTCGTACCTCTGGCTCCCTACTACCGCATCTACTTCGCTGACGGACGCCACTTCGACTACGGTGGCGCGCAGGACCAGGTCGAAGCCCAGATCCGCGCCTTCGATCCGCGCGCCGTCAACGGCTATCGGCGGTTCATGGCCGCCACACGTCACATCTACCGGCGCGCTTTCGACGACCTCGCCGGTCAGCCGTTCCACGAACTCGGGACCTTCTTGAAACTCGTCCCGGAGCTGCTGCGCTTGAATGCGGCACAGAGCGTCTACGATTTCGTCTCGCGGTTTTTCCCTAGTCCGCAGCTGCGTATGGTGTTCAGCTTCCACCCGCTGTTCATCGGCGGCAATCCGTTTCGCGCCAGCGCCATCTACTCGATCGTGCCGTATCTCGAAAGCCAGGGTGGCGTGTGGTTCGCCCGCGGCGGCATGTACGCGGTTGTCGAAGCGATGCACGCCCTCTTCTCGCGCCTGGGTGGTCAGACGCGACTTTCGACGGCAGTCGAGGAGGTGCTCGTCGATGACAGGACGCGCCGCGCGACCGGGGTGCGGCTGGCGCGTGGCGAATCGCTCACGGCTGAGGCGGTGGTGCTCAATGCTGACGTAGCGACAGCCTATACGCAGCTTGTACCGGCCCGCTATCGCCGGCGGATGTCAGACCGCCGCCTGCATGGCTATCGCTATTCGATGAGCTGTTTTCTGCTCTACCTCGGGCTGGACCGGCAGTACTCGCAACTCCTCCACCACACCATCATCATGGCGCCGCGCTACCGCGAGCTGATCCGTGACATCTTCGATGGTCAAGGGCTGCCGTCCGACATGAGCCTGTACCTGCATGCGCCAACCAAGACGGACCACACCATGGCACCCCACGGCGGCGAGAGCCTGTACGTGCTGGTGCCGGTGCCGCACCTCGGGCGCGGAATCGACTGGACTCGCGAGGCGCAGCCATTTCGCGATCGGATCGTGCGCTTCCTGGAGCGCGACTTCGGGCTGACTGGACTGGAGCAATCGATCAAGTTCGAGCAGCGCTACACTCCGCTCGACTTTCGGGACGACCTGTCGAGTTATCTCGGCTCGGCGTTTTCGATAGAGCCAACCCTGTTGCAGAGCGCCTACTTTCGGCCGCACAACGCCTCGGAGGATGTGGCCGGCCTGTACCTGGTGGGCGCCGGCACCCACCCCGGCGCAGGTATACCCGGCGTGCTGCTTTCGGCCAGCATCACCAGCCGGCTGGTCACGGACACAGTTGGGCGCCCCGCGCCGGTGGCGGCAGCCTCATCCATGGTGACCAGCGTCAGCGGCTCACTCGAGAATCGGCGTGAAGTTGGGCCGAAAGTGCCGCGGATGCTCGATGCGGTGCCTGCTGCGGCGCTCGCCCGCGGTCCTGACGCGAGCGCTGCCCACGAGGCAGTCAGAAGCTGACATGTTGCGCCGGCTAGGCTACGCCTGTGTGTGCCGAGGTTTGGAGCAGTGTTCGCCGCGCGGCACCATCCTGCGCAATGCCTCGCCCGAGCGCTTGCGCGCCCTGACCGCGACGAATCTCGACGGTTTGCAGCGCGTGCTGGAGTTCAACGTCGCTCGGGGTGTGCGAATGTTTCGAATCTCCAGTGATATCGTGCCCTTTGGGTCACACCCGGTGAACGCCACTGCGTGGTGGGACGAGTTTGCCGAGCCGCTGGCGGACGTCGGCGCGCTGATACGCCGCGAGCATATGCGTGTGTCCCTGCATCCCGGCCAGTACACCGTCCTGTCTTCTCCGGACCAGCGCATACTGGATGCCGCCCGCGCCGATCTCGTCTTTCACGCCCGCCTGCTGGACGCACTTGGCCTCGACGTGCGCCACAAGATCGTCATTCATGTTGGGGGTGCGTACGGCGACAAAGTTGCCGCGCTCCAACGCTGGAGCGCCGCCGTCAACCAACTGTCCGAGGCCATTCGCTCCCGCCTGGTACTCGAAAATGATGAGCGCTTGTTCGGCGCCGATGACGTGCTGAATGCCTCCGCAGCGACGGGTGTACCCGTCGTTGTGGACGTGCTCCATCACCGCATCTTTGCCGGATCAGGCGCAGACGACACGCTTGCGGACATCATGCGGAGCGCGGCGCGTACCTGGCAGCCGACCCGCGATGGCGTGCCAAAGATCCACTACTCCACTCAGGCGCTCGGCCAGCGAGCTGGCGCGCATGCCGAATTCATCGACCCGGTCGAGTTCGCCCGGTTCCTGACGCTGGCGCCCGAAGACATCCAGTTCGACTGCATGCTCGAAGCCAAAGCCAAAGACGCTGCGTTGTTTCGATTGCGCGACGCGCTGGAGAGCCTGGCGTGAGTCGCTGTCTCGGGCTCCTGCTGGCACTGGCCCAGGCCGGACTGGGGGTGCGTGTCGTCTGGCGCCTTTTGCGCACCGGCCGCGAAGAACCCATTCGGGCCGCGACCGGCCAGACAGCGGATGACGTGGCGCCTGGTGCGGTGACCGTTATCGTGCCGGTGCTGAATGAGGCCGGACGCCTCGCGAACTGTCTGGAAGGGCTGCTTGCGCTCGGTGCGGAGGTCGGCGAGATCGTGGTGGTCGATGGCGGCTCGTACGATGGCACGTGCGATCTCGTCGGCACCTTCGCCCGCCGCGACCGGCGTGTGCGGTTGTTGACCGCCGGCCTCGCGCCTGACGGGTGGAACGGCAAGGTGTGGGGTTTGCATGCCGCCGAGCAAGCACTCGGCCAGGCAGCGCTGTGGGTGCTGACCCTGGATGCCGACGTCCGCCCATCTGCCGCACTGGCGCGCTCGCTCGTGGCACGCGCACAGTGTCGCGACCTGCGTCTGGTGAGCGTGGCCACTGCGCAGCGACTGTCCGGCGCGCTCGAAGGCTTGCTGCACCCAGCCCTGCTGACCACCCTGGTCTACCGTTTCGGCCGCCCAGGCACCGTCGCCTGGACGCCGAGCGGTGCTCTGGCCAACGGCCAGTGCTGCCTGATCCGCCGAGATCTCCTGGCTGAGCTGGGTGGTTTTGGAACGCTGCGCGACTCCCTGTGCGAGGACGTCACCCTGGCTCGGCTGGCTGTTCGAGCCGGTGACCTGGTCGGCTTTTATGAAGCCGAAGGCCTGATCGACGTAACCATGTACGCCGACTGGCAGGACACGTGGCGCAATTGGCCGCGTTCGCTGACGACGCGGGATGCGCTGTTCGGCCCCGCTGGCTGGCTCGGCTTGGCGGAGGTCCTGCTGCTCCAGGCGCTGCCGCTGCCACTCCTGCTCACTCAATGGCGCACAGCGCGTGCCGCGCGCCGAACCAGTGTTCTCCTGCTGGCGCTACGCATCGGCATGCTGATCGGGATTGCGCGGGCGTATCCCTCCCGACCATTCACCTACTGGCTATCACCATTGCTGGATTTGCCCGCTGGGCTTGCACTGTGGCGGAGTGCACTGCGCCGCCAACACGTGTGGCGGGGCCGCGTCTATGCCCGCCCGAAAGGATCGATTGTCGCTGCATGAAACTCGCTTGGATACTCCTGGTTGGACACGCCACTGCCTTGTTATTCGGATTGGGCGGCATGCTCATCGCGCTGCCCCATCCCGAGCTGTGGTCCGGCAGCCCGCTTGGTCAACAAGCCTTCACCTTTGGCATGCAATACGCCGGGCCGCTGCACATGCTGCTCGGCGCAGCTGCCATGCTCGCGTTCGGCGGCGCAGCGCTCGGCTGGCGCCGCACGCTCATCTTCTTCGGACTTGCGTGTGGCCTCTCGCTGGCTTCTGAGCTGATCGGGACAGGCACTGGCTATCCGTTCGGCAATTACGAATACACCACCGGGCTGGGCTTCAAAATTCTCGCCCGCGTACCGTTTTCGATCCCCCTATCTTGGTTCTACATGGGACTGGCGTCATTTATTCTCGGCGGCACGCTCGCGCGGTGGCATCCGGTCTGGAGTGTAGCCCTGGGTGCCTATTTCCTCACGGTGTGGGACCTGGTGCTCGATCCAGCCATGGCTCATCCAGGTATGGCGCTGACCTTCTGGGTGTGGCACCAGTCGGGTCCGTACTTCGGGATGCCAGTCCAGAACTTTGTCGGTTGGACCGCGACGGGGGCATTGTTCATGGGGCTCAGTCGTTGGCTATGGGGCCACCGGCTGCCTGCTATCCCGCCGCGTCTGCCGGTGGCGGTGTATGTGCTGAATATGTTCTTTGCGATGGTGCTCAGCGCCGCGGTTGGTGTTTCGGCGTCAATCGCCGTGGCTCTCGCCTTTGGCGTGGTCGGCGGGCTGCTGGCACAACGCGGTTTCGCGGTCCGACGGTTGGTGCCTCGCGCCGCCACATGAACATGGTCGGGTGGCGCGTCGGAGCATGGAGCCGGCAACGCGTGGCACGTGCGCTTGTCGCCCATGCGCTAGACCTCCATGTGGTCGGCCTCGAGCACGTGCCAGCCCGGGGTGCGTGCGTTCTCGTGGCGCGCCACTACCATCATCTGTACGACGCGGCCGCGATTCTGGCCACCATCCAGCGTGACGTCCACATCCTGGTCGCCCTCGACTGGCTCGGCGGCGGCATGCGGCTGCGTCTGATGCGCTGGCTCATCGTCGCTGCCCGCTGGCCGGCCGTGTGGCGGTCACGGCATGGCTCGGGAATCAACCGCGACGGCTACCGACTGAGCCTCAGCCTGTTGCGCGAGGGTCGGCTGCTCCTGGTGTTTCCGGAGGGGTACCCGACCATCGATCCGCAGGGCAGCCGCAAGCGCGACCGCAATGCCTGGTTGCCGTTCGATCCTGGCTTTCTCACGCTCGCCGAGCGCGCTGGCGTACCTGTATGCATCGTGCCAGTCGGCATGTCGTACGCTGAACGTCCAGGCGGCGGATGGACCGTCTGGCTACGCATCGGCGGGGCCGTGCATCTCGGAGCACGCGCGCCTGGCGAGCGCCGCGTGCGCCTGGAATCCATAGAGGCAAGGGTTAGGCAGCTATCCCTTCCAACGACGACGATGTGCGATTCGCGGGCAGCCATCACTGAGCCCCCGAGATAGGCGGCGACCAGGTGCGCGCCTGATTGGCCGTTCCGAATCGCGCCGTCGAGCTGTTCCGGCGACTGTCAACTGATCCGCAACGCTCACCCGCGGAGTGTCAGCTAACACACGCTGTCGAGTGACGCTATGGCGATACTTGAAGAGGCGCCACAGGAATGGTCTGAGAACCAGATTCAGCACCGGCGCGAGGAAGGGCCCACCCGGCAGCTCGTACTGCAGCTCGTCACGCAGCCGTGCTCCGCCACCATCTGGCAGGACCAGGTGCCGGTGGCGCCAGCGCCGAAACGGCCCACGTAGCTGAGACTCGACGAAGCCGCTGGGCCGCGCGTACGACTCGTGAACCGCCTCCCACTCGATTTGGAGCGGCCAGCGCCCGAGCACCAGGAGGGTGCGCTCGCCAGCCTGCAAGCTAGCCGCCGGATGGACCACCCGTGCGCCTGACCACCACGGTGTAAGCAGTGTGATCGCATCGCTGCGCTCGTGAAAGGCAAATACGCGCTCGGGCGAGGCCTCGATCACGCTTTCAAACACCAGGCGCGAGATCGTCACCAACCTTCGGAACCTGGTCCACCTTTGAACGGACCAAGCAGATCCGAGGTGACCCACCCACCATAAAAGCCGCCTGGCTGAGGTAGTGCGTGCTCGTCGTCGACATAACACGCATCCATGCCAGCCACGTAGAACGCCAGGTGGTCCTTGAGTTTGGCGAACGCAGGTGTTGGTTGGGGGTAGGACCAGGCCGAGTCGGGTGCCCGGCGGCCGCCCGCGCTCAAGCTGAAGTAACGCGCGGCGCCCTTCCATTCACAGATCGAGCCACTGCCGAGGGACGGCTCGAGGAACTCCCAGCGCACGTCTTCGGGCGGGAGGTAGTAGGTGGGCGGGTGGCTTGTCTCGAGCACACGCAGCGCACGTTGACTGTCGGCCACGGTCACGCCCCCCAGGACGACGCGAATGCGGCGCGAAGACGGCTCCAACCTGGGCGGCCGGGGGTAGTCCCAGACCGATTCCTGGCCGATAGTCGGCCGCGGTGCGTGGGGCGGCCGGCGTGAACCCGGCCGGTCAGCTGACATGGGATACAGCCGCCGGCTCGGCGACGGCAGCCGTGGTTGACACAGGTGGTATCAGGTCGCCCCGATACAGGCGCTGCTGCTGGTCGTTGTAGCGTCCGTCGAGGATGGCCGCCCAGATCAACGGCGCCAGGGCCGCGCACATGAGGATGGTGACGGCGAGGCCAACGACAAACAACTGGGGGTTGCTCATGACTGCGTGCCTGCACCGCGCCCGGCCAGCATGAGCGAGCCGAACGACAGGATCGAGGGCACCCACAGACCGACGAACAGGGCCTGGTTTTCGTGCCCACTGAACCACAGGTACACCGAGAGCCCGAACGAGATCACCGCCGCAAGCAAGATGAGCAACTGGGAGCGGGCGATCTGACGCGGTGCCAGGCGCTCCGTACGCCGTGGGCCGGCGAGTTGGGTCGGACCGAGAGTCTGGGTCGTGTGCATGGGAACCTCCGAAAGCTAAGTGCAAGCTGAGACCATGCTACACCCTTTGCAGCGGTTGCGCACACTTTGTGTATATGTTTTGTACAGATCAGTTGGAGGCGCGCTGCAAGCGGACGCGCATGTAGGCCGACAGCGAGGTGAATGCGATGCGGGCCCTTGCCCGGCCGCCACGCTGGGCGCAGTGCCCGATCCCGCGCGCACAGCCCGCGCTCGACGCCAACGACGAGCAGTGTCGAGTCGCTTACGCACGAGCTTGCTGGAATGCAGCCCTACGAACGGCCACGCCGCGGCAGAGCCCCAGAAAGCAGTCCCCGTTGGCAGCCGTCTTCGCCTGCCCCGGCGGTCTGGGCGCCGGCGTAACTCAGCCAGTGGGTGTACGCCGGGTCGGCCGCGGCAAGGCGGTACTCGTCCAGAATCTGTGCGCCGGTCGCTCGTCGTGGCCCCGTGGCCGTGGCGTTGAGGATCTCGTCGAGGAGCCAATCGCCGAACATCTCGGGGTCAGGGTCGTCGGCCAGTATGCGCTCGAGCAGCGCCCGCTTGAGGCTCAGCCCCACCTCGTCCGGTTTCTGGTCTCGTTTGGGGCGCCGCGAACCAGGCGCCGAGAGGCCCGAACGCTCTCCACGCCCCAAGGCGTGTGCTACGGCAGGCAGGTCGGCCGACCAGTATTCGTCTGCACGATCTTCGCCATAGCACAGCCACCTACCTGTTGGCTGGCGGCGTCGATCCTAGTATCGTGATGCAGATGATGGGCTGGTCTCAGGTCAGCTGCTCAAGCGGTACCAGCACGTTCTTCCGGCGATGCTCACGGACGCAGCCGACCGACTGCAGGCCGGTGTTCCCGGCAAGTACCCAGGTTAGGGACGGGTTGTTGTCAAACCATTGCGCCCTTGCACTCAGAAGTCGCCAATACGGCCGGTTTGAGATCAAAATAGGGTGCCCCCCGGCGGGCTCGAACCGCCAACCAATGGATTAAAAGTCCACTGCTCTGCCATTGAGCTAGAGGGGCAAGGGACAGCAGTTTATCAAGTTCCAGGGTCGTCGCTTCCGTTCGGGCAGCACCGTCGACGTCCTCCACCCCGTTGGGCGACTGCACGGGCACGCATCGGGCCTAACGTTCCACCTGACTTTGCATGAGCTGCTCCATCCCCAGCTCGAGCGAGACTTGCAGCTCTGCTCAGGGATTGGGATCAACGCGGTCTTGTGCGCGGCCAAGGGCATCACCGCGAGAGTTGCGCCTACGTGCGCTCGTGCCTCAGCGTTGCCTCCACAGCCGGGCCCGGCAGACCCCGCCGTCCGGCAAGCGGCCAATGCCGTCTTGCGTGTGCGGCGGCCAGACAACTCGGGTCTGGGCACCAGACGGCTTGCGCTCGGACAGGATGAATATTCGCGGCATGGGATCAGCACCTGCTGACCGAGTGGCACATTCGGCTGCCGCCATTTTCGGGCGATCACGTACTGCCACGTCGAAAGGGTCGCGGTCTGCATGTGGGCCCAGCTCAGCATGTTCATGGTCCCAGGTGGCAGGTGCACTCCGGTCGGTTTTCAGGCGTGCTCGTTTCCGTCCGGACTTTCCGGTAGCGATACGGGCGCCCGCGCGCCGCAGTGGCCGCAGAACGCGGTCCCACCTCGGAGGACCTCCGAACACCTGGAACACCGCCGGTCCTGGTCACCGGCACCTGCCAGGGCGTTTGCGAAGCCGCCGGAATCAGACCAATCGAGCAGCGCTCGGGCTCGCTGAATGGTGAATGGCAGACTGCCGCGTTGCATCGTCGCCCCGAAGTGGTACACACGATCGCTGAGCGTCTGCTCGAACTCCTGCCCAAATGCACGCACCTGATCGACATACGCATCGATGTCGAGCGGCTCTGCCACGCCACTCGTGCCCGCCGCGAGCTTCATCAGCATGCTCAGACACACGCGCGCGTCGCGAACGACCAGCAGCGCCGCTCGATCGGCCGTCAGCTCGGACCACCGATCCCACGTCAATAGACCGACCTGAAGTGGCGTAGTGACAAACTTGCTGATCCCCAGCGAGAAGTCGTTCGCTACCCCGCCAAAGAAGTTCACCGCGCTTGTCATCGACTTGTACAGCAAGTGCCCGGCTTTGATGTGCCCTACTTCGTGTGCGATCACTGCCGCAAGCTCGGCGTCGTCCATCAGTCCGAGAACGCCGCTCATCAGCACGATGTATGGATGATTCGGTCCAGTTGCGATCGAGTTCAGACCACCCGAACTCACGTACAGCTCGGGCTCAGGCACGCCCAGCCGAGTGCATGCGTCCCGCAGATGGGCGTGCAGCGACGGCTGCTGCCTCGGGCCGACGCGAACGCTGCTGGCGGCGCACAACTGATACTCCAGGCGCTCGACGCCTGCGTCGACGAACTTCGAGAGGAAGAACTCGAAGCCGCGCACTCGTTTAAGCGAGCTCATGGCCTGGCGGTCAAGCGGGTGCTGAAGGAGAACCGGATCAAGTCGCGCTACAACCCCTCGAGCAGCGTCGGTGGTCATGGCTCAGTACTCCTGGAGGACCGCGCTGCCCGGCACATGTCTGGTCCGAGAATACCGCATGCATTACGAACAGCCACGTGGCCGACGCATGCGGTACACCATTGCGGCGGAATCGGGGCGATTAAAACCATTCGACTGCCGATGGCTAAGGCCTCTCCACTGCGCCGTCTTCCATTGTTGAATGGTGTGATCGAAGGCAACCCTAGGCCGCCTGAACCCCGACCTATGGCTGGGCCCTCTCAGTAATGGATCGAGAGGGAGCTGCCAATGGTTGCCCAGTTCCAGAGCCAGGCGCTGTCCTGGTAGCTCAGTCCGAGGCAACCATGTGAGCCGGCGTAGCCAAAGTTGCTCGACCAGTAGTTGTAGTGCAGGCTCGCGCCGTCATTGGTGAAGTACTGCGTGAACAGCACGTTCTTCAGATAGTACCCGCCCGGGCCATTGCGCGGGATGCCGATCGTCGAACTGTCCATGGTCTCGTTCGCGACCCGGCGGATGATCGCGAATACCCCGACCGGCGTCGGGCGCGGGATTCTTCCCTTGATGACCAGCATCGAGCGCACCACCGAATTGCCCTCGTACGCGGTGAGTCGCGCCGGCTCGTTCAGATCCACATCCATCCACCGCCCGGAGAACGTCTGTGGCGGCGTCGAAGGAGCGGCGGCCGCGGTCGACCCGGGCGTTACCTGGGCAAAGCTGACGGTGTCATTGGGCAAGTAATTGCCGTCGTCTGTCCGGTACCACTCGGCTCCATCCTCGCCTTGCACTGACGCGGCGACCTCCACCAGTGCGCCAGCGTCGATCTCGGTAAGCGCTGCGTCGGCCGAAGGGCTGGGGTACACCGATAGGGTCGTATCCGCGACAACGTAGCCTGGCTGACCGACGTCCTCCTGGTCCGCCGGTGGCTCCTTATAGACGTACGCTGATGGCGGGTCGCTGGGCCCAAGCAGGTCGCTGTGGACATACGCAGTGCCCTTGGCCCGCGGGTTGTAGACGTAGGTCCAGTCGCCTTCCTGCGTCAGTATCTGCAGCGGACTGCCTGGACGAAGCTCGGTGAACTGGTCCGTGCTGTCGTTCGGCTGACCGCGCAGAGCCGCCGGGCCTAACGTAACCGCCCACGTGGCGTTAGCTGCCTGGTCTGGACTGGTCGCCGGTGTAGTGGTCTGTGCCAGCGCCGGGACTGCCAGCGCAACCGCCAGGACCACCGCGGACAGCAATACCAGGATGCGCTGCCCGGCTGCGGTGCTGCTTCGCTTGTCGAGTTTCATCGCCGCACTCGCGAGACGCGCAGAAATCGCCTGCAGTCGTGCTGCGTTT
Source organism: Chloroflexota bacterium (assembly GCA_051006215.1). GTDB lineage: Bacteria > Chloroflexota > UBA6077 > UBA6077 > CF-72 > CF-72. The sequence continues at coordinate 20,761 of JBPCIO010000091.1, forward strand.
GCGCCAGTGCCGCTCCCACACTGAGATTCCATTACCCCGCCCACCCGTTCGCTCCTCAGATCGACTGAGTGCAGGCGAGCGACAAAGAGCAACCCTTCGTCCCGCCCGGCCACGCCCGACTCAGACGCCATGTAAGTGTATGGGATGTGGCCGCACGTCGAAGGCGAGTAATTGGCTCGTGGGCTGCCACGGTCAGATCAGCTCAGGCGGCCGACACCCGCATGGCGGGGCTGATAGATCAACACGGCCGAGCGGGCGGCGCTGCCACACGACTTCAGTCAGGCCGCTCGGGGAGGTCTTCACCCGAGAGGGTCTCGGGAGCATCTCGCAGCCCTGGAAAGCCTGCTATCAGGCCGCCCGACCGAAGGCCTCGGCCGCGTCTTGCGTTGCAACGCGCAGGCGGTCCAACGCCAGTCGAAGCCGCCCTTTTACCGTACTGACAGGGATCCCAAGCCGCTCCGCGATCGCTGTATGACCGAGGCCTCCAAAGTAGGTCAGTTCGAGCACTTGTTGTTGTGGCGTGTTCAGACCTGCTATCAGGTCCAGCACGTACTCGCGGTCGGCAACTGCCGCAGGTGCGGTAGCGATGTCGGTTGGAATGACCCCAGCCCTACCGTCCTCGAGCACACACTCGAGCCGCCGGTTGCGCGAGCGGAGAACATCGATGGCCCGATTCCGAACGACGCTGAGCAACCATGTGCGGATCGAGCCGACGCGAGGATCAAACGTAGCAAGCGCCCGCCAGACGGACAGAAAGGCATCCTGGACAGCGTCTTCGGCGTCCGCGCGATTTTCCAGAATTCGGTACGCCAATCCAAGAGCCACCCGATGGTGGCCTTCGTAAAACGTCTCCAACGTTACGAGTGTGTTTGGCAGGAGTGTGTTTGGCCGATCGCCAGACGGTTCACCGATCCTTTCGCCTAACACACAAACAGGCATTCTGACTCTGTCATACAGGTTCGCCTCCGGTCGACTACGCGGACACCAGCACCGCGAGCGCAGTCTCCCATCACAAGCGTGGCATGTCTGGATGGTGCCGGGTATCGTCGTTCGGGCGGCCATTGGTCGACAAAAGTG
>JBPCIO010000092.1:0-3047 GCA_051006215.1 Chloroflexota bacterium
GGACATGAGTTGCCGATAGCTCAGCGCCTCAGCCTACTCGATGATGTTCTCAGTCGAGTTGTCCTATGTACGGACTTGACCGGCACCGGTTTACGAAGTATGCAGCAGGCAGGAATCCGCGCGTTGGCAGGTTGCATGCGCCGGCGTGGCTGACTTGCCCAAGGCCGAGCCATCGGGCAACGGGTCATGAGTTGTCGTCGAGTAGCAGCCGTGCGACGTGGGCTACTCGCGGTTTCATTCCAATCTTCAATGCTTGGGCATGTGGTCGCGCAGTACTTGATTGATGCGCGTCTGCCAGCCCTTTCCTTCTTGCCGGTAGGCGTCCAGCACGTCGGAGTCGATACGCAGAGTCTTATTGACCTTGGGATTTTCCTTGGCCGGGCGACCCCGGCCACGGCGGAAAAGCTCCTGGGCCGCCTCTTCGCCAATAAGCGCAGGCAGTACCTCGGAGGCGGGGCGCGCCCTCGCCATGTCCTCGGCCGTCCATTCCGGGTTCTCCTCATCAGGACGGCTTGGATTGACTTTCCTGATATCGGTCATAATCGCCTTTCTCCTTGCGGTTCGCTTTCCTGAAACTGATGACGCGCAACTCTCCCCACCGGGGCGTGACAACGGTGAGATACAGGCGTCAATGGAGGAGCGCCAGCACGCGCAGGCGCGTCTCGCCATAGTCGTGCCTTGTATCCTCAAGCGTCAGCGCCGTTTCCCATTCGAGTTCCGCAACAAGCTCGAAGGACAGGCCGCGCTCGGCAATGTTCCATTCGTTCTTGGCGGGGTCGAAGGCGAATCTCACAATTTACGCTACTGCAAAAAATAGACTCGGTCAAGAATAATCCGCAGTAGCGTAAATTGCCGAACCGGCGGAGTCAGCGTCCCCTCTACGCGCTCGCTCGCGCGCCGGCGAGACTGAACGCTGAGGACTATGCGCATGATGCGGCAGGCAGAGGGGCGCATCGACGAGATCCAACCGAGGACTCGCTGGCCACCGACACTGCCCCGTGGCGTGGAATGTCACACTCAAACGAAACGGCGCCGGGGCCGTGACACAGCGGTGTGCACCTGCTCATGCGCAGGTGAGGTGTTACTTCGGCGGGGCGACTGTGGGGTCGGTCGAGCAAGAGCAGTCATGCACGGACGGCGCGAATGATCGCGGGTGACATGGTTCGTGGCCGACGAGATGGGCGGGACCACCGCTCGGCTCTGCTCCTGTTGCGCCAGACGGCCAGCCAGCCTGAGTGATATAACGGAACCGCTTCCATGTTGAATCGTCTGGCGAGTGGTCAACCCCACATCCCTCCAGCCGAATGGGCTGGAGGCGATGCAGTGCCGCGACTGCGAAAGGAACGTTCATATGGATATAGGTTCGCTTCTGCTGATGCTCGCCGTAGCGTTCGGCTTCGGTGCTCTGGTACGACCTACTGCCTGGCCAACTCCCCGGCCGAGTCGGGCGGGTCGACCTCTACCCGTTCCTCGGCATCTGGGCGCTTCAGGCAGCGCTCACTAACCAGGTTGTCGCTCGAGAAAGCTGACTGCGAAGCCGAGATCTGATGGCGAGCCGTGATATTGCTTGCGGCCAGTGATATCGGCCGCCCCCACACGATTTCGACGCTTGTCAGCTACTGGTCGCGGAGATCTTGAAATGTCGCGTAGACGCCACCCAGAACCGTCATGTGCGGGGGACAGCGGTGCTTAGTCTCCTCACAAGCATCTGGATCGCCTTCTCCCACGCCTTTCGGAGGCGTATCACCGTCCCCTACCCTGATCGCAAGGCCTACATCCCGCCGCGCTGGCGCGGGCGCATCATCCTGACCCGTGATCCGGACGGCGGCGAGCGGTGTGTGGCCTGCTACCTCTGCGCGGTGGCCTGCCCGGTGGGCTGCATCGCACTCCAGGCGACCGAAGACGAGACCGGTCGCCGCTATCCGTCCTTTTTCAGGATCAACTTTTCGCGGTGTATCTTCTGCGGGTTCTGCGAGGAAGCCTGTCCCACCGATGCGATTCAGCTCACGAACGATTACGAGATGGGCGAATACAAGCGTCAGAACCTGGTCTACGAAAAGGAAGATCTCCTGATCGACGGTCCGGGCAAGCACCATGAATACAATTTCTACCGAGTCTCTGGCCTAGGCATCGGTGGCAAAGCGAAGGGTGAAGCCGAGAATGAAGACCCTCCGACCGATCTCCGCAGCCTGATGCCATGACGAGCCCGGCGGGCGCGGTGAGTAGGGCTGGATGAACGTCGTCTTCTACGTGGGTTCCGCCGTCGCCATCCTGGCGACCCTCCTGGTTATCACCGGGCTGAACGCGGTTCACGCGGTCCTCTGGCTGGTCGTGTCGCTGTTTGCGGTCGCTGTCACGTTCGCTACGCTCGGCGCGCCATTCGTCGCTGCGCTCGAGGTCATCGTCTACGCCGGCGCGGTCATGGTGCTTTTCATCTTCGTGGTGATGCTCGTGAACCCTTCACCTGGCTCACTTGAACAGGAAAGCCAGTGGTTGAAGGCGGGTGTGTGGGTGATACCAGTGATCATTGGCGCCGTGCTTGCTGCCGCCCTTGCGATGATGCTGCTCGGCCGAAGCACGCCGCTCGCCGGGGTCGTCGTCGGTCCGACGAGCGTGGGCACCGCGCTCTTCAGTACCTACGTGATCGGCGTCGAGCTCGCGTCGCTGCTTCTGCTGGTGGGCGTCGTCGGGGCCTACCACCTCGGACGCCACGAGTTGTTCGGCGCGGCACAACTCGATCAGGCCGTGCAAACGATCGCGACGGGCGTCCAACAACCGCCAGAAGCGTTGGACGAGTCGGTCCTGGCTGGCTCCCCGGCGAGTGGCTCCCTTGCGGGCGTGGGCACGACCAGCGCACCCCGGAGCGAGACATGACACCCTCCCGCCACGCCGCCAGCTGTTCCGAAAAAGACCGTCCCGGATCGCGGCATGGGAGCGTTGAAGAAGCCCACTTGCGATGACCTCGGTTCCCATGGAAGCGCCTCTGCTTCTTGCCGTGATTCTTTTCGTGCTCGGTTTCATCGGCGTCCTGGCACGGCGCAACCTCC
>JBPCIO010000093.1:0-3287 GCA_051006215.1 Chloroflexota bacterium
GGTGGCGCCGACTTCGAACAGGGCCTCGCGAACATTGGCTCGTCCCGCGCCATGGGCAAAGTGTGTAACGCCCGTCTTGGCACTGGATACGACGAAAATCCGCTATGACGTCCCAGAACGCGATTAGTGCATCTTCACTAATGGCTTTGCTGAGAGCAGTGGTCGGCCGGGCGGCGGCGGCCGAACAAAAGTTGCGGCTGAACATCGGGGGGCCGTCAACAACGACGGAACCCGCCCGACCGCTGGGCGCGCTCAGTCGGTTGTCGAGATCACACCCAATCGCACGGCCCACATCACCAGCGCTGTGCGAGACGTCACGCCTGCTTTACCAAAAATGCGTCGCATGTGGTTGCCAATCGTGTGCCGACTCAATCTCAGTTGAATGCCGACCTGCTGGTCTGTGAGTCCTTCGGCTACGAGGCGCACGATACCCAGTTCGCGTGCAGTCAGCTTGTGCTGGCTGACCACTCCGCCGTGCACTTTGCTGCGGGGTGGCGACAGATCGAGCCCCAACGAAACGGCCTGATCGATTGCCATCGTGTGACCCGCCATCCACGCGTCACGGAAGGCCGGTTCACCCAAAGCATGCCGCGCTGCAAGAGCTCCACGCTCAGGCGCTTCCAGCATCTGTGGAGGAAGCGTGTAGTCAGGCAGCTGTTCGAAGAGGGTCTCGGCGGCCCCAAACAGACGGGCCTGATCCACCGGCCCGCCGCTGCTCCCTCCCAGACAAGCCAACTGCTCAAGACACAGGGCCACAACCCGGCGATTCCGTAGCCGCCAATTCAGCCGCAACGATTCCCTGAGCAGCTCGAGAGCCCGCGCGTGGTCCCCGCGGGCGCCAGCCACCCACCCGAGACGGAACACGGTGCATGCCATGCAGAACGGATTCCCGCTCGCGGATGAGAGCACCCGGCATTCTTCGAGCACCTGCTCGGCATCGTCCAGGCGGCCCGCCCGCATCGCCAGGACTCCGAAGTTGTACAGGGCAAAGCCGATGCTCCACGTGTCTCCGAGTGGACGCGCGACCCTGAGCGCTTCCTCCAACACTGCTGCTGTGCGTTCCGAGTCGTTTGTGTAGGCAGCCAGCGTTGTGCCGAGAACGGCCAGCGCCCTCCCAATGCACCGAGCATCGCCAAGCTCGCGAGCGATGGCGAGGCTCTCTTCCATGACCCGCTCGACTTCGGCGACATCCCCCTTGACGTAGCCAAGCCATCCAGCAGCGAGCAACGCGCGTGCACGCAGTAGGGTGCGTTCCTGCGCCGACGGCAGACTAAGCAGGTCATTCAGCGGCTCGCGGCCTTCCTGCATGTGACCCCGTACGTCCCAGAACAGCCAGAGCGTGGCCGCAAGACGCAGCCCCCATTCGACAGCCTCATCGTCCGTTGAAGTCCTCGCCCACTCCAGGGCGGCCCGAAGGTTGCCGCGCTCCTGCTCAAGACATTCCAGCCACCTAACCTGCGCCGGACTATCAAGCTCCGCCTCGGCCTGCTCCCCGAGCGCGACGCACCACGCAGCATGCTGGCGCCGGCTGGCCGCCAGTTCTCCACTCTCGACGAGGCGCTCCAGCGCGAATGTGCGGATCGTCTGCAGCAGGCCAAAGCGCACGTTACCCTCGACGTCCTCGGACCGCCAGACGAGATGTTTGTCGACCAAACTCCCTAGCAGATTCAGCGCCTGTACACGGTCACTCCCGGACTCAACACACACCGCGCTACACCCGTCCAATGTCCAGCCGCTGTCGAAAACGGCCAGCCGACGAAAGAGTCGCCGCTCATCATCCGAGAGCAGGTCGTAGCTCCAGTCAATGGTGGCTTGCAGCGTCTGATGGCGGGAAGGGCCCGCAGCGCCCCGCGTGCCGATTAGCCGCAAGGCGTGTGGCAGCTCTGGGACCATCGCCTGCGGCGACAGGACATTCATCCATGAGGCCGCCAGCTCGATCGCAAGTGGTAATCCGTCCAGTTGCACACAGATCTCGCCCACGGCGCCGGCATTGTCGGGCGTGAGCTCCCAGCCTGAGCGCAGGGCACGAGTGCGCTCGACGAACAGCGCCACCGCCTCGACCTGGCTGAACGCCTCAAGCGCCGGCAACCGAAAAAGATCCGGTATCGCAAGCGGTGCCACTTCGAACTGCTGCTCGCTCGCGATACGTAGAGGCTCCCGGCTTGTGACCAGAACCTTCAGGCTTGGGCAGGTGGCCAGCAGATCCTCGAGAACGGGGCCCGCGCCCAGGACACCTTCGAAGTTGTCGAGAACCAGCAATACCTCGCGACTCCGGAGAACCCGCTTCAGCGTGTCTACCACGGACACCTGTTTGCGCCCGGTATAGGTCGCCCCAAGCACGTGCGCGATCGCCGCCGGCACGACTTCGGCGTCCGTGGCGGTACTCAGGTCTACGAAATAGACCCCCTCCTCGAAGCAATCCGCCAATCTCATGGCCGCCTCGAGGCTCAAGCGCGTTTTGCCTGTCCCTGGCGAGCCAACAAGGCTCACCAGGCGGATGCCCGTTCCATCCAACCGCAGACAAGCGTCGATGTGCGCCAGCTCACGGCTGCGCCCCACCAAAGAAGTCGCTGGCAACGGTAATGACGCATGCTGGCGGCCTCGCTGAGGAACAACGCGGCGTCGTCCACGCCGTGGCTGAACCACTGGCAGCCCCGGGGCTTCCTTCGCGTTGCCGGTGTCACGACCAGGAAAAGAGACCAGCATGCTTCCCGCCCAGTGCGCCATCGTAGGGGTCCAGGGAGCGCTGAACAAGACCACGACCCGAGTTGTTTAGTGAGCGACTGGCGCCGCCGCGACGCCGGCCGCGCGCTTTTACCGCGGCTTGACCACCGCCGGGAACGACCCCAGTCCTCGGAGGTAGAAGTGCGTTCGGCGCTTCGGGGATCCACCGGGCTCGAGCCTCGCAAACGTCTGGACCACGGTCCCGATTGCGATCTGGCCTTCAAGTCGCGCCAGAGGAGCCCACAGGCAGTAGTGCGGGCCATGTGCAAAACCCCGGTGCCGATTGTCAGCCCGGGTAATGTCGAGTTCATCGGGGTGAGCGAACCGCATCGGATCACGGTTGGCGGCACCGATCACCGGTGTCAGGAAGTCTCCCGGTTCGACGCGGTAGCCCCCAATGTCCATGGCCACCCGTGCACGACGCCCCGTGGCCTGAACAGGACAGTCGAATCGCAAGAACTCTTCTACCGCGGGCTCGATCAGTGCAGGTTCGTCGCGCAGACGCGCGAGCTGAGCAGGGTGCTCAAGCAGCGCCAGCAAGCCATTGCCGATCAGATTCTTGG
>JBPCIO010000094.1:0-4120 GCA_051006215.1 Chloroflexota bacterium
TCACCATTGAAAGCCACGACGGTTTGATCCGGAAGTGCGCACTTCGCCCCGAGCGCCGCGGGAAAGGCCCAGCCTAACGAACCTGCACATCGGAGGAAGCGCTGATTCATGCTGTTGAACTCAACCATCGCGGCGGTCCACATTCCCGAATGGCCGGTATCGGCCACCAGGACACCGTCGCCGGGCAGCGTATTGCTGATCGCCTGACACAACCGCTCGGGACGGATCGGCACTGCGTTCGAATTGAGCAAGGACGCCGAATGCTCTCGCCATTCCGCGACCAATTCCCGAATCCGACCCAGCCAGGGGCCACGCTCGGGTCCCATCGGCGCTTCGTCGATCAACTGCTGGAGGGTCACTTTCGCGTCGCCCACCAGGCCGATGGCCGCAGGGTAGTTGCGCCCGATCTCCGCGGGATCTATGTCGAGCTGAATGACCGTTTCAGGCGACGCGGGAACCTTCCAGTTGTTGGTCACCTGCCCACCGGCGTGGCTACCGACGAAAAAGACAAGATCCGCTTCCGAAACCACTTTGTTGGCACACGAGCGCGAGTAAGAGCCCACGACTCCCACCGCGAGCGGGTGCCGATCGAGGATAACCTCCTTGGCATTCATCGAGGTAGCTACCGGAATCGAAAGCTTTTCGGCGAGCGCCACGAGCTCCCGCGAGGCGCTGGACGCCGCCACGCCGCCTCCAGCGACAATAACCGGCCGCTGAGCCTGCGCAAGCAGCCGGAGCGCGCGACCCAGACTGACACCGTCGGCGCCGGGCCGATAGGCCGGAAAGCAGGCAAATTGGGGTTCGACGAACGACAGCATGCTCGCCTGCTGCTTCAAGAGCTGGCCTTCATTGCCGGCAACCCGCAGATGGACTGGCCCCGGCGCGCCGGTAGTCGCTTCCCGAAATGCCTGCCTCAAGAGATCGGGCAAACGCGAGACGACGTCCAGGCGGGCAGTGAACTTGGTCACGGGAGCAAACATCGGAAAGTCTTCGAGTTCCTGGTAGGCGTGACAGTAACGCGAGCCCGGCTCTTCACCACCGGTGATCGCGATCACCGGCGCGCCGGCCATTGCCGCGTCTCGAATCCCCGCGGCCAGGTTAGCCGCCCCGACGTTCTGCGCCAGGCACACCCCGGCACGGTGACTGGCACGCGCGTAGCCGTCGGCCATATACGCCGCGGCCTTTTCACCATGAGTTACCACGCGCGTAATCCCGAGGTCTTCCATCTCGGCCATGCTCTCCGTCAAGATGGCGGTGACGAAGAACAGATGGGTGACTCCATAGTTCTTCATCATCTCTGCGAAGACGCGCGAGCCAGTGACACTCGTCACGCTATACCTCCGGGTTGTGGGCTGGGATCTGCGGAACGCGTAGCAGGTCAGTACAGAGTACTTCAACCCCGCTAGGCCAGGACGTTGCTCGCGATGGTCCCGCACCAAGCAATGGCACATTAGAACGAGTCACAGAGACACGCTTTGTGGCTGAGCTGGCAAAGTACCGCGCACAGGCTCATCTGCTCCATTGACCGCGGCTGACGCATCCAGGATCGCTGCCTCATGCTCGTGCGACTGCGGGAGGGTCGAACGACTGCCGGCGCCGTTGTCGCAGCACGCTCCTCATGGCTACGGGCGTGGTTACCACCAGGAGCTGGTTGCGAGTCACTTTGGCAGCGCGCGCCCAGGCCGCAAAACACGAGCAGACCGCCGATCAGTTCGAGGAACGGCACGAAAACGCCGCTCAGTTGCGGTATTGGAAACCCGAAGCTCGTCACGATTGGAACAAAGCCGAATAGTCCACCGGAGCTGAATTTCTCGTACGACGCAACTACCAGGATAATACCGGCCATCAGCCGTACGATCGTAATTCCCCATGTTGCAGGTAACGTCCTTCGCATATGACGCACGCCACCGTACCATCCCACATCGAACCCGCCAACTAACTCGCGCGTTCGGACTTAATTTAAGTTCAATACCGGTGACTTTAGGGCCAGAGGATGCGGACCACTGGGGCAAAGAGATGGCTGGTGGATTGGGCCAGACCGGCGGCTGGTGCAGGTCGGAGGAGGAATTTGCTCATCTTGCGTTTGACGGCACGGGGACTCCGCCGCGGGCGGCGGGCAGGCAGTCGTTCCGCCGCTAACTCGGTCAGCAGGCGCTCGCAAAAAGGGGGAGCAATGTGGTCGACGTGCGCTGGGCACGCGGAATAGCGCGACGGAGCACGCGGAGTGCACCGGTGAAGCTCAGGCGATCCGGGTCCAGTGCCTGACGCAGTGCGGCGTGGTGCATCATGGTCCGGATCGCGAGGTGAGCCAACAGCAAACCGTAGATCTCCTGAACGACTTCACGTGGGGACTGGCTGCGCAAGGGCTTCGGGTGTGCCCATTGGTGGACCTTCACCTCATCGAGGGTGGTCTCGATCTCCCAGCGTTCGTGGTACACGGCGGCGAGGTGTTTGGCTGGAAAGGTGCGTTCATCCAGCAGCGAGGTGACCAGTCGGTAACGCTCGCGGCCGAGCTCCTCGGGTGTGTCCAGGGCATATTCGATGATTCGGACTGGGTGCCCAGCCACCTGACGAAGACGGTCATAGGGTGAGGGGTAGACGGCCGCGAGGAACGAGCCGTCGGCCAGCACCTCGGTCGGCTCGAAGATCAGGTTGACCTTGGCTCGGCCAAGGAAGTCCGCGCCGCGCGCCTGAGTAGCGCGGATCATCTCGAACGAGTGGAAGTTCCGATCCCACAGCAGCAGCATGCCTGGCCCAACCGAGCGCAGCAGGCGCCGTCCGGCCGGGGTTTCGGCCGCACGGCACGGCCGCAGGACAACATCGCACAGGGCGTGCGTGCCCGTCTCGATGAGCGCGACGAGACGGACCTGGGGATAGGCGCTGGTCCCCCGCTGCGTCCTGGGGCGACCAAACGCCCGCTCGTTGGCCGACGTATCGGCGACCTCCAGCGTCGTGCCATCCAGGGCCATCAGCCGCAACCCGTGCAAGAACGCGCCCGGCGTCTGGGCTGTGGCGATCGGGCCGGCGACCGCGTGAAAGAGCACTCGCAGCAGGCGTGCTCCCACTCGCCTGCGGGCTCGGACCAAGGCTGCGGTACACGGCAGGTGCCAGTGCGCCTCAGCGGCTACATCACTTTCGCGCCAGCCGTCCACGACGGCCGCCAGAGCATGCCGCATCGACTCGCCAGCCCACAGGCCCATGGCGACCACCAGCGTCACCACCATGCGCGTGGGGAGTAGCCGCCGTCGCTGCTCGCGTGTCGCGGTCACTTCGATCGCCTGCTCGACTACCTCATCTGGTAGGGCCGCCTCCACCGCCTCCAGCAACGGTCGATCCTGCACTCCTTGCGGACCTATCGCTGCTGCCCATGACCAGCCCTGCAGTGCCATGACCTCTGCCCTCCAGTCATCACTTGACCGGAATAAGCCTACTCCCGCACCCTAAGTCACCGGTATTGGCATTAAATGGAGGGATCCGCGCAATGGCCAGTTCGAGCCGGGCAGCCAATCTAGGTTTTCCAGCTGATTCGTCCGCAGAAGCAATTCGACCCTCGGGCGTAAGTTCGAGGTACTCAGCTCGATAGCTTCCGGTAGTCAATCCGTACTGGGTAGAATTGGTGACAAGCTGGCGACTGGTGCTGCTGTCAGCCGACCGCTCGAGGTTCTCGAAAAGCGTAAGCCGTCGAATCCTTTGGCCCGCCGCGAAACGCTGAATTGCCTCTGCCAATGGCAAAGCTTCCAGAAATGATGACGCAGGGAACGACCGTGGCGTCCGCGTCCTGGAGCGGATTGTGGAGCTTGTGGACCCTGAGGTGGGAGCTTCTATTTCCTTTGAGTCGGTGATCAGTTGTTGTTCGGGGACGGTACGGCCGTTCGTCTCGACCGGGTTTGGCGCCCCTAGATCGCCGGAGAATTGGTCATTCGTTTCCATTGCCCTTGCCCAACATTCCTAGAATGGCCCTCACGTACAAGCCGTAGCACGTATATTCTACTTGTTCGATTGCTGACGGCCAATCGGTTAAGTCTCGCCACCAGGTAAGACGGGCGCTTCGCTCACACTCCTAAGCCGTCGCCGCCCCATGCAGTCCGCATGTTCCAGTTCCTATCGGCTCGTGTAGAGG
>JBPCIO010000095.1:0-10156 GCA_051006215.1 Chloroflexota bacterium
GGCAGGACGACGTAGCAGTGCCGCTCGAGCAACGTGCGCTGGTGGGCCAGCGCCGGCAAATATCCGAGGTAGTCCAGGGCGATGGCTCGAAGCGCCTCGGGCAATAGCGCTGCTCGCGCCTGGACACGACGCAGGTGGCCCTCGAGGTCGATCGGCTCGGCCCTGACGACGACCTGGAACGGGGTCGTCTGCGCATTGAGGAACTGAGCACGGCCGGCGAGGAGCTCCTCCTGGGTGGCATCGTCAGCGCTCGCCAGCGTGGCTTCGGCGCCGACCACATCGAGCAACGCCACCCCGTGCGTGGGCGCCCGCGTCCCAAAGCAGGCCACGCCACCCTCAAGCGCAACCAGGTCGAGACGAGCCTGCACGGCGCCCCTGGTGGTCACCAGGGCCACCAGGAGCGCATGCGCCGATGGTGCTGGTTGGTTTCGGAAGCAAGTGATCGAACATGACCGAAGTGTGTGCACATCAGCGTGATCCCGAACGTGCTCAGCGCCAGCACCCCTAAAAGCGAGGCGAGGTCCACGAGCCCGCGAACCACCAACTCATACAGGACGCTGTGCGCGCCGGCCTTCAGCCCAAGAGCGTCGAGGACAATGCCCATCGTCTCGACGAGGGCGATCAGCAGCGTCCATTCGAGCGGTCGCGACAGCGGCAGATGTGCTTGCCCTGGTTTGAGCACAGCGGCCCGTTCGTGTGCCGGGACTCGTTTGCATGTCGCGCGCAACAACTGCCTGGAGCAGACGGCGCGCTCATCCCGGCTCACCTTCGCGGCCTCCGCAACACAGGCAGGCGGAACCGAGGAGTTGTGATTTCCAGCTGAGGATCGGGCTCAGCCTCGAGCCATTCGGGGCATAGCTCAAGCTCGGCCCAGCCCGCCTGGTCGCTCGGTGTATTGCGCGAGAGCTCGACACAGGATCGCCAGACCAGCCGGCGCGGGAGCACGACGAACAGGAGGCTTGCCAGCAGCCACTGATCGAGCGAGCGGCCACCTGGCTGGAGGACGGCGAACAGAACGCCGACGATCGCCAGGACTATGGCCAGTACCAGCCGGACCTCGTCCGGCAGCCAGGGCACCTGATCCCAGAAGCCGTAGGCCAGCGATGCACCGATCACCAGTCGCAACAATTGCCGAGCGGTCAGCCCGGCGATGAGCTGGTCTTCCACCAGCAGATGGGTGGGCAATTCATAGACGCGCGGCATCGTTTTCCTCCGATCCCGCGGGGCTAACCCAGCAGCGACAGCACCCAGGTGGTCGGCGCGAGCACCACGCCCGTCGTCGTGGTCCCGCCCGCGCCAGGCGCGCCAAGGGCGCCACCTATCAGCCCGGCGATGACCTTGCACATGATCACGATGGCGAAGCCAATCAGGGCGTTATAAAGACTGCCCTTGGCTGACTCGACCGCTCGCACGCTGCCGCCGGCGGACAGGTACTGATAGCCGGCCAGCATGACGAAGAACCCGGTGGCACCCAGACTCAGAGTGGCCCCAGCAGCCATCAGTGCGTCGAACACTTTCACAATTGGGCCTACGTCCATGAACCTACGGACCTCCATCTGGTTGGCGCCGAGGCGCCGGAGTTACGACTGGTGTCAAACCAATCGCTCACGGCCAGTGTCCTCACGAGGCGTCCGGATGCCGTGCCAATGCCGTCTTGATGCCGTGCCAAAGGCGTTCCAAGCAGCGGGTGAGGCCCGCGAAATGCCTCCACATTGGTGAGGCGCACGCAGTTCAACGATCCTCATCAATGGGGTCTCGATCCACAATGCTGACTGTTCAGTTCATCGGCTCAGGCGATGCCTTCGGCAGCGGCGGACGCTTCCAGGCCTGCGTCTCGGTCCGCTCAGCGCAGATGCACGTGCTCCTGGACTGTGGGGCATCCTCGTTGGTAGCACTCAAGCGCCTGGAGTTGGCGCCGGCCTCGATCGACGCCGTGATCGTTTCGCACCTGCACGGCGACCACTTCGGCGGCATTCCATTCCTGGTCCTCGATCAACAGTTCGCACGCCGCCGCCATCCGTTGCTGGTGGCCGGGCCACCTGGAGTTCGCGAGCGCGTGCTCCAGGCCATGGAGGTCCTTTTTCCAGGTTCATCGGGCGTCGAACGGCAATTCGAGTTGCGCTTCATCGAGCTCGGGGAGCGGGTGCCAACCAGCCTCGGGACGGCGGTAGTTACAGCCTACGAATTGGTGCACGCCAGCGGCGCGCCGGCGTACGGTCTGCGCCTGGCATGTGACGAGAGGGTCATCTCGTATTCGGGTGACACCGAGTGGACTGACGCCCTCGTGGAGCTGGCCGACGGCGCCGACCTGTTCATCTGTGAGGCGTATGTGTTCGAGAAGGCGATCCGTTACCACCTCAGCTACGCCACGCTGGCGCAGCACCGTGCTCGTCTGAGATGCCGTCGTCTGCTGCTGACGCACATGAGCAGCGACGTGCTTCAGCGCCAGTCTGCAATCGATATGGAGCTGGCGGAGGATGGCCTTCTGCTGACGATCTGAGGGCGCGTACCGGGAATTCCGTGCTGCGACAGCCCTTGTCTCAGGCACGGGCCCCGTCTCGAGGTTCGGGTCGGCTGGACGACAGCACGCCGAAAACTCCTGGCTGCTCAGGCGGCCACGCCAACGACCCAACAGCTGAAGCCCACCTCGCCATACAGCCTTGACCAGCTCAGATAGCGGGTGTCCCAGCCGCTGGAGTCCCGAATGAAGATGCCGCCCGCGTCGTAGCCGATGCCGACAAACCAGTGCCCCACGCCGAACCAGCGCGCGCCGTCTAGCAGCAGTGGGCCCCGATCCAGCCACGCCTGGAGTTCCGCGATGGAGCTCAACGGCCTCGGTTGTCCACTGCTTGTCTGCGGCTCACGAGGGCTCAGGCCGCGGGCGGCAAGCGCTCGACCCAGGGCCAGCCCGCGAGCATCGAGCAGGCCCAGGCCGGTTGATATGCCGGTCCCTGGTCCGACCAGCGCGATCGCGTCGTCGAGCTTGCCGAGCTGCTGGCCGTAGGCGCCGAGCAGCCAGTCCAGGGCAGCCGCCGAGCAGTCAGCATTTCGCCAATTCAGCCAGCTGGCATCACTCCGATAATTGGATCGCGCGTACTGGTTGAGCGGGCCGCGGTCAGCCCACCTAGCCACCAGGCCATGGGCCGCCGCACCAGGTGACTGGATTGGCGCGATCGCGACCGGGAGAGCCTGGAGTCCCGCCACAGGGATCGTCTGACTGAGGGGACGTTGTCCAGCGTTTCCCGTGGGAGATGGCGCCTGCAGGCCGCCGGCCACCCCCAGGATCGCGCCGAAGCCAATCGATGCCAGCCCGAACGGCACCAACGGAGCGACGGCAGCGAGGATGCAGACAGCCAGCGCCAGGCCTTGGAGACCTTCTCCCAGCAAGTCGCCGGAGTTGCCTGATTCCGTCATGAGGAGCGGCCCTTCCCGGTGCGCGCCCCCGCGCCAAGGGCGCCTCTAACCGCAACGCCCACACCGGCGCCCACCGCGACGCCGGCGGCGGTACCGACCAGACTGGCGACGATGTTGCCGCCGGCTCCGCCGCCACCCATCAGACCCGGGATTTTGAGCACCAGTGCCAGCACGGCGATCCCGAGTAGCGGCTGCAGCAGACCCGAGGCGGAGAGCGGTGGCAAACCAGTGGCCAGGTTGAACCCGAGCTTCAGCGTGAGCACCTGGACGGCCTGGGCGAAGATCGTCGCTACGAACAGCCTGCACCACAAGCGGCCCCATGCCTGGCTCTGGGGCAGGATCCACCGCACGGCCGCCAGCGGCGCCAGGATCAGCAGTACATCGACCAGCGCCAGACGCATCAGTTGCTGGATGAGCAGCAAGATCGCCATGACCGTGGCCACCAGCAGCATCAGCAGCCCCGAGAGGTGCGTCGGGTCGAGGATCACGCGTAGCATGGTTGCGACCTCCTCGGCGATACTCGGCGCACCAAAGACGCCACAGGCCGCGTTGTTGGCGTCGATCGCCAGGCGGCACCACCACGCGGCGGTGTTGATCAGGATGCCGCCAAGCACCATGCGCGGCAGAATCTCGAGGGCGCCCGCGCACGTCGCGCCGAGGTACGGCCGCAGCATGACGTTGTAGCCACTGATCAGGACCACCACCGCGAGCAGCCCGTCGGCCAGCACCTGGGTGGCGGTGGCGTACTGCTTGACGAGGTCGTTGCTGTAGCTGAGGTTCTCGGGCGTGCGGGTGAGGAAGTTGATCTGGTTGAGGAAGCCGACGATAGCGCCGCCGAAGTCGCTGGCCAGGCCGCTCAGGAGGTCGGTGAGGATGCTGGTGATCGTCTGCTGCAGCCAGGTGGCCGGGTTTTCACAGATCACCCCGAGAAAGCATCCGTTTCCCCCACCACCCCCATCGGCAGGTGGAGTTGGAGCGGGTTGCGCCAGGGCTGGCAGGGGAATGGCGAGCAGCGCGATCGTGGTCGCGACGACGACAAGCGTCAGGGCCGGCGCGAGCGCGCGGATGTGTGAGTGGAGCGACATACGAGTCCTCCTTCAGTGCGTCGCACCGGGCGGCGAGCTCGGCGCGACGAACGACACCAGCCACGCCTGGAGCGGGCCGCGACCCGGATTGGCTCCGGATGTCCCGCCACCTGGGGGGCCTGCGAGCAGGAGTACATTGCCGTGGCGCGTATCCCAACGAGCCGATAGCCCGGTAGCGCCATGCGCCGTGCCAGTCGGCAGTCGAACGCCAAGGTCATGCACCGCACCCGATGTCGGGTCGATCGAGTGCAGCGCGAGTGTGCCGTCGTCCAGGCGCGCGAAGCCAAACAGCGTCGTCTCCGAGCGCCAGACCAGGGCGAAGTTGTTGATCGCGGTCCCCAGCCGATGCGGCTGCGCGTCTTCCAGCCGCGAGGCCTGCAGGTCGGCCATGAACAGGCCCGACGGGGGAGCCGCCGCCCGCAGCGCGCCAAAGATGCCGAAGAGGCCACCGCTGCCCGAGGCCGCGACTGGCGCGGGTCCGACGAACACCAGGCGATCACGTGTATTCGCTCCCGTGGCGGGCGGCCAGGCCACAGGCGCGATTGGACCCGAGACCGCAGAGCCGAGGTCCGCGACGTCGCGAAAGGTGCCGCCAGCCTGCAACTGCAGGACGCACAGGCTGAGCAGGTTGTTGCCGCCGGGCGCTACTGCGGCGTGCGTGACCAGCGCCAGCCAGCGGCCAGTCAGATCCAGCACCGCGGAGTCTGGCAGCACTTCGCGGGCAGTAGCATCAGTTGGTCGGCGGCTGCCTGGCTACCGCTGTTGGCGGCGTCAGCAGTCGGAACCTGCACGACGAAGACGCGGGCGCGAGCCGGCGGGCTGGTCTGGCGCGTGATCGCGACCAACCGTGACCCATCCGGGGTCCACACGAGATCGACGATCCGTTCGGGATCACTCGCGGCACCAGGTCCGCTGGCGGATGGCAGGTCGAAGATGCGTCGCGGCGGCTGGCCCTCATCCACCGGTGCCACCCACACTGAGTCTGGCCTTGGCCTCTCGCTGCGACGGTGCGAGCGTGCCGCTCTTCGGCCACAGGCTTGCCGATAGTTCCGACGCCGTCCCGAGCGTGACGTAGGCGATCTGCTCGCCATCGGGTGCCAGGACGATTGTCGACTTTGGCCCATTCGCGACCGGCACGCTTACTCGAGTGAGCTGCCCCGTGGCCGGGTCCAACCGCCAGAGCTCTCACGGCTGGCGCCCGGTGCTCCAGACTGAGTGGGGGCATCCACCAGCAGGGCGACCTCACCGTCGTCCAGGAAACGCGCGTCGACCACCGAGAGGCCCGGATAGACCGGACGCAGCGGCACCACAATCGGCCGGCGTAGCCACAAGCCGACGTCGACGTTTGTCCCCGAGTCCGCGATGTAGAGTGGCTGCTCGTCGTCGAGTGCGTCGGGATGTTGCAGGGTTAGTGAGTGTTGGCCTGGTGACGACAGGGTGTCGAGCGGGGTCTTGCCACGCGATACGCCGTCGATGCGTACCGCTGCGCCCGACGGCGTACTCTCGAGGTGAATGGGGACGCCGCCAGCGGAACCGCCTGCTGCCATTGGCTCGGACGGGCCAGAAACTGTCTGGACCGACGGCAGGCTGCCACCTGCCAGTAGCCAGCCGGCGACCGCGGCGATGCCGATACCGCATAGCGCCGGGAGCAGTGTGCGGACGCGTTTGATGCACCTGTCGGGTGCGCGACGTCGGACCGACCGGTGGTTTGCCCTCGCAAGCACTCGCCAGCGGGAACCAACAGCGCGGATGAAACGATCGAGAGCGAGCACCGGGCTGAGACCTCCACAGGGAATGCCTCCAGCCTGACACCCGAGCGTGCCAATGCCGTGCCAAAACCGTCCCACCTGACCTGGTTGTCATAAAAAACGTCCCGACGCCGTGCCAATGGCGTCCGGACTGCCACCCGCGACGAACTCGGCCGACACCGACACGATCGTGTGGCTATTCACCACGGCATCTGCCACCCTCGACCGGGCTCGGATCCGACAGGCTAATCGGCTCGACGAAGGTGAACGAAAACGGGTGAGCACCCAGCAGTCTGGTGAGCCTGCTCGGCGGCGCGATATTCCGCGTGGAGAGGGCCGTGACACCCACGTGACTGGCCACCGTGTACCAGAGCGACCCAGGCGGCACACCGGCGAGATCGTCGACGCGATCTGGGAAGCTGAACTACCGGCAGTCAGTCATGGACGAGCGCGATGAGCGCGCGGCCGCCGTGCCGGAGCCGGTAGCCCCACTCGTCCTCATGGCTATGGCAAGGTTTAACTAACCCGACCCGCGACCAGGTGTATGGGCCGACAGGGGAGTGGCGAGGCTGGGCCCAGCGTGGCCACGATCGCGGAACTGGCTGGCGCGTCGGAGCGCCAGGTCCAGCGTGTCCTCAGAGTGTTCGAGCGCGAGCACTATATCAACCGCGTCGATCAGGGTCGGCGACCAGATCGACCACGAAAGGGCGAGGAGCCAGGCCAGGCAAGACCAAGTACGTGGTGTCTGCGCCCCGACCAGTGGCAGCAGCGCCCGCTGAGACATCGTACCGGTGTCGTCGCGATTTCCAGCGATCAGCAGATTTCATTACCGGTGCTCGGCAAACTGGTCAGGAAAGAGCTGAGCGTAGCCGCGACTACGCTTGGCCTGGCCGATGTCAAAGCCCTCCACAGAAAGCTCGCCAGCTCGACGCTGACGGCAGTCGCCCAGAAACACAACGTACAAGCAACGCTGCCGTCGCCTCCGCGATCAAGGCGGACGTCGATGCCCAGATTCCAAGCCCGGGTGGCAGCCGGCACACTCAAATCTGACCGCGCCGCCACCCTCAAACTGAAAGCCGAAACGAAAGTCGACGCGTTCATGACCCGCCAGTTCAAGTCGGCCCGTGAGTAGCAACGGCGCAGGATCCTACGGCAAGGCGTCCAGTTTTCTGAACAGTCTCATGAGTCTATGCCGACTTGCCGACAGAGTTGGGCGCGCTCTTGCCATGGGCTGAGCGGGGCAGGCTTCCGCACTAGATCAGCCAGGCAATCTCGACGCGAAGTTCCGGGCCCTCCCGCTGGGATCCGCAGTCGGCGGCTTGGCCTTCGAGATCCTGGGCGATCCGCTGGAGTACCAGACGTACTTGGGCGCCGTCGACTGGAACATAGTCGGTCTGCCGCTCGCTGGCCTCGCACAGGTTGACTGGAACGAGCTCAACTTGAAACCCAGTTGGGCAAGTTCGCTGGGGCAACGTAGCAGCGTCGGCCCGGCGCGGGAGTCCCTGGGCACACGTCTCCGCGCTATGGCCGACTTTCAGACGTACCTCGGTTGCGGCAAGGCGTCATCACCGTCTGAGCCGCCGCCGTCGCCTGCGGCGATACGCCGACGTACCATCGCACCGGCATGAAGTCAGCCCGGCGACTGGTTTTCGGTGGCTTGGCGCTCGCCGCGGTGGTGTTCACGGGACTCATAGTCGGTCGTGGCTCCGACGCCAGTGTAAGCGGGCCTCCACGTGCGGTCACCCCTAGCGTACGCACCGCTGAAGGTCCAGTCGTTCTCACGGGCATCGGCAGCCAAACCACGAGCCCGTTTTACCTGGCCGGCGGCACATACCGTGGCGACTGGTCCGCCTGGGGTGAGGCCGCCGAGTTTCCGCCATGCACCCACTCGGTGGAGCTGAGGGTCGTTGACATCGCGCATGCCGAGGCGTCGCTCGGCCACGTGACTGATCTGGCGGATCACTTCCAGGTCCCAGCGACCGGTGCCAGCGGGGCGACCTACGTGACCAACATCAAGCCCGGTGACTACTACCTGGACGTCACCTCCGCTTGCGCCTGGCAGATTGCCCTTAACCCGACCTAGCAGCCGCTCGCTGCGAGACGCTGGCGGGTAGCGCATGTTGGGGTGTTGTCAAAGTTGAGCTCCGCAAACACAAGATGTACCACCACAGTGGGCTCCCGAGGTACTACCGGTTGTGGTTCGGCTTCTCAACTGCGCTGTAGGAATGTTTCGGCCGTGTGTCGGTCACGACGCTGCTGCACCAGGATGTCCAGCCCACACCGTGCTTGTCGACGAGAAACCGGGCTCGATTACAAAACAACGGCATCAGGAGTTCAGCGTCCAACTGGTCAGGCGTTGGCCTTTAGGTAGACGGCCAGTCGGCTCGCCGTTTCCCCCTTAGCGTCAACGAAGTGATGAGGCGCTAGGAGGCGCCGAAAGGAATCCCGCGAAACGGATGGCACTCATCTGCGGCTCGTTGACTAGCGATGACGACCCTGGTGATCATCTGTACGAACTGATCATCGATCGGCTCGCGTGAGAACCAACGGCGGTAGAAAAGCGGGCCCATGAGAGCTGCGACTATGGTGGAGCGGTCAGCCGTTGCCGGTAACTCGCCCTTGCGTGCTGCCCGCTCGAGGACTTCTCTAAGCGGCGTGGCATGCCCAAACTGGATCCTGCTATGGATGTTGGCGAACTCCGGATCTCGCTCGGCAACGTCGACGATCGAGGGCAGAACCGACGACCACCGCGCTGTGCGCAGCAGCTGAGCGATGTTCGTCAGGATCGCCGCGACGTCACCTTCGAGGGATCCGGTATCGGGGACTTCCAGTTCGGCGCTGAGCCGCGAGCACGCATCGATCACCAGCGCGGCACGGGTCGGCCAGTGACGGTAAATGGTGGTCTTCGCGACCCCAGACCGACGGGCGACTTCATCAACGGCCAGGCCCGCCAGCCCACTCTCGCTGAGCAGCTCGAAGGTGGTCGCCAGCACGCGGTCGCGGGAGCGCTGGACACGGCCATCGATCGCTTTGGTGCCGCGCTCCGTCGTTGGTGCTAGGGAGCGCTGTGTGGGCTCGGCCTCCTCAGAGGTCCTCTTCGCCATCGGTTGATGTTACCGCAGGCTTAAATACGCTACGGTATCGTAGCATTACTGATAGACTGGCATTTGATTGATCGAAGGATGACACCATGGACTTGGCCTCGATTCGCATGATCACCGACGACCTAGAGCATGTGGTCCAGTTCTATGAGCGGGTCACCGGAGTCTCGGCAGTGCGCTACACGCCCGTGTTCGCCGAGCTCGTGCTGTCGTCCTGCACCCTGGCGATCGGCCACACGCAGACGGCGCAGCTGTTCGGAAGCGACTCCGCACGCCCCGCCGACAACCACACTATCATCATCGAGTTCCACGTCGAGGACGTCGACCGCGAATACGCGCGGCTCAAGCCGCTGGTCAGCAATTGGGTGCAGGAGCCCACCACGATGCCCTGGGGCAACCGCTCCATCCTGTTCCGCGATCCAGACGGCAACCTCATCAACTTCTTCACCCCGGTCACCGAGGAAGCCATCAAGAAGTTGAGTAAGTGACAAAGGGAAGCGACTGCGCCCCGTCTCGCCCGGCGCTCGATGTTGATTAAAGGCGGGTTGCCCCCTGCTCATCGACCTGACGCGCGCCGTTCGTGATCTCCTATCCGACAGCTACTGTGTTCACCGGGAGGATCCGGCGCAGCTCAGTTCGTTTGCGCGCCGATTGAAGCGGTTCGGCGACCACACCCGCTTGATCGGGTGCAGACATCCGATCGTTTTAATTGTCAAGCGGCGGTTTTTAGAGCAGCCCGAAATGCGGTGCCCTCGTCGTAGAGCTGGCGTGTTTGGAGGCAATGGTGCAGGCAGCCCAGCAGGCGGTT
>JBPCIO010000096.1:0-20693 GCA_051006215.1 Chloroflexota bacterium
GGCACCCAGCGTAGACGTCGTCCCGGCCTGGGCGCCGCGCGCTTTTCGGGTAGACGTCAACGTCCTGGGTTCGAAGTAACGTCGCGAGTGCTGCAGACT
The DNA here is from genome assembly GCA_051006215.1 of Chloroflexota bacterium. Classification (GTDB taxonomy): domain Bacteria; phylum Chloroflexota; class UBA6077; order UBA6077; family CF-72; genus CF-72. The sequence continues at coordinate 100 of JBPCIO010000096.1, forward strand.
CGGATACTTGGCATCGACGCCGGCGAGCGACGCGTAGGCGTGGCGGTCAGCGATCAGTTGCGATTGCTCGCGAGCCCCGTGTGCGTGCTCGATCGCGCGGGCGGACTGCGGCCGGTGCTGGACGCGTTGGCAGATATGGCTCAGCGCGGGGGCGTCGCCCAGATCGTGGTCGGTCTACCATTGAATGCGGACGGATCGGCGGGGCAGCAGGCGCGTCGAGCTCAAGACTTCGCTCGCGTCGCCTCACGCGTGCTCGGGCTGCCGGTCGAGTTGTGGGACGAACGACTATCGACTCAGCAAGCCGAAGACATCGTTCGGGCGCAGGGTCGCCCTACCCGCCGAGTGCGCCAACGCGGCCAGCTGGACGCCATAGCCGCGGCGGTCATCCTCCAGGACTACCTGGACCACAGTCGTGAGCATGCAGGTGGTTGAATCAACACCAGCGCACCCCGAACTCGCGCGGCAGCCGCTATGTGGCGGGCGACATTCGGCCGACGCCACCAAGCCGTGACACGATGATCGCTCGTGTCCTGGTGGTCTTGTTCGCTGTGATCGTCGTGGCTGCGGGCGCAGCGGTGGGCTATATGGTGTTGGGCGATTCTTCGACTCCAATCCTTGGCCAGCGGCTTGGCCAACTCGCGGATCCGATGGCGCCAGTGGACACTCAGGACAGCTCCAAGCAAGTCGTCACCGTCCCGCCCGGGTCGTCGGCCGGCGAAATCGGCGCGAACCTGCAGCAGCGCGGCTTGATCCGCTCTGGTTTGGCATTTCGACTGGCAGCGGAACAGGCCGGTGTGGGAAGCGAGCTGGCCGCCGGTGACTACGAGCTCAGCCGCTCGATGTCCACAAACGACATCATTCAGGTCCTCGCCAGAGGCCAAGTCAAACGCGGGCTGCTGGTGACTATTCCCGAGGGTTGGCGGACCGAGCAGATCGCAGACCGTCTGGATGCCACCGGCTTTGCCCCGCGCGAGGATTTTGTCCACGCCGTGGGCTCTCCAGCGTCAGTGCCAGGTGTGGACCTCCTCGGACCTGCTCCGCCACCGAGTCTCGAGGGCTACCTGTTCCCTGACACATACGAGGTTCCCCAGGCGGTGTCCGGGGTGAGGGCTGCTGAGTTGATGGTGCGCATGTTCAGCCAGCGCGTGGGCACTTCCCTGCGTTCCCAGCCGGAGTCGAAGCTTACGCCGCACCAGGTGCTCACCCTGGCGTCGATCGTCGAGCGCGAAGCCAAACTGGCGTCTGAAAGGCCGACCATCGCGAGCGTCTATCTGAATAGACTGGCCGCCAATCTACCGTTGCAGGCGGATCCTACTGTCCAGTACGCGGTGGCCACCCACGACGGTCCTGCCGCGAGCGCATATCACTATTGGAAGCAGGAACTGACGCCGGCCGATCTTCGAATTGACTCGCCGTTCAATACCTATGTGAGTCGGGGTTTGCCGCCAGGACCGATCTGCAACCCGGGCGAGGCGTCCATCCAATCCGTCCTGCAGCCCGCCACAACAACCTTCCTCTACTTCGTCGCAACCACAGACGGCAGTGGTACCCACCTGTTCGCCCGCACACTTGACGAGCACAACGCCAACGTCGACAAAGTCAACGGCCGCTAGACGTGACCATTGATATACTCAGGCGTTTATTCCATTCCACACGCGGTCGCAGCGCACTCCGTGCTATTCCGAATCCACATGAGCGACCGCGGAGGACCTAACGGAGGTTTGTAGGAAAGCTATGCCCGCACCCGTACAAATGAAGACGCTGCTCGAAGCGGGCGTCCACTTCGGCCATCAGACGCGCCGATGGGACCCGCGCATGCGCCCGTTCATTTTCACCGAACGTAACGGCATTCACATTATCGATTTGCAGCAGACGGTGCGCAGACTCGACGAGGCGATGGGCTTTGTGCGACAGCAGGCCGCAGATGGCAAGAGCATGCTGTTCGTTGGCACCAAGAAGCAGGCCCAGGACACCATCTCTGAGGAAGCTACGCGTGCCGGTATGCCATACGTGAACCAGCGCTGGATGGGCGGCACGCTCACCAATTTTTCCACGATCCTCACGCGGCTGCGGCGTATGGAAGATCTCGAGCGTCGTAAAGAAGGAGGCGAGTTCGAGCAGTTACCAAAGAAAGAGGCGATTCGCCTTCAGGATGAGCTGGAAAAGTTGCAGCGCATGCTGGGCGGATGGCGCAAGACCTACCGCCTTCCCGACATGGTGTTCATTGTCGATCCGCACCGCGAGGGCATTGCCGTAGCTGAGGCCAATCGCCTGAAGCTGCCGATTGTGGCAATGGTCGATACAAACTGCAATCCGCAGTTGATCGATTGGCCAGTGCCGTCCAACGACGATGCTATTCGCGCCGTGCGGCTCATCGCCGGCAAGGTAGCCGATGCGATCGTCGAGGGTCGCGAGCTGCGTGCAGCGGCCATGGGCGAGGTGGTCCCAGGCACTGGTTTGGAAGAAGGCGAGATCGAAGAGATGCCGTCCGAGTTGCCCATGATGACCGAAGAGGACTTCATGATGGAGTACGAGCTCGACGAGGATGAGGACGCGTAGTTCATGCCAAGCACCACCGAACTGATCAAAGAACTACGCGAGAAAACCGGCGCCGGCATTATGGAATGCAAGCGCGCGGTTGACGATGCTCTGGGCGATCTGACCAAAGCCGAGGCGTTGATCAAAGAGCGCGGCCTAGCTATGGCAGAGAAAAAGGCTGGCCGCGAGGCAGGCCAGGGACTGATCGACAGCTATGTCCACGCTGGTCGCATTGGCGCCATGATCGAGCTCAACTGTGAAACAGACTTCGTCGCGCGCACGGACGACTTCAAAACGCTTGCCCGCGAAATCGCGATGCAGGTGGCTGCGACGAATCCGAGCCGGATCAGCGCCAAGGACGAGTCGAGCGACGGCGACCTGCCGCTGCTCAACCAGCCGTACATTCGTGATGCCGCGAAGACCATCCAGGACCTGCTGAACGAGACGATCGCCAGAGTTCGCGAAAACATCGTCATCCGCCGCTTTTCGCGGTTCGAGCTCGGCGGCCAGTAAGCATGTGCGCACACTAGCGTGGCCGATGCCCCTTCTCCGAATGGGCAGCTGCGCTACCGCCGAATCCTCCTGAAGCTCAGCGGCGAAGCGCTTCAGGGCTCGGCGCCACATGGCATCGACCCCAGCACCCTCGAGACCATCGCTCGGCAGGTGGCGGCGGTGGTCGAGCGCGGCGTGGAGGTCGGCATGGTCATTGGCGGCGGCAACATCTGGCGAGGCGTACCAGCGGCCGACCGTGGGATGGACCGTGCCACCGCCGACTATATCGGTATGCTCGCCACGGTCATGAATGCGCTCGCCCTACAATCTTCGATGGAACGCAGAGGGCTGCGGACGCGCGTGCAGAGCGCGGTCACGATGACGGAAGTAGCTGAGCCGTACATTCGCCGCCGCGCTATCCGCCACGTCGAAAAAGGACGGGTGGTCATCTTCGGTGCCGGCACCGGCAATCCGTACTTCACGACCGATACCGCGGCGTCGCTGCGGGCGCTGGAGATCGGCGCGGACGTGCTGCTTATGGCCAAGAACCGTGTGGACGGCGTGTACGACGCGGATCCGAACCGTGATCCGAACGCGAAGAAATTTCATCACCTGACGTATATGGAAGCGCTCGAACGGCGCCTGAAAGTGATGGACGCAACCGCACTCTCGCTGTGTATGGACAACAAGATGCCGATTATCGTGTTCGATCTGACAGATGAGGGCAATCTCCTGAGGCTCGTCGAAGGCGACCGGACCGTCGGAACGCTCGTATCCTGAATGCGCCCGGCCATCAGGCTGTAGCGAGCGAGCAGCCTCTCATGCTCGCGGTGTATTGCCCGTACAGTCCAGCATGCACCAGCATGCTGGCGGCGGATGGCTGAACGCCGAGAGCTTTTATGCTGAGAGCTGACCATGCTTGATGAGATCTTGAAAACCGCCGAGCACAAGATGACCAGGGCCGTCGAAGTCCTTGGGCACGACCTACAGTCGGTGCGCACCGGACGCGCCAGCCCTGCACTTCTCGATCGGATCCAGGTCGATTATTACGGCACGCCGACACCAGTCAACGGCGTCGCCAATGTCAGTGCGCCAGACCCGCGCATGGTCGTCGTGCAGCCCTGGGATCCCGGCATGTTGGGCGTCATTGAAAAAGCCATTCTGAAGTCTGATCTGGGAATCAACCCGACCAACGATGGCCAGGTGATCCGCCTGGTGCTCCCCCAGCTGACTCAAGATCGCCGCAAAGAGCTCGTCAAGCAGGTCCACCAGCGGGCAGAGGAGGCTCGCGTTGCGGTCCGCAACTGCCGTCGAGATGCCCTCGATCATCTTCGCAAGGCCGAGAAGGAAGAGGACAGCGGGATCTCGATGGAGGACGAAAAGCGAGCCCAGGAACGACTGCAGAAGTTGACGGATCAGTTCGTCAAGCGCATCGAGGAAGTCTCCAGGCGCAAGGAGACGGAAGTGACGGAGGTCTGAGCGTATGACGATGGTGGCGGGCGCACCGAACCCTCAGTCGACGACACAGGCAGCGGCCATTGCGCGACCCGCGGCCGTTCCGACGCATGTCGGCATCATCATGGACGGGAACGGCCGCTGGGCCAAGGGCCGCAATTTGCCGCGCCTGGCTGGTCACCACGCGGGTACCGAAAATGTGCGGCCGATCACCATCGCCTGCGCCGACGCGGGTGTTGAAGTGCTGACGATCTACGCCTTTTCGACAGAGAATTGGCGCCGACCCGTCGACGAAGTGCACGGTCTCATGCGATTGCTCCTGCAGCGCATCGACAAAGAGGCGGCCGAACTGCACCGTAACAATGTCCAGATACGCCACGTCGGTGAGCTCCAGGGAATCCAGCCCCGACTGGCCGACCGCGTGCGCGCAGCGGTTGAGCTCACGCGGGCGAACACGGGCCTCGTCCTGAATGTAGCCTTCAACTATGGCGCCCGTCAGGAGATCGCCAGGGCGGTCCGGCGGCTCCTGGCGCAGGGCGTGACCGCCGAGGCGATTACAGACGCAGTGATCGACCAGCACCTGGATACCGCGGGGTTGCCTGATCTCGACCTTGTCATCCGCACGGGTGGCGAGATGCGCCTCAGCAATTTCCTGCTGTGGCAGGCAGCGTATGCCGAGTACTATTCCACACCGATATGCTGGCCCGACTTCGGGCGCGAAGAGCTGTACCAGGCTTTCGCGGAGTTCGGCCGGCGCAGTCGACGCTTCGGCGGCCTGAGCTAACGTTCACCCGGCTGCGCGCCGACAGCGGACCCACTGAGAGGCATCGGTTCGCTCGTTCCTCCTCGACGGGCAGCCCGCCAGCACTGGCCTGCGCCCGCAGCAGGGCCGCGGGAACCCGGCGCGGCGATGTGGCTGTAGGAGTTTCGGCATGGACGCGCTGACCGCGCTTGCTACTGGCTCAGCGGTCCGGACCAGCTCGGTCCGCGTTCGGCCGGCCCAGCCCTTTGCAGGTGGCGCGTGGTTGACGGAAGGGTAGTGAAGGGCCTCCAGTGACGGCGTTGACGGACACGGTGAGTGGAGGGTCGAAACAGGGGCATCGGCCGGTGGACCGCGGAGCGCGTGGGCTCACGCTTCGAATCATCAGCGGTCTGTTCGCGGTCCCATTCCTGCTCGGTGTGGCTTACTTCGGCAACCTCGAGCCTGGGCAGCCAGGCTGGATCGCCTACGGTGGGTTCATCTGCCTGGCCACGGGCTTTGCCGCTTTCGAGGTCCGCGCCATGTTGCGCGCTGGTGGGTACGTGCCTATGGATGTGGTCCTCATCGGACTGGCGGTCTTGTTGCCTGCGGATGCGTGGCTTCGGCCAGAGCTCGACCTGTGGAGGGTTGCCCCGGACGGTCTACTGCTCGTCGTCATTATGGTGATCGCCAGCCTGGTGGCGCTGATTGTCCGACCGACTTCTGATCGGGCACTCGTGGATTGGGCGCTCAGCCTCGGATTGGCGCTGTACCTGGGTGGGCTGATGCAGTTCTACCTGCCCCTCCGACGTTTGCCAACTGACTTTCTGCCGGGCTTCTGGGTGATCGCCCTGCTCATTCTGAGCTGGGTATGCGACAGCAGCGCCTACTTTGTGGGTGGCGCCGTCGGTCGCATCCGCCTGGCCCCACACATCAGCCCGAAGAAGTCGGTCGAGGGCGCACTGGCCGGCCTGGTCGGCGCCGCGCTCGTCGGACCACTGCTCGGTCTGGCTGTCGGTCAGCCGGCTCTTCTGATGGCCGGCTACGGGCTGGCCATCGCTCTAGCGACCATCGCTGGGGACCTGGTCGAGTCACTGGTCAAGCGTCAGACGGGCGTCAAGGACTCCGGCGTCCTCATCCCGGGCCATGGCGGTTTGCTAGATCGTATGGACAGCCTGTTGTTCTGCGCGCCCATCGCGGTCCTGTATTTGCATGCGTTCACCGCATGAAGCGCATTGCCCTGCTGGGCAGTACGGGTTCGATCGGTCGGCAAACGCTCGAGGTGGTGCGCTGGCATCCGGATGAGTTCCAGATTCGGGCGCTGGTAGCAGCGCGCCCGTCGCCCCTCTTCGACGCTCAGGTCGGCGAGTTCCGACCACAGCTCACCTGTCGTACGTCGATAGACGGCCCCGAGGACCTGGTAGGCATCGCGTGTGACCCAGAGGTCGACCTGGTCGTGATCGCCACCAGCGGCACGGTCGGTTTCCGGCCAACCATCGCCGCACTCGAAGCCGGCAAGCCCGTCGCTCTGGCCAACAAAGAAACCTTGATCATGGCTGGCCACCTGGTCACCGAGGCGGCCGCATCGACCGGCGCCGAACTGCTGCCTATTGACAGTGAGCACAGCGCCATCTGGCAGTGCCTGCAAGGTGAGCAACCCTACGCGGAGCGTGTGCGGCGCCTCCTGCTGACTGCCTCTGGGGGCGCTTTCCGCGATCGAGCCGCCGACTCATTGTCGGACGCTACCCCGGCCCAGGCCCTGCAGCACCCAACCTGGAGCATGGGCCCCAAGATCACCATTGATTCGGCGACACTGATGAATAAAGGTCTCGAGGTAATCGAAGCGCACTGGCTGTTCGGGCTCCCGTTCGAGCGTATCGACGTCCTCATTCACCGCCAGAGCGTGGTGCACTCACTCGTCGAGTTCGTCGACGGATCCGTCAAAGCCCAGCTGGGTATGCCAGACATGCGCCTGCCGATTCAATATGCTCTGGCTCACCCTCGTCGGCTTGCGACGCCGGCGGACCGCCTGGACCTGACCACCGTGGGCCAGCTCACGTTTGGCGAGGTCGATCGGCACAAGCATCCCTGCCTCGAACTGGCGTACGAGGCAGGCCGGGGTGGCGGCACGTACCCCACCGTGTTGAATGCGGCGAACGAGGAGGCAGTCGCGCTCTTTTTGGCGGAGCGCCTCGGCTTTACGCGCATCGCACCGGCGATCGACGCAACCCTGCAGGCGCACACGCCTGTTGCCAAACCCAGCCTCGAGCAGGTGCTCGAAGCTGACGCGTGGGCGCGCGACTTCTCTCGCGACTGGGCTTGCCAATAACTTCGGGGGCGCCAAAGGCGATTGTTATGATTCGGTGCAGTCGATGAACCCGCAGCTGCTGGCGTTTGTGCCCATTCTGAGCTTGATGATGTTCGTGCATGAGGCGGGACACTTCATCACCGCGCGCCTGGCGGGCATCACCGTTCTGGAGTTCGGCTTCGGACTCCCGCCGCGCCTGTGGGGCTTTAAGCGCAACGGGGTGACCTACTCGATCAACTGGATCCCGTTCGGCGCGTTCGTCAAGATGCTGGGCGAGGAAGATCCCACCGCTCCTGGCAGCTTCGCCAGTAAGCCAGGCGCCGTCCGAGCTTTCGTCCTGGTCGCTGGGTCGGCGATGAACTTCTTGCTGGCGGTGGTTGCCTTCAGCCTGGTGTATATCGTGGGTGTGCCCGGCGTGCCACCAGAGGGGCCGGTCAAGCTTGCCGAAGTGGCGCCGGAGAGCCCTGCCGCTGCGGCAGGACTGCAGGCCGGCGACGTCATCGTCAGCCTGGACGGGCAGCCGGTGAATGTCCAATCCTTTCGCGAAGCAACCCAGACGCATCTGGGCCAACCTATCCAGATCGAGGTCCGCCAGGCCGATCAGACCGTAACGACCACGCTGATCCCCCGCCCGAACCCTCCCCAGGGACAGGGGGCTATCGGTATCGTCCTCGCCGGCGGCCTGGTGCGCTTGGACACGCTAGCAGCCTTTCAGCAGGGCTTCCTGCAAACGGCGCGGGCAATCGGCGCCACGCTCAGCGTGCCCAAGATGCTTATCGAAGGCAGCATCGCGCCGAGTGACGCGCGCGTGATCGGGCTTGTGGGAATGGCTCAAGCCACGTCTGAAACGGTCAGCTACGTCGCCGACACAGGCTTCTGGTACCCGCTGTTCATCCTGACCGGCCTGTTCAGCGCCGGACTGTCCATCGCGAACCTCTTGCCTATTCCGGCGCTTGACGGCGGCCGTCTGTTCTTCGTGTTCCTGGAGTCCATTCGCGGGCGGCGGATACCTCCCGAGCGCGAGGCCGCTTTTCACCTGGTCGGGATCGTGCTCCTGCTCACACTGATGGTCATCATCTCGTTGAACGACCTTACGTCTCCGCTGCCAGCTATCAACTGGGGTGGTCGCTAGCGACAGCCCTGATGCTACTCACCAGCCTGCCCGCCTACTGCGGTAGCCGTTTCACGTACCAGCGCCGTCTCACGCGCGAGGTTCGCATCGGCAACGTAGGGGTTGGAGGCGTGCAACCCATCCGCGTGCAATCGATGACCACCACTCGGACCCAGGATGTCGAGGCGACTGTGGCGCAAACGATCCGCTTGGTGGAAGCTGGCTGCGAGATCGTGCGTATTACCGCCCCGACGGTGACCGACGCGCAGGCCATCGGCGAGGTCAAGCGCCGCTTGCGCGCGCGCGGTATCGGGGTGCCATTGATCGCCGACATCCACTTCAGTCCGGCGGCGGCTCTGGAAGCTGTCGAGCATGTCGATAAGGTGCGTGTCAACCCAGGCAACTTCGCGGACCAGAAGCACTTCCGCGTCCGCGAATATACCGACGCCGACTACGCCGCCGAAATCAGCCGTATCGAGGAGCGCTTCACGCCACTGGTGCTGAAGTGCCAGTCTCGCGGGGTGGCTATGCGCATCGGCTCGAATCATGGCTCCCTGTCCGACAGGATCATGAACCGCTTCGGCGACACCCCGGCCGGGATGGTCGAGTCGGCGCTCGAGTTCGTGCGGATTGCCCGAAAGCACGCCTACCACGACATGGTCCTGTCCATGAAAGCCTCGAACCCGAAAATCATGATCCAGGCCTACCGCCTGCTCGTAGCGCGCATGGACGAGGAAGGCCTCGATGCGTACCCGCTGCATCTGGGTGTGACGGAGGCTGGACTTGGCGAGGACGGTCGAATCAAGTCGGCGGTGGGTATCGGCGCGCTCCTGGACGATGGCCTGGGAGACACCGTGCGGGTCTCGTTGACCGAAGAGCCGGAGGCCGAAATCCCCGTGGCGATGCGACTCGTCGAACCCTACAACATGGGCCTGCCCTTGGCTCGCGCATTCAACCCCGCCGCCGAACGGGTCGACCCGTATGTCTATGCGCGCCGCAGCTCAGCCCCCGTGGACATCGGCAGCCTCGCCGTCGGCGGCGGCTCAGCCGTAGCCATCCTGAACCCACCCGAGGAGGGCTTCGACGCGTCCTCGGACCTGTCTCGGCTGGCCCGCATCGAGCCGCCTCCCGCCTGGTACGACGCGGTCCGTGCCTACCGAGCCCTGGCCACAAGCTCGGCTGACCGGCCGCTTCATCTCGAACTGGTCATCGACGGGGATGAACTGGACGTCTTGCTGCGCGCGTCGACGGTCCTGGGCTCGCTGCTGTGCGACGGGCTCGGAGATAGCGTCGGACTCACTGCGTCCGGAGCAGACGAAAGCCGTTTGCGGTTGCTGTTCGGCATTTTGCAAGGCGCCGGCGCACGCATCACCAAGACCGAGTTTGTTTCGTGCCCATCCTGCGGGCGCACCTTGTTCGACCTGCAGAGCACGACTGAACGCATCGCCTCCCGCACCAGTCATCTGAAGGGGGTGAAGATTGCGATCATGGGCTGTGTGGTTAACGGTCCAGGCGAAATGGCTGACGCTGATTTCGGCTACGTGGGTGGCTCGCCAGGTCATGTGAACCTCTATGTCGGCAAGGAAGTCGTGGAGAAATCCGTGCCCGAAGAGCAGGCGGACCAACGCCTGGTGGACCTGATTCGGCGCCACGGGAAGTGGCAGGAGCCAGCCGCCAGAGTGTGAGCAGCCGTTTCGGCTGTGGTATACTCGTCGTTGGCACGGCCGGACAGAGTCGTGGTCGGACCCGACGTACTTGCGAAGTGGGTAGCCCCCACTTCTTTTGTTGTAGGGATCCACGCCAACCGATCGCAGTCCAAAGAGCGGAGGGAATGCCAGCATGAAAAGTGAATTCGTGACTGCCATCACCCAACTTGCCGCCGAAAAAGGCGTGCCACGCGAGATGGTGATGGAAGCCATCCAGCAGGCCCTTGTGTCCGCGTACAAGCAGCACGAGGAGGATAGCCGCCTCATCACTGCGGAGATCGACAGCGAGTCTGGTGAGCCCCGCGTTTACCACTGGTTGACGGTCATCGAAGACATTCCTGACGATGTCGAGGACGATTCCAACCTGATCATCCTCGAGCAGGCCCGCACGCTGAAGAGCCCCGAGGGCCAGACGCTGTTCCCGAATGCTCAGCCTGGCGAGCAGATCTACGAGGACGTGACGCCGCCGCAGTTTGGCCGCATCGCCGCCCAGACGGCGAAGCAGGTTGTCATGCAGAAACTGCGCGATGCCGAGCGTCGCCTGGTCTTCAATCAGTTCGCCGAGCGCGAGGGAGAGATCGTCCACGGAGTGATCCAGCGCATCGAGGCAGGCACGGTCATTATCGAGATTGATCGGGCCGAGGCCGTCATGCCGCGCACCGAGCAGGTGCCTACCGAGCGCTACTTCCAGGGTCAGCGCCTGCGTGTGTATGTCGCCGAGGTGCGTGACACTCCCCGCGGCCCTCAGATCATTGTCTCGCGCGCGCATCGGCTCATGCTTCGCCGCCTGTTTGAGCAGGAGGTACCGGAGATCTTTTCCGGCGCTGTCGAAATCAAAGCCATCGCCCGCGAGGCAGGCTTTCGATCGAAGGTCGCTGTGTCCGCTCGGCAGGAGAGCATCGATCCGGTCGGTTCATGCGTGGGCGTGCGCGGCGTGCGCATCCAGAACATCGTCAATGAGTTGAGTGGCGAAAAGATCGACGTGGTCGAATGGAACGAAGACCCCGCTCAGTACGTGGCGAACGCGCTGAGCCCGGCTCAGGTGAGCCATGTCACCATCGACGAAGGGACGCGCACGGCCAAAGTCGTCGTGCCGGAGCGGCAGTTATCTCTGGCCATCGGCAAAGAGGGACAGAATGCGCGCCTGGCTGCCAAGCTGACTGGCTGGCGCATCGACATAAAAAGTGACGTTGCCGTCGCCGCCGACGAGCAGCACAATACCCCCGTGCCCGCGGCCGAGCAGCACACCGAGCCGGTCGGGGCGCGGACGGAGTAGCCCGCTTGGCGGCCCCCGCCCAGGGGAAGCGTCCGCGGCACGACCCCCAACGAACTTGCGTCGCTTGTCGTCAAACCAATGCCAAGCGACAGCTCGTGCGCATCGTTCGCTGTCCTGACGGCAGTGTCACCATGGACCCGAGCGGAAAGCTCTCAGGACGAGGTGCGTACGTATGTGACTCGCCGGCGTGCTGGCAGGCCGCGCTCAAACCACGCGGAGCGCTCGCGCGCTGCTTGAAAGTCGACACCGTCGCCGAGGATGACCTCCTTACCAAGCTCCATGAGTATGCCCAGCGGCTGAGCGCTACCTCGCCGCGCAACGAGTAAACGAGGAAGAACATACGTATGCCAAGACCCATGCAACGCTCACGCCCTGCCAACCGCCCAGGTCAAACACGTGGCGGTCGGCGGGGCCAGCTCGAGGCGTTCGAGCGGCGCGCCGCCGAGGCCGCGAACGCAACCGCCGCCCGCGCCGGGCAGACGGGACCAATTGACTTGCCTTCGGTGGTCAGCGTGGCGGACCTGGCTGGCATTCTGGGTGTGGCCGTAACCCAGGTCATCAAGACGCTGTTCACCAACGGCACCGTGGCTACGATCAACAAGGCGCTCGACTACGACACCGCGGCGGTGGTTGCCACGGATCTGGGCTTCGAGGTCCGCGAGCAGGCAGCGGCCGCTGCCTCGCCGGCCGTGGCCGCACCGATAGTCACACCCCTGCCCTCGGGGCCCGCTGTCGATGTCGCCGCCGAAACGGTGGCATCGGCGCCGCCTGAGGAGAGCAGCGAGGATGCGAGCCTGCTGGTGCCACGTCCGCCTGTGGTCACCATCATGGGGCACGTCGATCACGGAAAGACAAGCTTGCTCGACTCTGTTCGCAAGACCCGCGTTGCGGCCGGCGAGGCGGGGGGCATCACTCAGCACATCGGGGCGTATCAAGTTGAAGTGAACGGCGGCTTGGTCACGTTCCTGGATACGCCTGGCCACGCGGCGTTCACCGCTATGCGTGCGCGCGGAGCCCAGGTCACCGACATCGCTGTGATCGTCGTGGCTGCAGATGATGGCGTCATGCCCCAGACGCGGGAAGCCATCGACCATGCCCGAGCCGCGAAGGTGCCGATCATCATTGCCATCAACAAAGTGGATACGCCTTCAGCGAATCCGGAGCGGGTCAAACAAGAGCTGGCAGATCTCGGGGTGGTCGTCACCGAGTACGGCGGCAACGTCGAAGCGATTCCTGTCTCAGCGCGTACCCAGCAGGGGATTACGACTCTGCTCGAGACCATTCAACTGGTGTCCGACGCTGAGGTCGACCCGAAGGCGAATCCGAACGGGCTAGCTTCGGGCGCAGTCATAGAAGCCAAGATGGACAAGAGCCGGGGCGCGGTGGCGACGTTGTTGGTAAAGCGCGGAACGCTGCACGTTGGCGACCTGGTCGTGGCGGGCTCAGCCCAGGGCCGTATCAAGGCCTTGTTCGACGATCACGGCCGCCGAGTTCTGGAGGCCCCACCTTCCTTTCCTGTCGAAATCCTCGGCCTGACTGGCGTGCCCGAGGCTGGCGACCGGTTCATGACCGTCGCCGACGAGCGAGCCGCCCGCGCAATGATCGAAGCCGGCAGCGGCGATGGTCAGCACGAGGGTGATGGCGAGATGAACCTGGAAGCGGTCTTCGCCCGCATCCGCTCGGGAGCCATCAAGGAGCTGAACCTGATCGTCAAAGCCGATGTCCAGGGGAGCGTGGAGCCAATAGTTAACTCGCTCGAAAAACTCGGCGATCAGACTGAGACGCGCGCCAAGGTCATCCACGCGGGGCTCGGCAACGTCAATGTCAACGACGTCAACCTGGCAATGGCGTCGAAAGCAATGATCATCGCGTTCAACGTACGAACCGAGACCGAGGCCCGGCGGGCAGCCGACCCGAACGGCGTCGCTATTCGTGAGTACAGCGTCATTTACACGCTGTTCGAAGAAGTCGAGCAGTTGCTCAACGGCATGCTCGAGCCTCGCTACCGCGAAGTGATCCATGGCCACGCCGAGGTACGGCAGGCCATCAAAGCCGGGCGCAAGGTCGTCGCCGGCTGCATCGTCCTCGACGGCGTGGTGCAGCGCCAGGATCGGGTGCGCCTGCAGCGGAACGGACAGCCGCTGTGGGAGGGAGCGATCGCCTCGCTCCGCCGCTTCAAAGATGATGTCAATGAGGTGCGCGAAGGCTTCGAATGCGGTCTCGCCCTGAATGGATGGGACGATCTTGTTGCGGGCGACACCATGGAGATGTTCGCCAGCGAACGCATCTAAGAGGACGTGTGGTCAGTCGCCGCATTGAGCGCATCAACCACTTGTTGCGTCAGGAGATTGCCGATCTCCTGACGCGCGAGGTCAAGGACGAGACGCTCTCGACGGCCATGATCTCGATCGTCGACGTGGAGACCTCGCCCGACTTGCGCTCGGCCAAAGTGTATTTCAGCGTCTATGGTGACGACGAGGTCGTCCAGGCCGCACATATCCGCCTGAACCGTGCCGCGGGCTTCTTGCACCACAACCTCAAAGAGCGCCTGGACCTGCGCCATACGCCCCGCCTCGACTTCATCCTTGATCAGTCGCTCGCCCGTGGCGCGCGCATCATGCAGCTCATGCGCACCATCGAGGAGGAGCGCGAGCATCGGGAGCCCTGAACCGCGCAGCAACTTCACTGGCGTCCTGATCGTCAATAAACCGGGAGGTTGGACGTCGCACGACGTGGTCGCGCGAGTTCGCGCGCTTGCGGCCCAGAAGCGAGTCGGCCACGCCGGCACGCTTGACCCTATGGCCGAAGGCGTGCTGCCCGTTCTGCTCGGCCGTGCTACCCGCTTGGCAGACGTCATTCAGCTAGGCCGGAAAACCTACACTGCCACGGTTCAGTTGGGCGCCAGCACAGACACCGACGACGCTGAGGGCACGATCATTGGTGAACAGCCCGCCCCTGCGTTGACGGACACGCTGCTCGAGGCAACCCTGGAGCGCTTTCGCGGCGAAATCGTCCAGCTCCCACCTCAATATTCGGCCCTCAAGGTCGGCGGCCGACGAGCCTACGCGGTGGCGCGTGCGGGCGGCGCGGTCCAGCTCGCACCGCGGTTGGTTACGGTGTACGAGTTGCGCTTGCTTGAATGGTCGTCAAAGCAACTGTCGTTCGAAGTAACATGCTCTCGGGGCACCTACATACGGGCGTTGGCCCGCGACATCGCTGTCGGGTTGGGCACCCTCGGCCATCTGAGCCGGCTCGTGCGGACCCGCGTTGGACCATTCTATATCGATGGCGCGCTGAGTCTCGAAGCGATCGGCACATGCAGCCTGGGCCAGGCAGTCCTGCCCGCCAGTAGCGTTCTGCCCGACGCTCCGAGGTACTGGGCTACGCTCGACGAGGCCGCGCGACTCGTCAACGGTCAAACTGTGGCGGCCGCCAGCCCGCGCGCGGAGTCGCTGTGGGTTGTAGATCCACTCGGTAAGCTGGTGTGTCTGGCTTCAGCCGACGGCACGCTGCTCCGACCCCGACTCGTCCTATGAGCTCAACCCGACGCACGGTGGTCACCATCGGCAACTTCGATGGGGTCCATCTCGGACACCAGGAGCTTGTTCGGCAGGCCTCCGACCGCGCTCGCGCGCTCGGCCTGGGTAGCCTCGCAATTACCTTCGATCCGCATCCCGAGCAAATCCTGTTCCCGGAGCGCCGCCGCACATTCCTTTCCTCGTCCCACGAGCGTCAGCTGCTCTTACGTGCGTGCGGTGTCGACAACGTGTGGGTGTGCCCGTTCACGACCGAGCTCGCGCGGCTGGAACCGGACGAGTTCATGCGTCTGGTGGCCGAACGCCAGCCCATCGCCGAACTGTGGGTCGGAGCCGACTTCGGCCTGGGGCGCGGACGCAAGGGAACCATCGCAATGCTTTCGGAGATTGGCAGCGCCTCCGGGTGGGGTCTGCACATGGTCCCACCCGTCAGGCTGGAGGGCCAGGTTGTGAGCAGCATTGCTATTCGAACGCTGCTCGCCGCCGCTGCCGTCCGGGGCGCAAGCGACCTTCTCGGACGTACCTTCAGCGTCTCGGGTGAGCTCGACGGTCATACATTCAGGCTTGATCCGCTACGAAGTCTGCCCAGGCCCGGCGTGTATGACGGCCAATTGCACCAGGATGGAGCAACCTACGACGTCCCACTACTGGTGGATGCCATTCCAGGCAGTATCCAAATCACAGCCGACATCCCTCACCGTACTGGTCCAGCCCTCGTAGCGTTCCTCCGCCGGGCTGACTAACCCCTCTCGGTCAGCTCGAATGGCGCCCGAGCCTAATGTTCTGCGTCGTGTTCTTTCTTGTGCTCGTCGACAATCTTCTGCTGCAGATGCGACGGCACCGGATCGTAATGTGAGACCTGCATGCTGTACGTGCCCCGCCCCTGTGTCATCGACCGCAAGTCGGTCGCGTACCTCAGCATTTCACTCTGCGGCACGATGGCCTCGACCACCGTATTCGGTCCATCTGGCGACATGCCATGGATATGTGCCCGCCGCGTGTTCAAGTCCCCCATGATGTCGCCGGCAAACTCGTTCGGGACTGTTACCGCGACGCGCATGACTGGTTCGAGCAGCACCGGATGGGCTTGCGAAAAGGCTAACTTGAACCCGACCGCGCCAGCCGTCTTGAATGCTGCCTCGCTAGAGTCGACCGGGTGATACTTGCCGAACACCAACGCGCAACGGACGTCCACCACGGGGAAGCCCGCGATCACGCCCTGCTCCAACGTCTCGCGCACGCCCTTCTCGACCGCCGGAATGAATTGCCGCGGCACCACCCCACCGACAACCTTGTCGACGAACACAAATCCTTCTCCGCGCGGCGTCGGCTCTAGCTCGAGGTTGACCACTCCGTACTGGCCGTGGCCCCCCGACTGACGCACATGACGTCCTTCGGCCGCGGCTTTGGCGCTAATCGTCTCGCGGTAAGCCACTTTGGGCACGTCCAGCGTGACGTGAACGCCAAACTTTCTCTCCAAGCGCTGTGTTGCGACCTCCAGGTGTGAGTCGCCCAGGCCGGACAGGATCACCTCGTTGGTGGACGTTTCGCGATGCACCCGCAAACTTGGGTCTTCCTCGAGCAGTCGCGAAATGGCGCTGCTCAGCTTGTCCACGTCGTTGCGCGACTTGGGGTGAACAGACGCAAAATACGCCGCAGCTGGATAGTCGATCCCAGGCAGCTCGACCGAGCCATCCTTGGTGCTCAACGTGTCGCCGGTAACCGACTCGGCTAGCTTCGGAATGACGCCGATGTCGCCAGTGACCAGGCGCTGCGTTGGCTCCTGGCTCTTGCCACGGATGTGGAACACCTGCCCGACCCGCTCGTCTTTGCTCTTCTGCACGCTCCACACGTGGCTATCAGCGCTGAGCGTTCCGGAATAAACTCGTACATAGCTCAAGCGGCCAATGTTGGCGTCAGATACCGTCTTGAAGACGAGCGCCGCCAGCTTTTCGTTGGCGTGTAACACGGAGCCGTTGGCGAGCTTGGTATCCACGTCGATGGGCGACGGCAGCAACTGCGCGATGGCATGCAGGATCGGGTCGAGGCCAATCGATCTGGCACCCGCTGCAGCTAAAACCGGGAACAACTTCTTATCTCGGACGCCAATGCGAATTGCGCCGGCGAGTTCATCTGGGGTAATTTCTTCGCCTTCGAGGTATTTGTTGATCAGCTCGTCATCGAGCTCGCACGCGCTCTCGACCAGCATCTCGCGTAGCTGATCAATGGTCCCTTGCTCAGATGCTGGAACAGCCTGGGCCGCCGCATTGCCAGGGAGGTAGGCCTTGTTTTCCAGCAGGTCGACCACGCCGCTGAGGGTGTCGGCCGTGCCGATTGGGAAGGACAGCGGCACTACCCCGTTGCCGTACCGCTCGCGCAGTCGGTCGAGCACGGAGCGGTAGTCGGCGTTCTCACGATCGAGTTTGTTGATAATCAACACGCGCGGAAGATGGGCAACCCGCTTCCAAATGGCGTCAGTGCCTACCTGCGGACCGGCCACACCGTCGACGAGGATCAAGGCGCCGTCGACCACGCGCGCGGCCTCGCTCACTTCACCATAGAAGTCGGCATAGCCGGGGGTGTCCATGAGATTGATCTTGTTGGCTTGCCACTCCAGGGGGGCAACCGCCAGGCTGACGGACATCTGGCGTTTGAGCTCCTCGGGGTCGAAATCCATCGTCGTGTTGCCGTCGTCGACCGAGCCCATGCGCGTTATGGCCCCCGCGCGAAACAGTAGCGCCTCGCTCAGCGTTGTCTTGCCCGCGCCACCGTGCGAAAACAGGCCGACATTACGCAGCTGCGCGGGTGCGTATTCTTTCATGGGCCGTGCGACTCCTGTCGGGGCCGTATCGTTCGGCTAGAACCCCAAGGTCTACTAGTATACGGAGGCTCCTCAGCATGATCCCCGTTCGGGACGACCCAGGCGAGCCTAGGCGCAGCTTTCCGTGGGTCATGCTCACGATCCTGGTGATAAATATCATCGCGTTCGTGTACGAGCTCGGCGTGGGCGATAGCCGTGCCCTCGACAACCTGTTTTTGGCGGCCGGGGTCATCCCTGTTGAGTTCACCCGGGGTGTCACGGTCGGGCCGCCGCCACCGTTGGGCATGCCCTGGACAACATTGGTCACCAGCATGTTCTTGCATGGTGGCTTTCTGCACATCGCCTCGAACATGCTGTACCTGTTCATCTTTGGCGACAACGTCGAAGATCGCTTAGGTCATGTGCGTTTCTTGCTCTTTTACTTGGTCTGCGGTGTTGCCGCGGGACTGACCCACATTGCGGTCAACGCGAACTCTGGCGTGCCGAGCATCGGCGCATCTGGCGCGATCGCCGGCGTGCTAGCGGCCTACCTCCGACTGTTCCCGCACTCCAGGGTCCGCACCCTCATCTTCGTTGGCCCGATTATTCTGGTGCCGCGCATCGCCGCAGCCTTCCTGATCATCTTCTGGTTTGGCACCCAGTTCCTGTCTGGCATCACCTCCTTGGGCGTAGCGACCGAGCAGACCTCAGGCGTAGCCGTGTGGGCGCACATCGGCGGCTTCATCGCCGGATTGATCGTCCTCCAGATACTGTGGCCCCGGGCCCAGCGCCGCGCGGCGTCGCACTAGGACTCGCGGGCGACTGGCCTCGCGCCGCGTCGGCACCACAATCCCTTCACCAGGTGCCGAAGGGGGACATGCGTCGCCTCGTGCGACAGCGCTTCCCAGCCGGTGGCCTTGCGGGACACTGCGCGAGGGCAGTTATGCACTTGAGCTTCGCCGCGCCTCGAGCTGTGGACGCGAACCGAGACTGCAGGGTGATGGCCTAGCGCGGCAGTACTGTCGCTTCCAGATGCTAGACTTCTCGGAAGCTGGCGGGCGCCAGCGTGTCCGTGCCCGCGTGTCTGTGCAAGGAGGCGAGTACCGGTGTCCGGCCATAGCAAGTGGGCCCAGATCAAGCGCGCCAAGGGCGCGAACGATGTCAAGCGTGGCCAATTGTTTACCAAGCTCGGCCGCGAGATCTCGGTATCAGCCCGCGAAGGCGGCGTCGAGCCGGACGGCAACGCGCGCCTGCGTATGGCTGTTGACCGAGCTCGGGAAGCCAACATGCCGATGGAGACCATCCAGCGGGCGATACAGCGCGGGGTGGGCGGCGCCGAAGGCGCGGCGCTACAGGAAGTGATTTACGAAGCCTACGGCGCGGGTGGCGCCGCTATCCTCGTCGAGGCCACGACCGACAATCGCAACCGCACCGTGGCCGAGCTTCGTGCCGCACTCACCAGGGGCGGCGGTACGCTCGGCGAGTCAGGCTCCGTCGCCTGGAATTTCGAATCACGAGGGGTCATTGTCGCTCAGCCCCAGGCCAGAGGCGATCCTGAGGACCTGGCGCTTCAGGCTATCGACGCCGGCGCAGACGATTTCAGCGTCGATGGTCGCGAGGTGGAGATCCTGACCGAGCCAACCCAGCTCGAGGACGTACGTCGGTCTCTTGAGACAGCGGGCGCACTCGTCACGCACGCCGAGGTAACGATGGTCCCCAAGACCCAGCTCGAGCTGCCAGCCGACCAGACGACCGCGGTGATGCGCCTTGTCGAACGCCTGGAAGATCTTGACGACGTGACGCGCGTCTATACCAACATACATATCTCGGATGAGGTGCTCGCCCAGGCTGCCGCGAGCTAAGCGCCTACTCGGAATAAAGGAAGCACTACTTTGATGGAGACTGCGCGGAATCAGGCGGACGCAAGCGGCGCGAGCGATGGTCCCGACGATGCTCATTATTACCACGCCGATCAGGCCTGGTTCGACGAGAACAATCTGTCGTTTGACGACGTGGTGCGTGCCAGGATGTGCGACACGTGTCGGTCAAAAGCTGGTCAGGAGGTTGACGAGCGCGCCCCCGTCTTCGACAAGGAGACCGGCCGCATGCGCTTCGAGATTCAGCATACGACCTTCGGCAGCGATCCACTCAAATGTATCCGTGAGCATTGTGGGCGAGCCAAGAACTACGTCCACCGTGACATGCCGACGCTGGAGGCCATCTTCCGCATCCTTCTGGCCAACGCGAACGCCGCGATGACCCTCGAGCAAATACGCGAGCAGCTGGCCGAGTGGTGCCCCGGTGGTGGCTGTCAGTGGTTGCTGCTGCCCCAGGACATGGTCGAGCGGCTGGTGCAGAACGATCGACACTACGGCTTGCGTCGGACCGATCGGCCAAGCTCCAGCGCCTGAACACATCCGTTCGCGTCATGCTCCGGAGTGCCTTTGAGTAGAATCCCCGCCTGTCCCACATTCACGGCGACGTAGCCAAGTGGCAAGGCAGCGGTCTGCAAAACCGCTATCGGCGGTTCGAATCCGCCCGTCGCCTCCCTCACCTCACGCCAGTTCGGGAAGGCTTCGCAGTGCCTCGACCATGTCGCTGGCGAAGCGCTCGTGGGAGAACTTCGTAAAAGC
>JBPCIO010000097.1:0-23652 GCA_051006215.1 Chloroflexota bacterium
GCCAACATCTCGTGAAGCTGGCTGCCGATCGCCAACTCGCTCACCAATCACTGGCGCATACCGCCTAACATGCAATCGACCGCTGGACCCGCCGCCCTAATTTTCCAGCAATTCCGGTACGCCACCCGTCCAGGCGCCGTGTGAGTCGCATCCGCGGGGCGGGATTACTGGTCCGCCAAGGCGTAAAGTCCGTCGAAGGCAATAGGGCGCTCCCTCTGGCAAAGATGGTCGTAGACGCGCTGACCGCTCGCCGCGCCCAACAGCAAGAGGAAAAACAGCAGGCCGGCGCAAACTGGAAGGGAACGGCAGAGGCGTATGTGTTCACCTCAACCGTGGGCACCCTGATCGAGCCACGCAACGTGAATCGCGTGTTCACCGCGGCGCTGAAGCGCGCCGGCCTTGGGCACCGCACCCCACATAGCCTCCGGCACGACTTTGCAGGTTTGTTGCTCACCGGCGGTGTGACATCGTGTGTGACCCAGGAGCTGATGCGGCACACGCGATACGAGCTGACCGCCAACGTCTACCAGCAGCCGCCTGATGAGCTACTGCGGCTGGCTGCAGCTCAGATCGACCGTGCACTCGGTTACGAGGATTCGGAAGCTTGAAGCTCTTTCCAGGTTCGCCCGGTGACGAGTTTCCAGATCGTGTTCTGGCGACGTGGTATTCAGCCGCGAGCTGGCGCGTGCTGACCATGCCGGCAGCGTACAGGCTCCGGATAAAGCGAACCTCGTCCCACGTAAACTGGTGGTTGACGTGCTCTTCGCCCCTCCGTGGTCTGTTCCGCTCCCCGTGACCACGAGCCTCGCGAAGCGCCGCTCGAGCCAGGGCATCGCCGAGGCGCAGGTGGTCAGGCCGCACGCAGTGGCGGTTTTCGCAGGTATGCAGCACGCTCTGGCCAGCCGGTATGGCGCCGTGGGCGAATTCAAAAGGCCAAGCAGTGTGCCGGTCGGGTGGTCAATTCGACGGCAAACTGACCGTAGCCCTCGGCGTAGCGAGCGCCCGTCCAGAACCAGCAATCAGCAGTCTTGTCGACGTGACGCCAGAAGCGCGTCTGTATGTCCTCGCGACCACTCGGCATTCTCATAGGTGGTACTGTGGTGGTGAAGTGGTTAGAACGCTGGTGCTGAATGGCTTCGAAACTGCATTTTTGAACTCGATTTTGGGTGGAGCATCGGGGATTCGAACCCCGGACCCCTTGCCTGCCAGGCAGGGGCGGAACGCTTTTGGCGAGTTCAGCGGCTCATTTTGAGATTGACTGGCCGTACACCGTATGCCTCCCCTGTCCCTGTTCTGTCGGGGTGATTGAGTGCCTTTTGAGTACCACCCGCCGTCTGCTCGAAACCAACCTCATTCAGGCGACGCGACAGCGACACCCATGAGGCGAACGGCGACCAACATGCGTTCGTCATAGGTCACCAGCCGAGCAAGGCTGCCGCCCAGCAGCCGGGCAGTGGCCAGGTGGATTGCATCCAGAGATCGCAGCGAGGGGGGTGATAGCTCCCCAGCCAGGGTCAGCACACGGTCGTTCACGCGCACCAGGTCAATGTTCAGCAAGACCTCGTGGCCGCGTCGGACGGCTTCTGACCCGAGCGGCAGCAGCGCACGCGTCACCTCGGTGCGCGCAAGCGCGCTCGATATGTACGGGCGGCGCCGGCGCAAGTATTGGCGAAGCGCCATCGACTCGGGGGCGACCTCGACCAACTTCACGATAGCTGAAGAGTCCAGGTACGTGAGCCGTTCAACGCTCATCGGAACGCAGCCGAGCCAGGATCGCCGAAGCCGACTCCTGGCCTGGTGAGAGTGCCAGCGGTTCCGGTAGCTCGCCCGCCTCGCGGCTGGCACCCGCAATCTCCCCCTCGACCAGCATTTGCCGATAAGGGGTACCCGGCGGCAAGGGCGAGAGCACCGCGACGGGCCGTCCACGATCAGTGATCTCAATACTCTCACCTCGCTCGACCTGGCGCAGCAACTCGCTCGCGCGTTGTCGGAGATCACGAATGCCGACGCTCATCATGTGCTAGTTGTAGCACATGGCGCGCTGGGTCCCGCGGTGCCGGTCACCCCGGCTCAGCGTCTTGAAACTGCCATCGAGGCCGCCATAGCCGCGTCCGGAGCCGCGTGGCAGAGTGACCCTGGCCGAGCTCTCCGTTGGCCCGTTAGTCGCCCGCAACGATCAGGAGCGGGCGGCTCGTCAGGCGCATCTGCAGCAGGCCGAAACCGACTTTGATCCGATCCCATTCGACGCGGCTGCCGCAAGAGCATTCGGGCAAGTTACCGCGTCGCTGCGACGAAGCAGGCGCAAAAGCACAGCCCGCGCTTACGACGCCATGATCGCGGCCACAGCTCTGGCAAACGGCCTTCCCAGTCTATACCTGCAATCCCAGCGATTTCAGCGGTATCGACGGGTTTTGGGTCATCGCCGTACCACACTCTAATTCAGCACGAACAACCTAAACACACCATGGAGTCGTTCGAGTTGAGTCCCGTCAAGTGGTGTAAAAGTCTGGGTGGGTCAGGATCGTAGTCGTAGTCGGTGCTCTGGTGGGTGCGGTCACGTTGCCACGAGAGGCATTTGGTCGGCCGGTAGCTCCACAAGAGCAGATCCGGCATCGACGCGCTAATCGCCACCTGGGCTGGATTGATCAGCACGGAGCAAGCTGGTGAGTTATCCACCGATGCTTCGGCGAGTGCTGCCCACGAGGGAGCAACGACGGCACAAGGGGCTCAACAATCGAGCGTTCGCAGGCACAGCTCTTCTCGATATGTTTGAGGCTGTGGTCGATGAGCGTATGCCGTCAGTCGACGATGGTGCGCTGACGGGGCGCCATTCGTTCTTGTGCGACGCGGCTCCGGCCTGAATGAGCCAGCGATCTGGAGGCGACAGCCGCCCGATCAATCCGGAGTACAGGCGAAATCCCGGTCTTATACTGTGACTCCCGCTCTCAAGACCCCGTGACGCTCAGCCTCACACAGCGCGTGCCCCGCCTGGCCCCCGTGGTCCATGCGTGAGGCACGGGAACGTTTATTCGTCGTGACATCCGCGACTGGGTGGGTTGCGTCGAGAGTCACAGGCTTGCTCCTCGGCGTTGCGCTGCTTGGCGTGGCAGTGACCGGTAGGAGCTTTGCTGCCGAAGCCACGCCCCCCATTGTCGTCGCTCATCTGGACGGCGCCGTTGACCCTGTGAGTGCCGGCTACTTGCACCGTGTCGTGGGAGCGGCCGAACAGGAGCACGCCACGCTACTGGTTGTCACGATCGACACTCCGGGGGGCCTGGATAGTTCGATGCGCGAAATGGTGCAAGACCTGCTTGCCGCCCACCCGCCCACCGTGGTCTTTGTTTCGCCGTCGGGTGCCCGCGCAGCGTCGGCCGGCGTGTTCATCGCCCAGGCGGCGAACGTGCTCGCCATGGCGCCCGGCACCAACATAGGCGCCGCGCACCCAGTCGGAAGTGGTGGCGAGACAATCGCTGGCGACCTCGGCAACAAGATCACCAACGACGCGGCAGCCTTTATCGGCAGCCTCGCCAAGCAGCACGGGCGCAACGACAGCTGGGCCCAAGACGCCGTTCGCAGTAGCGCCTCGTTGGATGCTCAAGAGGCCGTGGATCAGCGTGTCGCTGATCTGCTGGCTTCGGACCTCAACACATTGCTAGCGGCTGTCGATGGCCGGATTGTTCGCACCGCCGCGGGCGAAACGACCATCCACACGTCAGGCGCATCAATAGAAGTCCTGTCCATGCAGCCTGCAGAGCTCGTCCTCCAGAGGGCATTCGACCCGAACGTTGCATATCTGCTGCTGACGATCGGCTTCTACGCGCTTCTGATTGAGCTTTTCCATCCGGGTGCAATGCTGCCGGGCGTAACGGGCGTGGTGTGTCTCGTGCTCGCCTTCGCTGCATCCGCGGTGCTGCCACTGAACTGGGGTGGTGCATTGCTCATCCTGCTCGCGGTGGCGCTCTTTATTCTGGACGTCAAGGCCGCGGCGCATGGAGCGCTAACACTCGCTGGCCTGGTGGCGTTCGTCGTGGGCTCGCTGTTGCTGTACTCGCCACCCGGACCGCGCTCACCCACTCTCCCGGACGTTGCGGTGGCGACACCCCTGCTTGTGGGTATGGCAGCGACCACCGCGCTGCTCAGCGTACTGATCGTCGGCGTGGCCGTTCGCCTGGCAGCGCGCCCCGCGCTCACCGCGATCGACAATCTGATCGGCGCGGACGGAATCACCCAGTCTGCCCTCGGCCCCGACGGAACTGTGCAAGTCGCCGGCCAACTGTGGTCGGCGCACACAGCGGGCGCAGCCTTACCCGCAGGCGAGCGTGTGCGGATCATTGCCCGACGGGGTCTAACGCTGGAAGTTGAGACCGAGGCTTCCCAGCGCGTTCAGATGCACAAGGAAGGAAGCCCATGATCGACGTGGTCGTAAACCTGGTCCTGCTCGTGGTCGCCCTCGTCATAATCGGCGGGGTCGCATCTCAATCCGTCCGCGTGGTGCGCGAATACCGGCGCTTGGTCGTGTTTCGGCTAGGTAAGTGCATTGGCGCCAGAGGCCCCGGCCCAGTGTTCTTAATCCCGTTTGTGGATCGGCCGGTCGTCGTGGACCTGCGCGAGTTGTTCGTCGAAATTCCGCATCAGAGCTGCATCACCAAAGACAACGTGCCTATCCAGATCGACTTCCTGGTCTACCGCCAGGTGCGAGACGCGGTGACCAGCGTTATTGCCGTGACGAACTTCGCCAGCGCTGCACAGGGTATCGCGGCTACAACCTTGCGAGCCGTCATTGGCGATATCGTGCTCGATGACGTGCTCGCCCGTCGGGAACAGATCAACCAGGATTTGCGCCGCAAGCTGGACGAAGTCACCGAACGTTGGGGCGTCAAAGTGACCGCCGTCGAGATCCGCGAAGTCGTGCCGCCCAAAGACGTCCAGGATGCCATGAACCGCCAGATGTCTGCGGAGCGCACGCGACGTGCCGCCGTGACGGAGGCCGAAGGCAAACGCCAGGCGACCATCACGGTCGCCGAGGGGGATAAGCAATCACAAATCTTGCGCGCCGAAGGGGAGCGACAGAGTCAGATCCTCAAAGCTGAGGGCTACGGGCAGGCGCTGCAAACAGTGTTTGCGTCGGCGCAGCTCATCGACGCGAAAACAATGACCCTCCAGGTGATAGATGGCCTGAAGGCACTCGGCAGCAGCCCCAGCAGCACTTTCATCATCCCGATGGAGTTCACGCGCTTGCTTGGCCAGATAGGCCAGTATCTTGACCAGAGTGTCGGTGGTGGGAACACCACCAGTCAGCTGCCCCGGATTGACAACGGAGAGATCGCCACGCGTTCGCCGCTGAGCTAAGTCATGTGAACTGTCGTGTACTGGAGGTCAGTCAGGGTCAGGATTACACCGGACGCGCGCGCCGTGCCAGCGCCAAGAGTCACGGGTGGCGACGGTAGCGTGCGTAGAGAACATGACGGGTCTAGTTGGGAGGATGGGCCAGTCACGGCCAAAGTGACTCTGGTCGCAGCCCCGCCACTGGTTGGAACCGCGGTGTACGACAGCACGAGCGCGTCGACGTGGTAATTCGGGGTAAACAAAGGCAATGAGCGCCCAGCAGCGACGAGGACCGGCGCCAGGCTTCCGGCAGGCGTGTGGATGAGGAAGACGGATCTGTGTCACACCGGCTGCCCGGTGAATGACCGTTACGGCTGTCTTCGTCGATGGCCAAAGACCGGACCGCGACCGGCGGCAGAGTCTCGCCGGTCTTCTCCGCAAGCCGGCCGTATGCCTAGCGCAAGCCGGCAACATCCTGGTACAGGCGGTCGGGCAGTCCCTCCGCCTCGGCATAGTTCCAGTATCACCCGTAAGGGCGGCTGCAGGGCTTGGGTGATTACTAAAGGCGAACGAAGCCTCCAGGTGTGCGGAGCAGTTCGTTATGGTTGAGGCCAGTCTGATCGCTTAGCTGTACCCTGAGCGTAGAGTTCACGCGTTCACTCAGTAGCCGGCGTCCCGGTCGACGACGCCGCAGAGCGGCCGTTCCTCGGCGAAGCGCGCGATGTTGTCGGCCCAGAAGTCGACCAACCGCGTCGCCAGCCGGTCGGTGACAGCCGACGTGTGCGGCGTGATGAGCACGTTCGACAACTGCCAGAGCGGACTCTGATTGGGCGGGGGTTCGACTGTCAGCGTGTCCAGACCCGCGCCCGCGATCTGTCCCGAACGGAGCGCCGTTATCAGCGCCTCCTCATCAACCAGTCTGCCGCGCGCCACGTTGACCAGGAAAGCGGTCGACTTCATGGCCGCCAACGCTGCCGCGTCGATGATGTGCTTGGTTGCGGCTGAAGCCGGCAGCGACAGCGAGACAACGTCCGCCTCCACTAGCGCGGCATGCAGGTCAGGGGGCTCGAAGTACCGGTCCACGTGCGGATGCTCGCGCCGCACCCGCGCCATGCCCAGGACGCGCATGCCCAAACCGAGCTTGCACATGCGAGCGAGGTGCCCGCCAACTGCCCCGACTCCGAGGATCGCGATCGTCCGTCCCGTCAGTTCGGTGACGTGCGCCTGCTCGGACATCATTCGTCGCCAGCGCCGGGCGTGCTGATCTGCCAGGAAGCCCGACAGGTTCCGCGCCAACGCCAGCATGAGTGCTAGCGCGTGTTCGGCCATGCTCTCGCCCAACGGCCCTTTTGAGGCAGTCAGGACGACGTGCTCGGCTGCCCGCAACTCCGGCGTCAAGAAAGTGTCAACGCCAGCTGACATCGAGTGAACCCACCGGAGTCGCACGCTTCGCGCAACCGCGCCGGACGGCAGCGCGAACGCCGTCACTATCCCGTCAGCCTCGGGGAGGCGCTCCGCGAGCGCCTCTGGGCTGTCAATCAACTCGACGCGCACGCGGCTGTGCGCATCCAGCAACCTGCGGCGCTGGTCTTCGGGCACTCCGGGATGTCGCGTGACCAGCACGAGTAGATCTGTCATCCCCTGCCCTCCTTACTCGTCGTGGCCATACTACAGCCATGCGCGGCGAACGCGGCAGGCTGGCCTTGGGCTACCGACGCCGGCTGATATGCTGGGCTCTGCCGTCCTGCTCGGCGGCGCGAGGGAGAAGGGGGGACAACTCATGACACCCTTGTTGGATGAAGCCGACTCGATCGAACGCCGCCTGCCTCGTTTCATCACCCGACGAGAAATGCTCCGCGGCGGGCTTATGGCCACTGGCTTAGCGGTGGCCAGCCTGCTCGCCGCCTGCTCGCCGCCCGCCTCGACCTCATCGAGCGCTGGTGCACCCGCCGCTGCCGGAGCAACGACAGCACCGGGTGCCAACCCTACCGGCGTACCACCGGCCGCCGCGCAAGCGAACGCCGCGACACCTGCGGTCCACCCGGAGTTAAGCCGTGAGGGCCAGATCGTGGCCAACATCGAAGACACGTACGGCCACGCCGCCGGGATGGAGGCGGTCGCCAAGGACTATATGGCGCTCTATCCCAAAGTCCAGGTCACCGTCGACCCCAAACCAATCGAGGGCTATCTCGATTGGGCCAAGGCGCAGGTCATCGGCGGCACCAAGGCCTCTTTCCTGCGCGACCCCAGCGCGCCCGATCTCACTGCAGCCGGCAAATTCGTCGACTTCGCCCCCGAATACGAAAAGATCAACCCGTACACGGAGCAGAAGTGGCGCGACATGTTCAAGCCGGGGACCATTCAGCCAGACTCCGCGACTGGCAAGTTCGTCCAGTTCAACATGTTCTCCGTGTACGTCCTCTGGTACTACAACCGCACGCTCTGGGACCAGGTGGGCCTCAAGGAAACGCCCAAGACCTGGAGCCAGTTCATCAAGGTGCTCGACACCTTCAAGCAGGCCGGGATAACCGCCACCCCCATGGGTGGCGACCTTGACGGGTGGCGGCGCATGGGCATTTCCTGGCTCGACCGAATCACTGCCGACGCGTATATGCGCGATTCGATCAACCTCGTCCGAGCGCAACCGGGTGACTGGAACTTTACACCTGGAGTCGACGACACCTGGAAGTTCGACCCCACGGATCCGTACAACGACGCGTTCGGAAAGGTGACCCGCAATCAAGCTCGGATGATTCAGGCTTTTCGCGACGGCAAGCTTAAAGTCGACAATCCCGCATACCGCGACTGGTGGAAGCACCTCAAGCAATTCCTGGGCTACCTCCAGCCTGGCTACCTCGGCGTGAGCAAGGACACCTCGCGTCAGCTGTTCCTGACGTCCAAGGCCGCGCTCTGGCTCGACGCGAGCTGGTTCTTCTCGCAATTCGAGAAGTTCATGAGCGATCCGGCGCTGGGTCTCAAGAAATTCGAGTACGGCACCTTCAATCTGGTTGATATCGATGACTCGCCACTGGTCCAGGCGCCGACTCGTGCGATTGACAATCCAGCTGGCTACTGGGTGGTTCCCAAGAAAACTGAACAACAGAACGCGCTCGAGATTGATTTTCTGATGTTTCTCTCAACACCCAAAAACGCTGCCAAGCTCACCGAGATCGTGCTGCAGGATCCTAAGGGCGATCTGACTGGGCCGCCGACCGTTATCGGCGTGGAGCTGACCCAGGTGTGGAAGGACCGCTTCAGCGTCATCGGTGGGCGCGGGCAGGCTGAAAACGGCGCCCCAGGCATCCACGGCCTAGACCCCGAGTCTCAGCGGGAGTGGGTCGACCTGGCCCAGCAGTACGCTGCCGACAAGCTGAACGAAGACGACTTCTTCAAACGCTGGCAAGCGTCGACCATGAATGCCGTCCCTCGAGTCGTCAAAGCCCAGGGCTACGACCTTGATCACCCGGAGAAGAAACCTGAGCCCCCGGCGTAGTCGCCGTGCCCGGCTGACGTGAGCACCACCCTCACCCTGCGGACGCCGATCGTTCGACCAACCAGGTCGACGTGGCAGCGAATCTGGCGCGCCCGGACCAGCTACGCCTTCATCTCGCCGGCGCTGCTGCTTGTCCTCGTATTTACATACTGGCCGACATTCTCGGGCCTCATCTATTCCTTCACCGACTGGCAGCCTGGGCTCCAACGGCTCAACTTCGTCGGGATCGACAACTTCACGGCTATGCTCGGCGACGACTATCTCAAGGCTGCCTTTGTCAACGTCGCACTGATCATCGCCACCACCGTCCTCAAGGACCTCACCGTACCCCTGCTGGTCGCCGAGCTGATCTTCCATCTGCGCTGGCTGCGGCTCCAGTACTGGCTCCGGACACTGTTCGTGGTCCCGATGGTCATGCCCGCTATCGCGACCGTCCTGCTTTGGGTGCAGATCTACGACCCCAACATCGGCCTGCTCAACCAGACGCTTGACCTGCTAGGGCTGTCTGCTTGGAAGCACTCCTGGCTCGGCGAGGAGGGTGTCGCCCTCGCCTCGATCATTTTCATGGGTTTCCCCTGGGTCAGCGTCCTTCCGTTCTTGATCTATCTGGGCGGTTTGATGGCGGTCCCACAAGAGATTTTCGACGCCGCGACTGTGGACGGCGCCGGCGTGCTGTCGCGCCTTTGGCAGATCGACCTTCCACTCCTGCTTGGGCAGATCAAGCTGTTGATTGTTCTAGCCGTTATCCAGGGGATGCAGGCCTTCTTCTACATCCTGGTGATGACCGAGGGTGGTCCCTTTCACTCGACAACCGTGCCTGCACTCGAGATGTATTACGCCGCCTTCCAGCACTCCAAGTACGGCTACGCCTGCGCGATCGCATTCGTACTATTCGCGGTGGTTATGGCGATTACGGTTGCGAACATGACCTACCTCCGGACCTCGGTCGAATATGAAGCCTAGGCGCCTTCGGCTCTCGCTGGCTCAGGTAGGGCTGCTCGTCGTGATCGCCTTGATTCTCTGCTTGGTCTACCTCCCCATCGCGTACTTGGCGGTGTTCTCCTTCAAGAACAATGCCCAGATTTACGCAGACTTCTGGGCGCTACCCGACCCGTGGATCTGGCGAAACTACTTCGACGGCTGGGGCGCAATCCAGCGCTCCATGATGAACTCGGCCTGGCTTTCGCTCGCGTCCACCGCCCTGACCGTCCTCACCTCTGGTCTGGCGGGCTATGCTTTTGCGCGTCACCGGTTCCCGGGCAGGGAGCCGCTCTACTACAGCTTCCTGGGTCTGATGATGATCCCGGCCGTGCTCACGCTGATACCACGCTATCTGTTGGTAAAGAATATGGGCATCGTCGACACACCCTGGGTCCTGATCCTGCCCTGGGCGGCTGGCGACCAAGCGTTTGGCATCCTGCTCTGCCGTGCGTTCTTCGCCACGATCTCCGAAGAGCTGTTCGAAGCCGGACGCCTCGACGGCGCCTCCGAGCTCCAACTGTTCGCCCGCATAGCGGTTCCGTTGTCGCTGCCGATCTTGATCACGCTAGCCATAGTCCACGCCTTCCGCTCGTACAACGACTACATCTGGCCGCTGATCACGATCAACTCGTCCGACCTGCAGGTCGTGACCGTAGCTCTGACGCAGTTCAACGCCGGCTACGGGATCATCAACTACGGCCCCCGATTCGCTGGCTATCTCCTCGCCGCGCTACCGCTCTTGCTTATGTTCATGCTCGGTATGCGCTACTTCATCCGGGGCCTGACCGCCGGCGCTATCAAGGCCTAATTTAGCGTCGAGATGGGATAAATCTGGTGGGCTGTGCGCGCGTCAAGCGTCGCTAGGTAGCGCAGAAAGCGAGTGGATGATTCCACTCCTGTGTCAGGCGATAGCGGCTCGGGCACCATGCCTACGTTTCAACGGACTGCGCCGCCTGCTTGCCCGAGCACGACTGCATGCTCTACGCGGTTCTTCGGCTCGCGCGCCCGCAGCGCTTCGCGCCCGGTGTCCAATATGACGTCGCCACAGCGCAGCTCCAGAACCTCTCCGACGCGCACCTGTTTCGCGCAGCAAGGTGGACATCAGTCGATCGCGGTATCCAGAGCACGCTGTTCGTGTTTCTCGCGGAAGGTCCGCGGAAGGCGGCGAGCAGGCGTTGGTAGAAGGCGCGGATGTGGGAGGTTCTGGCGAGTTGCCACCAGGGCGGCCGTATACAGCACTGCGCGCACGAGCGCACGACCCCGCACGCCGCGAATGCATTCCCGCGGCACTACGCACTCAAAGGTACCGCAGAGGGGGGGGAGTCATGAATAGCGCGATTCGAACCGAGGCGCATCGGTGGCAAGCATTGGCCAGCCTCGGCCCAGTTCGCCGGTCGGTCACGCTTCGGCGCCTGGTCGTCGCGCTGGCGTTCCGGCGCTGGCGCGGCTCCGGGCCCGCTCCTCTCAGTGCGACTGACCTTGGGATTGCTCGGGGCCGCGCTCCTCCTCGTCCTTGAGGGCGCTCGCGATTTGTTGCTTCGCCCGCAGACGGTGTTCTGTGGTGAGTTTCCGCAGGAGTCGAAAATCGTTCGCGGCGAGCGTGTCGAGCAATTGGCGGTGTTCAGCGTTCGCCCGCACGAGCCGGCTGTCGTCCTGCCGTGCCCAGACTTGCGCGTAGGGCAGTAGAGCCCCGAGCAGATCTTCGATCATCCGGCACACGCGGAGGCGTCCGCCGAGCCGATAGAGATGGAGGTGGAACTCGTCGTTGTGACCCAGCCAAGTCTCTGGGTTGCGAGTTTGAGCCATCTGCAAATAGGCCGTTTCGAGGGGCGCCAGGTCATGCGCCGCAATAGGGCACGTGAGTGGCGCCAATGCCAAGTTCTCAAGCGCGAGCACCACGTCGTAGATCTCTTCCAGCTCCCCACGCGAGAGGCGAGTGACGATGGCGCCACGGTTCGGCCGGAAGCTCACCACCCTGCGGCCTTCGAGCGCCCTGACCGCCTCTCGAACTGGGCCTCGGCTGACTCCATACCGCTCGGCCAGCTCAGCCTCCCGCAGCCGTTCGCCTGGGCGAATGCGTCCGGACTGGATGTCCTCCGTCAAGCGGTGCTGAACGATCTCGCGAACCGTTCGGTAGCCCTCATAGATGCCCACCTAGCCGTGACCTCGCTCAGTATAAGGTTGAATGTATTCATGCGTTGGCCATTGGCTAAGCGAATCCGAGCGACGGCTTTCAGCCGCCTGCCATGCGCTCAGGAAGCGTGGCTGGGACCACCGAACATTTCTCCAGGT
This sequence comes from Chloroflexota bacterium, assembly GCA_051006215.1. Classification (GTDB taxonomy): domain Bacteria; phylum Chloroflexota; class UBA6077; order UBA6077; family CF-72; genus CF-72. The sequence goes on from JBPCIO010000097.1 coordinate 12,092, forward strand.
GGCGGCCGCGCTCGGGCAGTGCAACGCACGCGCGGTCACCTGGTTGCGTTCTTCAAGAGTGCAATGTGCGCCATCGCTGGTGAGAGTCGCGTACCGATCGCGTTTCGATTGGTCAGCATCCGTAGCGCGGGACCCGGCTAGGTTCGGAGTCCGTCACACCGACGTGGGTACCACCGGCAGCAAGATCCGGGAGGGATAGGCGGTTGAGTGGAGGACCGTCTGATGCGCGAGCTGCGTCCGAGTCCCGGTCGCGACGTCCTCGCCGGTGTTCAGGTTGCGACTGAAGCGGGGGAAGTTGCTGCTCGAGATGTCGACACGAAGCCGGTGCCCAGGCAAAAAAACGTTGCATGTGGGGTTCAGGCGGATGCGGAGCTCAACGGGCTCGTTCCGCTCCAACAACTCGAGGTGGGTGAAGCTGTTGCGATACCGCGTTCGAAGGATGCCCTCGGTCAGGTTCATCGAACGGCCGTCGGGGAAGACGTCGATGAGCTTGGCCGTGAAGTCGGTGTCTCGGGCGCTCGACTCGGCGTACAGGATCAGCTCAATTGATCCTGTGACCTCGACCTCCGTGTCGAGCGGCTGCGACGTGTAGACAAGGACGTCGTGGCGCGTCTCGATGCCTCTTTGGTCGGCTGGGCCGGCCAGGATCGGGCGTTCCCAGCCGAGCGTGAGCATGTCGATCGAGTTGTTGCCGCCTACCGTGTACACAGGATCAGCTGGATCGTACGTAAAGCGATCCGGTTCCTCGCTGGACGGGGCGTCACGGTTAAGCGTACCGTCGCCGTTGAGCGTGTTCGCCTTGCCACCGCTGTGCAGATAGTAGGGGATCTCCATTGCGCGGCTCAGCGGCCATTCGTATTCGCCGCGCCACTCGTTGCGCCCCATTACGAACAAGCTCACGGGCGGTTCGGAATCGAGCCTGGCCGAAATTCCCTTCAGGTGGTGATCGAACCAACGCAGTTCCTCTTCACGGATATCGACGAACGCGTGCGGACCGAAGTCGACCTCCCCCTGCACACTGCTCGAGGCCTCCGGATGTGCTGACGGCCCAATCATCACGCGCTGATCGCGACCCGCGTGTTCGGATTCCCGGCCGGAGGACATGCCGGTGAAACTCATCAGGGCGGAGCCGGCATACGGGTCGAACCAACCGCCGTGTTGGAAAATCGGCGCGTCGATTCTGTCGTACGACTCAGCCCAGGTGATCGCCTTCCAGTATTCGTCGTACGTCGGGTGCTCGAGCCAGTCGCGCCAATATGAGATCCGCTTTCCGATTGACAGCACGTCGAGGTCGATTAGCGGAAGCCGGGCGAGGTGCCGCGGGCTATTGAAGAGTCGGAGCGACGCGGGCGAACTTACAAACGTCCGTGCGGTGATGTAGAGGATCGCCGAGAGGAGACCGTGCGTCAGTTGGAAGGCGCCCCCAATGTAAGCGACCTCATGGTAGTAGTCTGCCGGGATGACGTGGGGCGCCATACACGTGAGCTGGTCCTCGCCTTCCTTGGCCATAAGCCATTGGAACAACCCCCCGTATGACCTGCCCCACGCACCGACGCGGCCGTTGGACCACGCCTGCGAACGTATCCAACGCAGGGTGTCGACGCCATCCGGACCTTCCTGGTGGTACGCGTAGAACACCCCCTCGCTCTCGTACCGCCCACGGCAGTCTTGGATGACAGCCGCGTAGCCGTGGCTTGCCATGAGCGCCGCCCAATTGGTCCAGCGGTCGTCGCTGCTCTCGTACGGGGTCCGAAGGAGCACAGCCGGAAACGGGCCTGACCCGACGGGGAGGAATACGTCAGTCGAGAGGTGGACCCCATCCCGCATCGGCACGCGTTGATCCCATATGAATCTGATCGGATTCGAGCCACGTGGGCGTTGCGTCTGCGCTGGCTGGATCCTCCGCGGAAAGGTAGACCTTTTGTCGATCATCATGCGATCACCTTCTTTTCCTTGACCGTGCTGGTGTGGAGTGGGTGACGGAGTGCTCAATGGATGCTGCTCAGGCTGTGCGGGTCGAGTTGGTCGCGGAGACCGTCTCCAAGGAGGTTCAGCGCCAGGACGAGGTAGATGATCGCCAGTCCCGGGAACACCGCGAGGTACGGGGCGGTGGAGTAGTAGGCGCTGCTGTCCGTCAGCATTTTCCCCCAGCTCGAGGCCGGCGGCTGCGCTCCGACGCCGAGGAATGAGATGGCGGCCTCGGCCAGAATCGAAAAGGCCATAATCGACGTCGCAAAGACGAGGACCGGGGACGTGATGCTGGGCAGGATGTGGCGAACCACGATGCGGGATGGCGTCGCACCGACGACACGCGCCGCCACGATGTACTCCCGTTCGCTCTCCACAATGACGGCGCCACGGATCAGCCGCGCGACGACCGGAACGTAGACCATCACAAGTGCGAACGTCGCCGTGGCAAGGCCGGGGCCTAGCAGGGTCGCCAGGACGAGCACCAGCAGGAGGACTGGAAACGCGAACATGACATCGAGCACACGGCTGAGGACGCTGTCGATCAGGCCGCGCGCGTAGCCGATCAATAAACCAAGGGGGAGGCCCAGGCCGATGGCACCGGCCAGAACCACGAGGGGTACCCCGAGCGATATCCGGGTACCCCACACCACCCGGCTCAATTGATCGCGTCCGAATTGGTCGGTTCCCATCGGGTGAGCCCGGCTCATTGCTTCGACCGGCGGGCCGGCGCCCATCAGGTCATACGGGTATGGCACGACCAGCGGTCCGACGGCAGCTACGATCGCCGCTACGAGGAGCATCCCCGAGGCAAAGGCGACCCGACGGTCGCGCATCAAGTGAAGGATAGACATGATGCTGGGTCTGGACCCGCGGACCGGCGCCGCGGACACGGCGCGCTCGGTCATTGGCCCAGCCGCGATCCCGGTCGGCATCACTGGCCTCGGATCCTCGGATCGAGGAACCCATACGTCAGGTCGGTTATGAGCGTCACGAGAACGAAGCTGGAAGCGAAGAACAGCATCGACAACTGGATGACGGGGTAGTCCCTTTGGGTGATGGAGTTCACGATAAGCTGCCCCATCCCCGGGTAGCCAAATACCTTCTCAATCACGATCGTGCCGCCCATGAGGGTGCCAATTTGGACGCCGATGAGCGTGACCGCTGGGATCGCGGCGTTCTTGAGGGCGTGGCCCAAGACGACGCGACGCTCACGTACTCCCTTCCCCCGCGCAGTGCGCACATAGTCCTGCGTCAGTACGTCGAGCAGAGAAGCCCGCAACACGCGGACAGTGAACGCGGCCATACTCAGGCCGAGCGTCACCCACGGCAGGATCATCGACCGCAACGAGCTCCCTAGGTCTTCGCTAGGGTCAACGAAGCCAGCCCCAGGCAACCACTGTAGCGTGATCGCGAAGACCAATGTGAAGATGATCCCGATCCAGAACGACGGGATCGACATGACGAGCGTCGTCGCCGACAATACCAGCGAGTCGGGCCACGACTTGTTCTTGCGGGCTGCGATCAGTGCGGCCGGAATCGAAACCGCAAGGCTCAGAGCGAGGCTGCCAACCATGAGGTAGAGCGTCCGCGGCGCACGTACGATCACCTGTTCAATCACCGGCGTGTGGGTGATCAGTGACAGGCCGAAGTCGCCGCTCATAAGCGCGCGTGCCCAGACGAAGTACTGGACGTAAACGGGCTGGTCCAGGCCATACAGGCGACGGAAGGCTTCTTTCACCGTTGGGTCGGTCTCTTGTTCGAGCAGGACGGAGATCGGATCGCCAGGAATCAACCGGACGACCATAAAAATCACGAGGCTGCTCGCCACCACGACGCCAAGCGAGCCGATGAGGCGTCCCGCGAGGAATTGGCCCATCGGCTAGAACTCAGCAGGAGCGACAGTTGTTTCGGATTGCGGCGCTGTGTTCGTCGTCACGACGCCGAACGAGCCAGAATGGGGTAGTGATAGCGCCCATTGGCGCTGTCCGTCCATACGTCCCCGTTCAGGTACAAACGGTACGCGTCGACGGTGACTCGTGTGGCGACCGGAATGATAGCGATGTCCGTCTTGAAAGCTAGCTCGAAAGCCTCGTGGTAGATCTTCTGCCGAGCGGCTACGTCGTACTCCCGCCGCCCCCGCGCCAGCAGGTTGTCGAAAGTCGGATTGCTGTATTTGCGCCAGTTGCTGGATCCCGTGGTGGCGAGGTTTGCGTCGACCTGCACGCCTGGATCTGGGTCGAGACCGTCCGCCGAGCCGAGCATGTCGAAGTTGCTCTTGTTGACCGCCTCGCCGACGATCGTGGCGAGGTCGACGGGAGTCACCTCGGCCTTGATCCCGATCTCGGCCCAGTTCGACTGGGCTACTTGGGCCACGTCGGCGAACGCGCCGGTGTTGTGGGTCATGAGCTTGAAGCTGAATCCGTCCTTGAGCCCGGCATCAGCCAGCAACTGTTTCGCCTGGGCGAGATCCCGCGGGTACTCGAGGTCCTTGAAGTAGTAAGGACTGTCGTTCAGGACGCCGATCTCCCACATCGGTACGCCCGTCCCTGCGAGCGCGGCCTGGACGATCTTTTCACGATCGATGCTCAGGGCCATGGCTTGGCGGACCTTCTGGTTATCGAAGGGCTTGCGGGAGTGGTTCATCTGAAGGTAGTAGATGCCTGACGGCTTGAACAGCAGAGGAGCGAGAGCGCCCGAGGCCGCGCGCGACTTGTAGTCGTTCAGCTGACCGATGGGAAGGTCCTGGATGTAGTCCTTCTGGCCGGCCAGGAATGCCTGGCTGCCTGAGACACTGTCGGGGAAGTGCGAAATGCGCAGCGTGTCCAGGCGAGGCAGGCCCGAGTACCAGTACTTGTCGTTCCGTGTGTACTCGACGTATGAGTCTTTCTCCCACTTCTGGAAGATGAACGGTCCGCAGCCAACCGGGTTGCTGGCCTGCGCGACGTCAGCAGCGGTGATCGCCAGGCGGGTGAGATTGCCACGGAACGCCGCGTCGGGCGCATTCAGGTGGAACACGACCGTGCGGTCATCCGTCACTTCGGCCTGTACCTCGAGGTATCGACCGCGAAGCGCCGATCCGTTCTTCGTGTCCATCACCCAGTCGAAGGCGGCCTTGGCGTCCCTGGCCGTGACCGGCTTACCGTTGTGGAACGTCAGGCCTTGCCGAAGGACATACTTGTGAGTCATGTCGTCGACCAGCTGAAATGACTCGGCCAGCGACTCGCGCACGACACCCTTCGGGTCGTAGCGTACGAGGAAATCGTGGGCTGGATCGACGGCCTTTTGCGTGGCGGCAGTGGCGACGGCGTTCACATCGAGCGTGCTCGGTACCGAACCTGGGAAGCTCACGTCAGCGCGGCCTCCCTTGGGAAGACTGCCGACCAGATCGCCGTAGATCACGTTGGTCGCGGGAGCGGCATTGCCGCCTGAGGTCGGAGCCGTTGCTGGAACGATTGATGGAGCGGCCGAGGTTGTCGGTGGAACCGTTGTCGGGCCGACTGATGGAACGGCGGAGACTCCTGCCGAAGCGGTTGTTGGGCCGGCAGATGGAGCGGCCGAGGTACCTGGTGGGACCGTTGCTTGGCACGCCGAGATGAGGGCCGTCGAAGCCGTCGAAATCCCGATGAGCGTGAGCAGTCGTCGGCGCGACAGGGAGCGGCTCAACAGGCCGGGCGTCTGGCGTTCCAGATCATCCAATCGTATGGAGCTCCCGATTTCTGATGGACGCACGTCTGTCCCCTCCTTGCCGAGCGGCCTAGAGATTGTATACATTCGACCGATATATGGGAAGCCAGACTGTGGCATCGCGCGACTTCATGTGTGACGGTGACACATCGAGCTCGCGGGTGACGCGGCTTACCGTAATGACGCCGGGCCTGGGGTGGCGTCGCTGCCGTTTACTCCCCCGGACATAGCAGTCGTTTTGAAAGGGTTGGACGTGGGCGCACACGGGCAGTACAGAGTCGGCGTGGATATCGGCGGTACGTTCACCGATATCGTGCTACTCGGTAGCGACGCGTCGATTGTTATCACCAAGGTGGCCTCCACGCCCGACAACTACGGCCGCGGCATCGTGGACGGCCTCGGCGAGATGCTTCGCGAGAAGGGGTTGCCCGCCGCGGCGCTGACGGAAGTGGTCCACGGGACGACCGTCGCAACCAATGCGATCCTCGAAGGCAGAGGCGCCACTACCGCGCTCATCACGACTGCCGGATTCCGCGACGTACTGGAATTCCGTCGGATTCGTATTCCGGAGCTGTATGACCTGTTCTATCAGAAGCCTGCCCCTCTGGTTCCTCGCAGGCGTCGGTTCGAGGTGGTGGAGCGCCTCGGCTCCCACGGCGAAGTCCGTCAGGAGCTCGATCCGGCGAGCGTCAGGGCAGCTGTGGAAGGGGTACGTGCCTCAGGCGCCGAGGCAGTCGCGATTTGCCTGCTGCACTCGTTTGTGAACCCAGCCCATGAGCGCGCGGTCGAAGCGGCCGTCCGCTCGGCTCTCCCAGAGATCTACGTCACCTCGTCCTTCAACCTCCTGCCGGAAATACGCGAGTATGAGCGCACGAGCACGACCGTTATCAACTCGTATGTAGGCCCCGTGGTCGAACGATACCTCCGGGCGCTCTCGCATGATCTCGCGGCAGCGGGCGTGGACGCGCCTCTGCTGGTGATGCAGTCGAACGGGGCCATCATGACAGCCGACCTCGCCAGTGAGCGCCCGGCTCACATCATCGAGTCGGGCCCCGCGGCAGGCGTGACCGCCGCGGCCCAACTCTCCCGCACAGCGGGGTACCCCAACGTCATCACCTTCGACATGGGCGGCACTACGGCAAAAGCATCGATGGTCGAGGACGGTAGGCTCTCGCAGACATCCGAGTACGAGGTGGGTGGCGGCGTTAATCTGAGCAGCCAACTTGTTAAAGGTGGTGGTTACGCGCTCAAGCTGCCACTCATCGACATTTCCGAGATCGGCGCGGGCGGCGGCAGCGTCATCTGGATCGACCAAGGTAACCTGCTGCAGATTGGCCCCCACAGTGCGGGGGCACTGCCTGGTCCGGTTTGCTACGACACCGGCGGCGAGGATCCGACCGTAACCGACGCGAATGTCGTGTTGGGCTATCTCAATCCGGAGTACCTCGCCGGCGGCCGTGTGCGCCTGAATGCTCAAAAGGCCGCCTGCGTCCTCGAGCAGCGGATAGCCAAGCCGCTCGACATGCTGCTGGCCGAGGCTGCCTTCGGCGTGTTCACGCTAGCGACCAACAACATGGTGCGGGCCGTCAAGGCCGTCTCAACCTACCGCGGTCGAGACCCGCGCGATTTCGCGCTGCTTGCGTTCGGAGGCAATGGGCCGGTGTTCGGCGCCGAGATGGCCCGCGCGCTCCAGATGGCGACGGTCATCGTGCCGCCGGCGCCGGGGCTTTTCAGTGCCTTTGGTTTGCTCCTATCCGACATCGAGCACCACTTCGTGCGCACCCTGTTTCGCCCCACGGCTAGCCTGGATGTGACGGAGCTGATGGCTGCATTCGGCGCACTCGAGGACCAGGCGCGGCTGGCGCTGCGCAGGGAAGGCTACGCGCGAGACGTCATCGTGCGCCGCTTCGCGGACCTGCGCTACACCGGCCAGGCGTACGAGCTCACGGTCGACGTGCCCGGGGGGCCGATCACGTCGCAGCAGGTACGTGAAATGGCCGGGGCGTTCGGCGAGGAGCATATGCGGACCTACGGCCATCGTGCTGAGGACGAGCCAGTGGACCTGGTCAACATTCGTGTCGTCGGCAGCGCGCCCCCACGCGGGAGCCGTACCTACCATCCTGAATCGGCTCTCAGCATCAGCGCCGCGAGGGAACACCGCGCATCGTCCGCTCGCACTGCGTACTTCGGTCGGGCGGTGGGTGCCGTGGAGACCCCCGTTATTGGTCGGTCCGACCTGGTGGGGGCCGCCCGTTCGGGGCCGTTGATCATCGAGGAGTACGACGCAACATGTGTGGTGCCGCCGGGCTGTGCCGCCTCGCTTGATGCCCACGCGAACATCGTCATTCAGGTGGCGTAGGTTAAGCAGCAGTATGCAGCACCCGACGGATCCCATCACCTTCGAGGTGATCAAGAACGCGTTCGATTCCATCGCCGACCAGATGGCGATCGCGCTCATGCGGAGCGCGTACTCAGCCATTATCCGCGACTCCCTCGATTACTCGACGGCGCTCTGCGATCATGAAGGACGGATGCTCGCGCAGGGGTTGACCACACCCTTGCACCTCGGCTCGTTCCCCGAAGCCATGCGCCATCTGGTGCAGCAGTATGGCGATCGAATGCAGCCCGGCGACATCTTTGCACTGAATGACCCGTACAGCTCAGGCGGAATGCACCTTCCGGATATCTACGTCATCAAGCCGCTTTTCCACGAGGGTCGGGTGGAAGCGTACGCCGCCACCCTGGCCCACCATACAGACGTGGGCGGCATTTCACCCGGCAGCAATCCCGTGCACGCTACCGAGATCTACCAGGAGGGTCTCCGCATCCCGCTGCTGAAGCTCTATGACCGCGGCACTCCCAACCAGACATTGCTCGACATCATCCGCCAGAATGTGCGGCTTCCGGTTAAGGTTCTCGGCGACATCCGCGCCCAGGTGGCCGGCTGCACCATCGCCGAGCGTGCCTACGAGCAACTGATTGCGCGCTACGGGGCCGACACCCTCCGCCTTTATGGCGAGGAGATGTTGACCTTCTCCGAGCAGCTGATGCGCTCGGAGATCAAGCGCATCCCCGATGGCACCTACGAATTCACGGATTATATCGACGGGCTCGGGCAAGACCCGCAGCCCATTCCCTTCCACGTGCGCGTGACAGTTGCCGGCGAGGAGATCGAGGTGGACTGGACCGGAACCTCCGCACAGGTCAAGGCGAGCATCAATACGCCTATTCCGTTTACTCGCTCGGGGACCTACCTGGTCATGCGCTCGCTGGCCGGTCGCGGGCTGCCCAACAACGAAGGGTACATGCGGCCTATCCATGTGATCGCTCCGCTTGGGACGGTGGTGAACTCCGTCGAGCCCGCCCCGGTGGCGTGCCGCGGCATCACCGGTTTCCGCGTCATCGACACACTCCTGGGTGCGCTGGCCGCCGCGATCCCCGACCGGGTGCCCGCGGCGGGTGAGGGCGGCGTCTCGTGGCCCACGATCGGTGGCTACGACCAGGGCCGACCGTTTGTGTATGTGGAGTCCATCCTCGGCACCTGGGGTGGCCGCCCGGGCCGCGACGGCAGTGAGGGGATGCCCAACCCCGGCGCGAACCAGTCCAATCAGCCGGTCGAGATGATCGAAGCCGAGCTGCCGCTCGAGGTTCTGCAGTATGCGTTCGAGACCGACTCCGGCGGCGCCGGTGAGTTCCGCGGTGGTCTGGCGCTGACCCGCGAGTACCGGCTCCTTGCCGGCGAGGCGACGATGACCATCCGCACGGACCGGCGGTCGCACCTACCCTATGGTCTGCAAGGGGGCCACCCGGGGACACCCTCGCTTACCGTCCTCAACCCTGGCACACCGGTTGAACGGGTCCTCCCCGTGCTACCGATGGAAGGCGTGTAGCTCCGCCGTGGCGATGTGATCCGCCACACCCAGGCCGGGGGTGGCGGGTACGGGCCGCCCATTGCGTGCGACCCCGGGCGGGTTCTCGAGGACGTTCTTGACGACAAGCTGACGGTCGCTTACGCGGCTCGCGAGTACGGCGTGGTGGTCGATCCCGCTGGCAAAGCCCTCGATGCGGACGCGACTGCTCGCCTGCGGCGCGAGCGCGCCGCAACCGCCGAGACGGGTGGATGACGGGCGCCAGGAGAGCGGGCGTGCTCTCCCAGCGCGCCCAGCTCGTCGACCGCACGGCCGCGAGGGAGACCAGCGACGCCGCGGCATCGCTGCGTGCCGCCGGCCGGGACGTGCTCGACCTGTATGGGGCGCCGTACTGGCTACCGCCCGATCACGTTCTCGACGCGGCCGCTCGCAGTGTACGTGACCCCGACCCGGCGCATTCGCAAGGGCTACCGGCGCTGCGGCGTGCCATTGCCGATCGGCTGGAGCACGAAAACGGAGTTTTGGCGGACCCTGAGCGCGGGATCCTGGTCACCAACGCTGCCATGCATGGGCTGTACGTCGCCTTTACTTCGCTCCTGGACCCCGGCGATGAGGTCCTGGTGTACAGCCCGGCATTTTACTTCTACGGCTCGATCCAACTCGCCGGGGGTATCCCGGTGTACGCGCGAACGGCACAGCCCACGGGGTGGTCGTGGGATGCTGGAGCACTGGCCGCGGCGGTGACCCCCCGGACCAAGCTGCTCGTCGTAAACACGCCCACCAATCCAACCGGCTACGTCGCCACCGGCGACGACCTGGAGGCAGTCGCCGAGATTGCGCGTCGAAACGATTTGATTGTCGTCTCAGATGAGGCATACGACCACATGCTCTACGATGGGCGCAAGCACCTGAGCATCGCCGCGTTGCCCGGGATGCGCGAGCGAACCATCACGGTATGCAGCTTTACTAAGAGCTACGCCATGAAGCAATGGCGCCTGGGCTTTCTGGTTGCTCCCGAATCGTTGCTACCCGCCATGCGCAAAGTGCTCGAGTGGAACCTGCTCGAATGCAATCACGTCGCGCAGCACGCAGCGACCGCCGCCCTCACAGGCCCGCAGGACTGGGTAGCCGACATTTCCCGCCGCATGCAGCACTGCCGTGATGTGATGGCGACCGCGCTCCAAGGCGCGGCGGGACTCTCGTTCGTTACGCCCGGTGGCGCCCCATTCCTCTTTCTGAACGTGTCGGCGCTGGGGGTCGACGGGCACCAATTTGCGGGTCTGCTCCTGCGCGAGCACGGCGTTCCCATGGACTCGGGCGGACCATTCGGATCCAACAACCACGTGCGGCTACTATTCGGGGGCGAGGATCACGTCATCCGCGAGGCAGCCCGGAGGATCCGGCTCGCGTGCGAGCAACTGCGGCGCGAAGGCGGGTCGTGACATGACGTCGCCCACCTGGACACGCTCGCCCGCCGGAGCAAAGGAAGGAATCAGGCACATGCAAAGTATCGCGAGAACCCTGGCGGCTGGAGTGCTCCTGATCGCCGGATGTACGCCAGCTGGCGGACCGTCCGCCTCGTCGGGCCCGAAAACACTCCGAATCGGCGTCATCTTCCACTCGCGGGAAGCGTCGCCAACGCTGGGGCGAACGCACTGAACGGCACGCAACTCGCGGTTGAGGTGCTCAACGGCAAACATCCCGAAATCGACCTGCCAAAGCTCACGGTAGGCACCATCGAGCTGGTGTCAGTCGACTCGCAGGGCGATCCACAGAACGGCGCGGCAGACGTCGATCGTCTGGTGAACACCGAGAAGGTCCTCGCCATCCAGGGCGCCTACCAGTCGTCCGTGACGCTCACCGCATCGCAACAAGCAGACCGGCTGGGCATCCCATTCGTCAATGGTGCCGCGGGCGCCGCGGACCTCTCGGATCGAGGGCTAAAGTGGTGGTTCCGAACCGGCCCAACTCTGCGCGACATGGCCCAGACGTATTTCGAGTGGCTGAAGGAGATCGCGGCGGACCACCCCGTAAAGA
>JBPCIO010000098.1:0-15725 GCA_051006215.1 Chloroflexota bacterium
GGGGTGGGGGGGTGGGGGTGGGGGGCGCAGAGGGTGAGCTGGCGGCGTACCTCGGTCTGTGTGCTGACATGGGTGTCACACGCGTGGAATGTGGTGCCGGCTTTACTGAGATGCCGCTCGATCCGCAGACCGTGCTGCGGATGATTCACGAGCGCGGGATGCAGGCGCAGTTTGAGCTCGGCCAGAAGCACTCCGGAACCTTTACCGGCGGGGTGGTCGACGACTTGCTGAACCAGGGCCGGACCTGGTTGGACGCAGGCGCCGTTCAACTGGTCATCGAGGCTCGGGAGAGCGCATGCGGCGTTGGCGTCTTCGACACCGCGGGCCAATTTCAGCCACTATTGGCCGACAAGTTCGCCTCGGCGTTTGGTCTCGGGCTGGCAGTCTTCGAGGCTCCCAACAAACCCAGCCAGTTTGCCCTGCTCAATCACTTTGGTCCCCAGGTCCAGCTTTGCAACGTCCGACTGGAAGAGATTCTGCGGGTTGAAATCTACCGGCGCGGTATTCATTCCGACGCATTCCTGGTGGACCGGCTGCGGCCACCCAGTCCTGTCGCCGCCGGTGGACAATCCGTATGAGCCGTGGCATCGTCCGAATCGATTGCTTCGAAACTGGCTTCCGGGGACCCTGGGAGGACTGGGCGGTCGTGGCTGTGGATGTGATTCGGGCCACGACAACTGCCCTCACCTCACTGGCTCAGGGGCGACGCTGTTTCCCGGCTGAGTCACTCGAGCGGGCTGTGTCCCTGGCCGCGGGCTTGCGAGATCCGTTGTTGGTGGGTGAGCTTGGCGGCAACATGCCGTACGGCTTTCACCTGACCAACAGCCCGGCGCAACTCGCGCTGCGCACGGATGCTCATCGCCCGATGCTGCTGCTGTCCACTTCGGGCACTCCGCTACTCGGCGCTGCTCAGGCATCACAGGCTGTCTTCGCCGCCTGCCTGCGCAACTATCGCGCACAGGTCGCTCATCTCCTCGGCCGATACCCACGGGTTGCCATGATCGGCGCCGGCAGCCGTGGCGAGTTCCGCGAGGAGGACCAGTTGTGTTGTGCCTGGATGGCGCGAGACCTGGTAGATGCGGGCTACGAGACCGATGCTGGCACCGCCGAGATCCTGGAGCGTTGGCGGCGAGCACCAGTCGAGAGCTGTCTCCGGGGACACAGTTCCCAGTACCTGGTCCAGACCGGTCAGCAGCATGATCTCGACTTTATCCTCGAACACGTCGACGACCTCGATATGGTGGCCCAGCTGCAGGGTGACGAGCTTGTGGGGCTAGGTTCGGGCTGGCAAAAGCCGCGCCAGACACACGCCCGTGAAGCAGACCCGCTGACGTTGTCGAGCCACGCACATGCACAGGATCGGTCCAACGGCTCGAACCGCCGACCGGTCTCAACCGTCTGATGCGTCCGAGGCAGGCCGTCTCCTGCCTGCTTGAGGTCGGCGGTTCGGATACAGCGGCAACTCATTTTGAGCTCCTCAAGCGTGTAGCGCCGGCGGTGCTTCTGCTGGCTTTGTTCGGCGGGTTGGGGATGTACGTCAGATCAGGTCCGATGCCCGTTGACGATTGGCTGATGGCGCGCTTGCCGGCCGCGCCTGTGCCCCTGGCCCTGCGCGCCATGAATCGGCTTGCGAGCGCGCCCGTGTGGACAGGTGTGGTCCTGACCATGGCGATACTTCTGGCCTGGCGTACAACGTTTAGAACGGGTCTCTGGTTGCTCCTCGCCGATGTGACGGCGGAGATTGCATCGGTGCTTGCCAAGCTGCTGGTAGCGCGTCGCGTGTTGAGATTCGAGGACGCCGATGAACCACTGAGCTGGTGGGATACGCTAACGGCGAGCTTTCTGTTCCCGAGCGGTCATGTGGTTCGGGTGCTCGTGGTCACGGGACTGGTGGTCGTGTTGCTTGGGCGAAGCTCGCTACGCCTTCGGTTCGCCCTGGCGGCCGCGTGCGGCGGGTTCGTGTTGGTGCTGGGCTGGGCCCGCGTCGCGGTGCACGCCCACCTGCCGACGGATGTCCTGGGCGGCTATTTGCTTGGCGGCGCGTGGATAAGCCTGGCGCTGTTAGCGCGGTGGTGGTTCGAACGCGAACATATGGGCAGACACTCTGCGTGCGCCATCGGCGCCCAGTCTGCGGTGCGCCGCCCAAAGCTACAATGAGGGGTGACTGGCGCTGTTCGACGGGGAATTGTCGGCTGGCGCCTGCCCGATCGCGAGCGCAAACTGAGGTCCGGGCCTCAGTTGTGTTCGCGTGGACGATTCTGAGGAGATCCGTGCCTTGACTCTTGAAGGTATCGCACTGTTCCTGCGTCGCTGGCTGTGGTTGTTCTTGCTGGCGGGCTTCCTCGCCGCGGCTACCAGCTACGCTGTCTCGGCGCGCCTGCCCAAGGTCTACGAGGCGCGCGCCAAGCTTGAGCTGTTGCCAGGCGACGCTACAGCGCGCGCGGCAGATGCGAGCCAGATTCAGGGGTTGACCAGCCTCGCACGCACGTATGCGGAAGTGGTGAAGACGCGCCCGGTGCTCGAGGCGGCGATCAGCGATGGGTCGCTGGCTCTGACCTACGACCAGTTGTCTCGTTTGGTCAGTGTGACTCAGCTCACCAACACCCAGCTCCTCCAAATTGCGGCGCGTGGATCAAATCCGCAAGAGGCGGCCAATACCGCGGCACTGGTCTCGAACGCGTTTATGCGGCAGGTCCGGGAGCTGCAAGCGCGCCGCTTTTCGGATACCGAGCAAAACCTTCGTACCGAGCTCGATCAAACCAAGAGCGATCTGGCTCAGCGGCTGTCCGCCATCGACCAGCTGCGATCCCAGCCCGCCAGTCCGCAACGCGATTCAGAGCTCGCCCAGGCCCAGGTCGATGTGACGCAGTTGCAGCTCACGTATCAGAATGCAGCTCGGGCGCTGTCCGACTTCCGCCTGGCTCAGGCCCGCGCGCAGGACGTGTTCAGCGTGGTTGAACCCGCTGCTGCGGCTCCCGACCCGGTTGAGCCGAGAGTCCTGGTGAACGTAGCGCTGGCGGCGTTTGTTGGGCTGTTGACCGCCCTGGGTATCGCCTCGCTTTCGGAGCGGCTCGATGACCGGCTCGTATCCCCCGAGCGGCTCGCGCAGCGGACCAATCTACAGGTGCTCGCAGGCATAGCTACCCTGCCCGGGCGCGGGTCGAAACAGCAGCGAGAGCTGCCGTCACTGTCGCTGCCCGGACAAAAGACGACCCAGGTGAATGCGGCGGCAGAGGGGTTTCGCTTGTTGGTCACCAACCTGCGCTTTCTCGCCAGGGACGCGTTGTTACGCACGTTGCTGGTGACCAGTAGCAAGAGCGGCGACGGCAAGACCACCACGGCTGCCAATCTCGCGATCGCCGCTGCGCAATCGGGAGACTCCGTAATCCTGATCGACGCAGATCTACGTCGCCCCGCACTCCACCAGCTCTTCGATCTCCACAATGAGGAGGGTCTAACGACGCTGCTGTTGAACGAGGATCTCTCGGCAGCCAGGATGCTGACGAACACGCAGGTCGGAGGTCTACGTGTGCTCACCAGCGGGCCCGTGCCCCAGAACCCCGGCTCACTGCTGGCCTCACGCCAGATGAGCGCTCGCGTGGCCGAGCTGGCGGCGCTCGCAGATTTCGTGATCTTCGACGCGCCACCGCTCCTGGCCGTCAGTGACGCGGCGCATCTCGCCGGCCAAATGGACGGTGTGGTGCTTGTGGTAGATGCCAAGCGCACGCGTCAGGTCGACGTGACAGAGGCGACGAGCATGTTGCACAACGTGCAGGCGAATCTGCTCGGCGCGGTACTGAATTGGCTGCCGGCCGAGAGCTCGACGTTCTACGGCTACTACGGCTATACCCAGGCTGACAACTCCGAGAGCACCCAGCCCGCCACCCCGCCTGCGGTTGCACTCGACGGACGAACTGCTGCTGCCACGCGGCTGGATCGAGGTCGGCGCGAGTCTGTCTGAGAGGCAGACGACACCCTGGACCGCGTCGTGCCAGTAGGTGAGCGGCTCAACCGAAACTAACCCACGGCTCAACCTCTCAGCTTTCGATGCCGCCAGGCTGAGTGGTTAATATCCTGCAGCGTGAGTCTGGTTCGGGGACAGCTTGCAGCCATCGCCGGCGGGGATAGGCTCACATGAATCCGCGTGCGCGCGCGCAGGTGCGCACCGCAGTCCGGGCGGTGCTGGGGGATCGCGGTCGCGCCCTGGTACGCCGGGCCGAGCTAGCGAGCGGCCTGCGACCACGTGTCAACCGCCAGGCAGCGCATACGTTGCCGTACCCCGACGGCCGGCGAGCAGCCGTAGTGATCGTCGCCGATTTCGAGCTGGCGTGGGCGTGGCGCTACGCTCGCGAGCGGAGCCCCCTCTCGCTGGCCCTGAAAAAGGCAGCTCAAGGGCGAAAAAACGTAGGCAGCCTCCTGAATTTGTGCGACCAGTTCGGTGTGCCGATCACCTGGGCAGTCGTCGGCCACCTGATGCTCGATCATTGCCTGCGCGTCGGCGGCGTAGCCCACCCCGAGCTCCCCCGCCTTCCCTTTTTCACGAATGAGCGGTGGGCGTATGGCCAGGGTGACTGGTTTGACTTCGACCCCGCCCTTACCGACACGACGGATCCGACCTGGGCAGCCTGGTACGCGCCCGACCTTGTTCGGGCCATCATCGACAGACCTACGCGCCACGAACTTGGATGCCATAGCTTCTCCCATATCCCATTTGACGAGCATCTGTGCCCTGTGGACGTGGTCAGGGGTGAGCTGCAGCAGTGTGTCGCGCTGGCGAACCAGTGGGGCGTCGAGCTTCGGTCGTTCGTATTTCCCGGAAACATCCCTGGCCATCGGGCCAGCTTGCGCGAAGCCGGCTTTACCAGTTATCGGACCGTCGCCGGTACGTCAGAACTGGATGTGCCTCGCCGTGACGAGCTGGGTTTGTGGGCTCTTCCAGCGGGTCTGTGTCTGGACCGCGCATACACATGCTGGAGCGCCCAAGAGCACTTTGACTCCGTCAGGCGCTACGTGGACGTGGCTATGGAAACCGGCCTCCCCTGCACCCTCTGGTTCCATCCGGAGATGGATCGGGGGGAAGTCGAGGAGCTGTTTCCCATGTTGTTCAGGTACCTGTCGGAGCGCAGATCCGATCTCTGGATTACAACTAGCAGTGGCTTGGTCCAGTGGCTGGAGGGTTCCGACCAGCCCTTGGCGCTGAGTGGCGCGGCTCGCTCGGCGTGAATGGTGCGCCCGCGGACGAACGTACAAGCCGTGACTCGTTATCGAGCAATCAGTGACCTTCCCCCCTTAAATGGGCTACGCTGTCGCGCCCGCATGCGTCCAACCATCGCCATCCTGGCGAACTACCCTTCCGATCACTCCACCTTTACCGGAGGTGTAGCTACAGCGACCGCCGCCTTGCTCGAGGGTCTGCGCGGTTATCAAGAGGAGTTCGATTTCCATATCGTGGCCACTGACACGCGCATCGGCCGCGACGTGCATGAGCAGCGCGACGGGTTCTGGTTCCACTTCTTGAGCATTCCGAATGCACCTTGGCTACGGCCACGGCTCACCATGCGCATGTTCCGCACGCACCAGCAACTGGCACGCCTGCAGCCACAGCTCGTCCACGGTCAGGCCAGCGTAGTCGATTGGGTCGCGGTACTGCTGGGCAACTGCAAACGGGTGCACACGGTACATGGAATCTTGCGGCACGAGGCACGCCTGCGCACCGGCTGGGAATTCTGGGCGGCGAATTCGCTCATCCCACTGGAGACACTCGTGTTCCAGCGGTGTGACGCATTTATTTGCATCTCTGACTACGCCGCTCGGGTCGTGGGCCCCAACCGGCTGTGCTTCAGGATTCCCAATGCTGTGGGCTCGGCCTTCTTTCGGATGCCGCGGGTCCGACCAACGGGTAGTCCCCACCTTGTGTTCACGGGCGTGTTGGCGCCCATAAAGCGTCCTGCGGACCTGCTGATGGCGCACCATGCCTTGCGAGCTTCGTTTCCGAACCTTCGCACCACCTTTTGCGGCCCAGTAGAAGACCACGCATACGCTCGTGACCTGCAGGCAGTCATTGCCGAGCAGCACATCGGTGGCGTGGAGCTTGTGGGGACTCTGCGGCGCGATCAGGTGGCAAACCTGCTGGCTGGAGCGACGGCACTTGTGCTGCCTTCGGCCCAGGAGAACACGCCCATGGTAATTGCCGAGGCGATGGCGGCTGGAGTGCCCGTCGTTGCTAGCCGCGTCGGCGGAATCGGTGAGATGATTCAACACGGCCAGACGGGGTTACTGTTTTCGCCCGGCGATGTCCCGGGCCTCACCAGTGCCCTTCACCTCCTCTTGTCCGACCCTGGCTTGCAGGACAGACTCGGCGAGCGCGCGAGGCAGCGTGCGCGTGAGGTGTACGCTTCAGACAGAGTGGGTGGCGCCACCGCCGCCGTGTACCGCGAGCTGCTGAGCGGACGCGGTTCAGCACGCATGGCAGCGTCGATGCACCTTTGAGGTCGTTCGTGCCAGGTTTTCGCAGGCAGCGGGACGGAGGGCGCCGCCCTCGCCCCAGCATCTTCAACGCTGTAGGCGCGCTGCTCGTCGCGCTCCTGGTTGGCGGACTGGCGGGGGTGCTCGTGTTGAGCGCGCGCTCAGATACCGCGGATACCCGGCCGGCCGCTCAGTTGACCATGTCGGCAACTCAGGTGCCGATCTCCACTCCTGCTTCGAGCATCCCCGCCAGGCCGACTCGGAGTGGTGTGCAAATTCCGCCAACTTCGCAGACTCCCGCCACTCTTTCACTGTCCCCCACCGCCGCCTCCCCGGTGCCGGTGGTGGCTGCGACGAGCCAACTCCGACTGGGCGTAAACCGGGGCACCATCAGTGGTTTCTTGAGCTCCGACAGTACAGCCGACGGACAGCGTTTGAATGTGTATGTCACCACCCCCGCCCCGTTCTTCAACGTGGAGGTGTACCGACTGGGTTGGTACGCCGACGGGAACAACCAGGCAGCCCTGATCGACCGCCTTCCGGCTCTGCCCGGCATTGTGCAACCTGCGGCACTGACCGACGCGGCGACCGGGATGGTCGCTGCCACGAACTGGACCTCCAATGGGAGCCTCCTGGTGCGAGGCTGGCCGACCGGGCTGTATGTCTTGAAGTTGGTGGCTCTTGACGGCGATCAGAGCTACATCCCGCTCGTCGTCCGCGATGATGTAGGTCGGCACGACTTTCTGCTCGAGCACGCGTCGACGACGGACCAGGCGTATAACGCTTGGGGCGGCAAGAGCTTGTATTCCTTCAACAGCACCGGCCAGGTAACCGACAGCGGCACCTCAGCCGCGGTGAAGGTATCCTTCGATCGCCCTTATTTTGGGAGTGGGGCGGGTGGCGCGCTGGATTGGGAACTGAACATGGTGCGCTGGCTGGAGGCCAACCACTTCGACGTCGGTTATGTCTCAGACGTCGACGTGCACCGCGACGCTCAGTTTGCGGCGCGCGCCGGAGCTGTACTGGTGGTGGGCCACAATGAGTACTGGTCCAGGGAAATGCGCGATCATCTGGAGGCCGTCCGAAACGAGGGGCGCGGCGTGGGGTTCTTCTCGGGCGACACAGGCGCCTGGGCCATTCGACTCGAAGATTCCCCGCTCGGATCGAATCGTGTCGAGGTGGGGTACAAGGATGCTCCCGATCCGCTTGCGGCCACCGACCCGGACCATTCGACCGGTCACTGGCGCGACCCGCCTCTCAATCGCCCAACTCAGGCGTTCTTTGGCCTGGGCACCGGCACCAACGTGCGTCGGAGTAGTGATTGGATCGTGCAGGGCGCCGCGGCTGTACCCGAGCTGTTTGCGTCGACCGGTCTCAAGGACGGCGATTCCGTCCCCAACGTGATCGGCTATGAGTACGATGGGCAGTGGACCCCCGGAATGCTCGATTCGCCGCTGGAGGGTCTACGTGTCTTTGGCGTAAGCCGGGTCCGGCCAGTGTCGATCCCCAACCCGCTGGTGAATGTCGCCGCGCGGCGCTTTCTGCCGACGGCTGAGCAGCCGACTCTTGGTGCTCTTGCCGTGCAGGTGGAGACGGTGGCAGATAAGCCCTACTGGCAGATGTACGTGCACGCGATCGCAGCTGGCCGCAGCATCTACTTCGAGTATGCGCCCGGGCCCAGCTCCCAGGCACCGCATCGTCGAACGACGGGCCGGGACGAGTACCTGGTGTTTGCAGTGGGCGATCAGTTCTCCGATCCTGGCTGGCGGCCGTTCGAGCGGAACCTTGGCGACGACTATCAGCAGATCTTTCACGAGCCCGTGCCCGACGATATGCGTGTGGAGGCAGTGCTCATACGAGGCACGCTGTCGATTGGTCAGATCACGTTCGGTTCGGCGACGGATTCCACTCGGCTGGATACCGTCGGACCAGATGGTGCGAGTCAAGAGGGGTGGCAAATCACCGAGGGCAACGGGAAGCTCGGCACGAAACTCGGTGCCCCAGACGGGAAACCGGCCTTGACCCTCGAGGTGAGCGTGCCAGGCGAGCGTCGCCCGGATGATGCCCAGAGTGTGTACATCCCGGCCGGGTCGCGAGGTGCGGTCATCGCGGTGGGCTCGATCGATTGGAGTTGGGGGCTCGACGCGGACGCGACATTTGGACCTCACACCGACCCGCTCGGTACGCTTACGCCGGTGGATTCGCGGCTTCAGGCACTCACTCGCAACTTGCTGCACGCGCTAGTGGCTCATGCGTGAGGCATCGCCGAACGGGTCAGCTGTTGCGCTGCGGCCGACGCCTAAATCGAAGGGCGCTGGTTGTGTCAAGCAGGCACTTGGCGGCCAGGCGGAGATCCCACGTGTCGATGTGTCGGGTATCCAGGAGCATCGCGCGTGTGAGGTGGGCAGCCGCCTTGTCAACTGCTCCGGTGTCATACCAGGCGGCCGCTGCGCGCCGGTAGATGTTAGCCGTGGCTTGGGCCTGAAACTTCGGGCCGACGTCGTCCCACGGAACGACTTTATGCGGGAAGTCGGCTACCACGCGGAGAGACGCCCGAACCATTCCATCGACGTCGAGGTGTGTATTTGCACCGTGGCGACGGACATGGACTGACCACTCACCGATCCAGCCGAACCGGGTTCGTCCAGCCAGGCGGAGCCACAAATCCCAGTCTTCGCATACGGCCAGCGTCTCGTCGTACCCGCCAACAGCGTCGAGCAGACTATGTCGCACAAGCACGGATGAGGTGGCGACGGTGTTATTGAGCAGCAAGGCCGGAAGAGCTGTTCCCGTCACCGGGGCTGACAGGAACGCGCGTGAGAAGCGTGATGCCTGCCACGGCGCAGGATAAATCAGGGTGCCATCTACCGACACCAGCGTTGCCAGGCTGTGCACCAGTCCGAGGTCCGAGTTTTCCTGCAGCAACTTCAATTGCGGCGCCAACTTGTCCAAAGCCCACCAATCGTCAGCGTCCAGCATTGCCACATACGGCGCTCGAGCCGATGCCAAGCCTGCGTTGCGAGCCGCTGACGGCCCACTGCGGTGTGGAAGACGCACGGCGCGCACACGGCAGTCCGAAGCAAGCCGCTCAGTTACGGCCGGGGTGTCGTCCGTCGAGCCATCGTCCACGATGATCACTTCGAGATCGACATAGGTCTGGGCCAGGGCGCTGCCGACGCTCTGGGACAGGAAGCGGCCGTAGTTGTGCGAAGGGACGATGACGGAAACAGTTGGCACGTCGCTGACCCAAGCCTAGCCGATAACCCGATCTCTGTCGGCGTTCTGAAGGGGAGCGTCCGAATGTTTAACCTAGCCCAACCAAACCGTAGATGGGCGGCTCAGGCGCACACACCTCTGACATCGACGAGCACGTCCTCGTCCAGCTGAGTGTCCAGAACGTGCTCGCAGCTAGTGACGGACACGCTCACCTCGGCTGTCCGGAGCCCGGGCTGGCGGCGGATGAGTAAGGAGGGTTCATCGGGCATTGAAAAGCGTACGGAAATGCGTCCTGACATGCCGGGGAACAGCTCGGCGACATAGCTACCCCCATTCGGCGCACCAGGGTCGTCCATCGGTCCTCGCTCTGAGAGCAAACTACTGCCTTCAGGTAGTGTTATCTCGACCCACCAGCGCTGGAAGCCGGCGTAGACCGGGTCTTCTTCAGCAGCAGCAAGGTCCTGCACGTCGATGTTTAAGGTTGCCGGACGCTGGCCGTCCTGCGGCGCACCGGTGGTCAACGTCAGCCGCGGTTGCATGGCCATGCTCGTCTTGGACAGCGCCAGGTTTGCGAACGCAACGGCCAGGGTGGGTTGGCCATCCACCGGCAGCAGACGGCCTGTACACTGCTGTCGGTCGAGTTCAGTTTCGACCACCGGGTCGCTCACATAAACTTGTACGTCCCGCCGCCTACAGGCGACTGCCAACTGCTGGCCTGCTCGCATGAGCGCATTTCGATCCGCGTTCTTCAGCCGCTCGATAAGACTCTTGCCAATGAGCCCGAGCATCTCCTTGTGGACCAAAAGGTCCTCGGGCTTCTCAATCGTTTGCACCCGCTGGCGCTCGATCTCACTGTACAAGTTGTCAGCTGTGACGCGCCGTTGCTGACCCTGGAAGTCGACCGTGAATGGCCCCGTCACACCGACGAGAGTGCTGGCAACTTCGGGTTGGACCGCGACCACACCAGCGATGGTCGGCCAGCCTGTCTCAGCGTACATGGCCATGAGTTGTTTGGCACTCCGCGGAAAGTCCGGCCACCACAAGCTGTCATGTAGCAGAAAGCCAGTCTGCGGAAAGAAGCGTTCGATCGGCCAGGGCTGGGGTAGGACCGTCTGGCGGTGGGCGAGATACACGTCGGTGAGCTCGTGCGCGTCGAAGAACTCATAAGCGACAAGCTTGCCATGGTCCAGTGTCAGAAGCGCCATCGTGCCCGGAAATCCACCCGTCGGCCGAAGCTCGGCTGGATTTTGAAACACCACCAGGTACCTGGCCGGCGCCGTTTCGCCCAGAGCGGCCTCAGTCGCGGCGAGATCCATGGACATCAACGCCTGGACCTGCGAGCTTTCGAGAATGCGGTCGATCTCGCCCAGTCGGGTGCGAACGCGCGCTGGCAGGACACGATCGTCGATTCTTGCCCGCACAGCCTGAATGGTCCTGATGTCGTCGACCACGCTTACGAGCTGAGGCCCATACGGTGAAATCGCATCCAGCCAGCTTGGCGTGACGCCTGGCGGTTGATTCACGTCAGTCGTATCCAGCGTCCGCAGTAGGTCCTCGCCAATCTGAGTCACCAGCGTCCCTGCGTCCACGGAGAGTTGGCCCATTCGGACCAGATCACGCACCGCCGCGTAGCGCGGACCTATCCATATCAGCTGCCGCGCGATCGGCTCACCAATCGGGAGTGCCGTTGCATCGTCGAGCTGCTGCAGCGAATCCTTCAGCTCCTGTAGGTCGGCCCGGGCCAGTGTCAGTCTGTCGATTGAGGTGCTGGCCGACTCGACAGCGGACAGGCTACGCAGATGGTCGATGCTCCGGTTCGCGGCAGGGTACGCAGCACTGAACTCGTAAGCGCGCCAAGCTACCCAGCCACACGCTCCCGCTAGCGCGAGCAGCGTACCCAGGACAGCCCAACGCATGCCTCAGCGTTCCGCATCGCGCCCATAGCTCAAGTCGTGACTCAAGCAATCGCGCAAGGCCAGACTATAAAAGCTGTTGTGGCTTTCGGCAAACGTGGCCACCACCGAATAGGGCGGCCGTACAACGCAGCGCAAGGCGCAGGTCACTGACGGTCGCGTGGCGCGGATCGAACAAGATTGCCCGCGCGATGTGCTGCAGGGCTTGACCGGAGTGTCCGGCTGCATACGTCGAAGCGGCGGCGCGACTGTGAGCGCGCGCGTGTGCCCGGGAGCGCGCAGCCCGACCCAGCCGGTCCCAGCCGCCGGCGTAAGCCGGAACTCGCGCTAGCACGCGGAACGAGTCACGCACCATCAGCTCAGACCGGAGATGGGTATTGGCGCCATGCCGCCGCACTCGAGCGCCGATTGTGTCGACGTAAGCCATGGGCGCGCGTGCCGCGATCCGAAGCCACAGATCCCAGTCTTCGCAGACCTGCAGCGATTCGTCATAGCCGCCGGTGGCGTCCAGTACTTCTCGGCGAACAACCACCGTCGAGGTCGTCAAGAAGTTCGCAATCGCCAGCTGGCGCATGACCCAGCCGACATGCGGGCGATGTCCTGAATGCTGATCAAAATGGCGACGCTCGAGCCGGCCATTCAGGTCGTCGACAACACTGTTCGTGTAAGCCAGTCCAATCGACGGATCCGATTCAAGGACGGCCAGCTGGCGCGCCAGCTTATCGGCAAACCATACATCGTCAGCATCAAGCATCGCGATGAATGGGCTTGAGGACTCCACCAGCGCCCGATTGCGGGCAGCACCCGGCCCGCGCCGGTCCTGCCGAAATGTGCGAACGCGTGGATCCACACGTAGCACTGCCAGCACAGCCTCCGTTTCATCTGTGGAGCCATCATCCACCACAATGACCTCGAGTTCGGGCAGGGTCTGACCTAGCGCGCTGCCAACGCTGGCAAGCAGATACCGGCCGTAGTTGTACGTCGGTACCAGAACACTCACGCGTGGCCGCACATCAGCACCCACCTCGTCGCCATCGGCCCGCCACCCTGGCGTACGGTCGACCGCCAGAGCGAGGCATGCGCAAACTGTAGCGTGTTACAAGCGTCTGGCGCCCGAGCTGTTGAGCTGGGGCGCCAGGCGCTAGGGCGGAGTCGAACCCGACGTCGACTCCCGTGATGTGAGGTACTGCTGAGACTACTGCACCTGGACGGTGCCCAGCGAGTAGCTGCCGTCGGCCTGACGGCCGGCGATCGCGAGGTTGAGTGGGCGATTGATGCCATCCGGATCGAGGACCTGCACGGAAGCGGTGTAGGTGCCGCTGGCAAGAGCTGGCAGGTTGAAGGTGTCGGTCAGCGAAAGCGGTGTCCCATTTGTTGGCAGCAGCGTGCGCAAGTCGATCCCGGAAGGCGCCTGCCAGACCACCGCCCCACTGCTGTTGCGTAGTTGGAGCTCGACGTCGAGACGTTGATAGGTAGGCGCCACATTCACGTTTTCCCAGACGCTCTTCACCTGGAAGATCGTGCCCGCGCTCAGCTGAGTCGGCATCGACAGGCTGTCCAGCACGTAGCGATAGCCGGATAGTTTATTGGCATCGGCGAAAGCTGCCTGATCCGCGCTGGAATAGCCCGAGATCCCGCCGCCTGGCTGGTCATAGTTGCCGCTGGACAACATCGAGACGTGATACTGCGATACCTGCTGGTCACCACTCGGGAACAAGCCGGAGCCAGGCCCGTAGGCGCACCATTCGGTTATGAACGGGGCTGTCTGCCAGCGTGTCAGAGAGGCTGGAACGGCATTCAGGTTGTCAGCCGCTCCGGACATCCCGCTGGCGCCCAGGCAGTCCACCCGCACGCCGATGCGGGGTGACACGCTCAATGCGTACTGGAGTGACGGCAGATTGGCGGTAAGCATAGCGATTGGTTGCGTGGGGAAATTGCTCGTATTCGCGTTGACGATGCGCTGTCCGCTGGCTGCGCTAAGAAGCGGGTTCGGCGAATACGGCCAGTCGTGCCACTCGCCCCAGTTGCCGTACCCCATCATGTCGATCCAGCCGAGCCGTTTGTCGGTCCGGTAGCGGTTTCCGAGGGCGGTCATGAGCGCCTCGACGCGGCTCAGGTAGAGGTTGCTGTTCCAATCTGGAATGTAGAAGGAGCTGCCACTGTCGGCTACCCACTGGCCCCCGCCTGCATTGACGATGTAGTCCGGAACCGAAGCTCCACCACTGTAGCAACCGGTGCACGCGGCCATGATACGGAATCCGAATCGGCCGCCACGTGCCTTGGCCGCGGCCAGCTCCGCATCGATCGAAGAGAAGTCGTAGTTGTTCTGGGTGGGCTCGATCTGTTTCCAGTCATAGCGGGTGTAGGAGTCCTGATAGGGCCAGTTGCCCGGATCGACCGGATCGCTGTACCAGGAGTATTCACCTCGCAACGAGTTCGGTAGCTCGGTGCTCGCGCGCGCCAGGGGCGAGGTGGTGAACGTCTGCTGGGTGACTGGTGCGGGAGTGCGCGTGGGCGCCGGTGGCGGTGCCACGGTATTGGTGGCTGTCGGCGACGGGACGGTGTTGGTGGCTGTCGGCGACGGGACCGTGTTGGTGGCTGTCGGCGTCGGAACCGTGCTGGTGGGTGCCGGCGGGACTGCAGTGTTCCTGCCGGCGCCGTAGTGGGCTGCCACCTGAGCAGCGGTCAGGGTTGAAGGGAACACGGCAAGCTCGTCCAGAGTGCCTGCACCGAAGAGACTGGTGGCGTCCCGCGACATCGTGAACAGGGTGCTGGAGGCGAAATTGCCGGTCAGTTGGGTTGAAGCGGTCTTGGTGTAGCTGACAGCTGTGCCGTCGACGTAGGGGATGATGGCCGAAGCAGCCGGGGCGAGTCGACTGAGGACGAGGACGTAGTGGTGCCAGGCGCCCGCACTTGGGCGGTTGAAGAAGACGTTGTTCGCGGTACCACCGGATCCATCTCCGAGGGCGACTTCGAACTTACCGGGGACGGTGCTGCTGTTGGGGTCGACGAGGAAGCCGGGCACGTCCTGGAAGGTATTGCCGAATTCGAGAGCCAGGCGATCGTCGTTGGCGTAGGTCTTCCAGTTGAGCCAGAACTCGACAGAGGTGGACGAAACAGTGGACAGGTCGAGGTTGATGGCGGCAGCGCTGGTAACGCCGTCGAATTGGGTGGCGGTATCTGGATCGCCACTGAGCGCACCGGCGGCAGCATGGATAACGTTGCCGACATAGGCACCCGAGTGAGCGTGGCCCGAGCTGTCGGCCACGCTCGAGCCGCTGGGTTCGTCGAGTCGCCAGTAACCAGCCGGCGCATCCCTCAGGACGGCTGCCGAATAGGAAGCGCTGGCGCCGTGAATCGTGTCGGGCAACAGCGCAGTTGCCAAAAGCGCCCCGGTGAGCAGAACTGCAAGCGAACGTCGGCGAGCGGTTGCGGACGGGCGGTCCGCGGAGCGTGGCCATCGAAATGAAGGCATTGATTCGCATAACTCCTGACGTCGGGGCGAACCAGCACTCAACGCCAGGGCCCATCGACGGGCCGTTATAGGTTTGGCCGTCGCTCAGCACATGACCTCCACGTACCGCTCCAGACAGCCACGGGTCCTCTCGCTTTCGGCCCGCTCGGACCGCCGGTCCAGCCCCATCCGGCCAGTCGCGCGCCAGCGCTCCGGTTCATTCACAGTGGGCCGCGTGGCCTTGCTCCGACTCACACTCGCCCGCACGACGAACGCACGAATGCGGTAGAGTAGACCCCTGCGTGGTTCCCCCGTGAACCTCTTCCGGTGGACACGGCGGGTGGGCCGCGTCAGCTCGCGTGTGTTACGTCCGGCACGCGGGCGGTCGATGGAGGATCGACTCGGCGACTATCGTGCGGCCTGGGAAATGGCTGCTCGCGCCCTTTCCGCCGACTTTGTCGTCCTTGCCGACGACCTCTGGGAGGTGCGCCTCGGTAGCCGACGGACGCGCATTGCCAATCACCTCGTTCAGGTTGACGACCCGGTCATCCTGCGTATCGCCGGGGACAAGCCGTACTGTTATCGACTCGCGCGTGAATTACACATCCCGGTTCCCGCGCACACGGTGGTTCGGCGCCTGGATCTGCGGTCAGCATGGTCGTTCATTGCTCGACGGC
>JBPCIO010000099.1:0-27309 GCA_051006215.1 Chloroflexota bacterium
GGCGTATACGGGGCGATCCTGCTGACACTGGCGCCCAACTATGCATGGCTCGAGCGCGGGTTGTCCCTGCTATTGCTCGTAATGACCACTCACGTGCTCGTCGATACGCATGGGCACCTCCTGGATCGGGTGCTGTACGCGCCCGTGCTCGGGACGCTGCGTGGTCAGTTACGCGAGCTCGGCAATCGCGTCGTTCGACAGCCGGACGCCCTGAGCGCGCTGGTGGACGTGCGCGAGACGGTGGACGAGATGTTGCGCGACCGTTCGACTGAGGCCTCGGCTGCTTCAGGCGCGCCTCCGTCGGAAGTGCCCAGCCCGGCTGGCGGCTCGGAGCTGCGGGTGCTGGTCGAGGGCGCGCTCCGCCATCTGAACGACCTGCCTAGCCTGAGCCAGCATACGCTGCTATTCGAGCTACCGGAGATCGCCGAGATGCCGGGCACGCCGCTCGAGCGTGCGGCCGGCTTGCGCCAGGAGCTAGAGCAGGCGATCGAACGCCTCCGCCCACCCGGCGCTCGGCCCTCTCCGGGCGGGGGCGCACTCGGCGGCTGGCTGCACTACCTGGTCCTCAAAGAGGCCTATGTCGATGGCCGCCTCAACAAGCAGATCATGCAGCGCTACGCCCTCAGCGAAGGCACCTTTCACCGGGCTCGACGGCGAGCGGTCGACGCCATCGCCAGTGATCTGGCTCAACGGGTGGCGAGGGACAGGCCGTCGAGCAGGAGCGGGGCCACGCGGTCGATGGTGTAACAGGCTGCCACAGTCTCGCGACCAGCCGCCGCCAGACGTTTGCGCAGGTCGACATCGGCGATCAGACCCTCCAGCGCGCCACACCACTCCCGGGGCGAGCCAGCCAGCAGGCCACTGCGGCCATGCTCGATTACCTCGCGTGCAACGCCGACCCTGGCGCTGACCGCGGGGACGCCCAGCGCCAGGTACTGCAACAGCTTGAACGGAAACTTGGCTTGTTCAAACAGCGTGTCGTCGAGGGGTACCAGACCAATATCGAAGTCTTTCATTTCCGAAAGCGCTGTTTCGGCTCGCCATGGGCGTGCGTCGACCGGTACGCCAGGCAGGAAGACGTCGCGGAAGCCCCCCGAGATCACGCGCACGAGGATCGAGCATCGATCTGCCAGCTCACGCAGAACGGGCGCAAGCGCCTCGAGGTAGCGCAAGCCGCCCCTGGTACCGGCCCAACCGAGCACGGTGTGCTCTCGGCTCGAGCGAGAGCCAGCCTTGACTCGATCGTATTCATTCAGGTCGACTGCCATCGGCACGACGGACACATTTCGATTGTGGTGCCGCGCCCACGCGGCAATAGGTTCAGTCGCGACGCTCACCCAGCGTGCTCTGGACACCACTTCGGCGACCTTGTCGAATCGGCGTAGCCGCTGAAAAGGCGTGTCCGGCGTGAACGCTGGCCGCAGATACGTCGCGTCGTCCGTGTCGTACACGAGCCGCGCGCAACGTCGGGCGAGCAGGCGTTCGAGCACCGGCGGACCAAACGGAAACAGGTCACGCTGGATGACCACCACGTCGTCCGGCCTGGCACGGAGCACCTCGAGCAGGCGGCACATCAGAAACAGGCCGTAGAAGCCCGGTTTGGCACCCCGCGGAGCGCGATCACGGTGTTCGACGAGGCGCTGGTAGACCGGCTGGGGCACCGGTCGGCAAGCCACTGGCTGAACGCCGTGCTGGCGCAGATAAGGAAAATACTGCAACACGCGGTGGCGGCTACTGGCGTTGGTGTCGCCGTCCAGCAGATAGAAGCGCACCGTCGTCACGCGGCACTCGCCTCGTACACCGCCCACGTGTCCTCGGCAGCGTGCTGCCAGGTGTAGCGTCCGGCGCGTTCGACGCCTCGCCGCCGAAGCTCGCCCGTATCTTCTGCGGCAGCCTGCAGAGCCTGGCCGAGCGCGTCCTCGTCGTATGGGTCGACCAGCAGCGCCGCGTCCCCCAGCACCTCTGGCAGCGCGCCGGCCGTCGAAGCGACAACCGGCGTGCCGCACGCCATGGCTTCAATAGGCGGGATGCCGAACCCCTCGTACAGCGAGGGATACGCGAAGACCCGCGCGGCGGCGTACAGTTCGGGCAGGTCCTCGTCCGAGACGTAGCCAGCGAAGCGCGCCCAATCCCAGCCGCGTTCGGCTGCCACGCGGGCGGTTTGATCGGTGCCCCAGATGTCGCGCCCGACGAACAGCAAGCCGTAGCGCAGGCGCGAGGCGGCGCTCAGCAAACGCTCCGCGTTTCGCCACGGCATCAGGGAGCCGACACACAGGATGAATGGATGTCGGACGCCGAAGCGCCGGGCCACCGCTTCGGCGTCCACCTGCATCGGGCGAAAGCGGGTGTGATCGACGCCGTTGTAGATCACCCGAATGCGCTCAGCCGGAACTCCGAACCGCTCCACCAGGTCGCGGCGGGTGCACTCGGACACGGCGATCACCGTCGCCGCCGAGCGAGCTGCGCGCCGCTGCGTCGTGCGAAGCTGGAAACCAGTTCGCGGCGCAAACCAGCGCGGCTCCACCGCTGCCAGGAGGTCGTGGATGGTGACCACCTCTGGACACGCAGTCACGAGTGGCAGCGTGCCAGTTGGGGAGTGAAAGAGGCTCACACGATCCCGCGCCAGAGCCAGTGGCAGCGCGAGGTGTTTCCACAACATGGGTGGGGCGTGCAGGCGCCGCAGCCGTACCCCTGGCGGCGGCAGCTCGTCGGGTGAGGCGGGCTGGTCCGCGTAGACGATCATTGCCGAGGGGTGAACTGCCGACAGCTCGCGGGCCAGGTGCAGGGTGTTATTTACGACGCCAGTGCGCCTGCGCAGGAGGTCGCGCCCGTCAAACCCTATGCGCAACATCGGCACTGATCTGATTCAAGACGCGGGCAAGCTCGCAGGTCAGGGCGCGGCGGTCGAAACGCGCCACCTGGCTTGCCTCGGGCAGCGCGGGCGAGCCTTCCTGATGCCTGATGAATGCGTTGTGGAGAACACCCGCGATCGCGTCGGGGTCGCCGGGCCGGGCGAGCCAGCCGCCGCCGGTCTGGTTGAGCACATCCGCGGTCGAAGAAGCGGGCGGCGCAATCGCCAACACTGGCCGACCGACCGCGAGGTACTCGAACAATTTGGCGGGCACCGTGGCTTCGGCGCCAGGCGTAGTGTTGGCGACCAGCAGCAGCAAGTCGGCTTCCCGCATGGCTTGAATTGTCGTGGTGTGATCGAGCTGGCCGCGGTGATCGATGCGCTCCCCCAGCCCGCAGGTCGCCAGTTCGGCTCGAGCAGCCCGGTCGAGGCTTCCGAGCAGGGTCAGGCGGAAGGCGTGGGCAAATGCCGGCACGGCCTCGACCAGGCGTGTGGCGGCCACGAGGAACGCGCTCAGGCTTCGGCCGTAGTACAGGGCACCCGTATGCACGACCTCAAACCGGTGCCTGGACAGCAGGGGCAAGGCTGACTCGGGAAACTGCACGCGGTCGAAGCCGTTTGGCACCACTGCGAAGTGTCCTGCTGGCACATCGTTGGCGAACTGGGTGCGAAAAAAGTTCGCCATACGCTCAGTGACGAGGATGACCCGGTCGGCGTGTTTCAGCGCGGCCGCCTCCAGCCGGCGTTCGATGACATCGCGCCAGCCTGGGTAATCAGGGAAGATGGCGCGATTCCAATGGTACCAGCCGTCACGCAACTCGGCGATCCAGGGGCGCTTCGTCAGCCGCTTCAAGAGTAGGCCGACGAGGTGGCTGGTGAAGGGGCCGCTCGAGGAGTACGCCACGTCGTAGTCCACGCGTCGTGCAGCCGCGACGGCAAACGGCAACCAGCCGAGATGAGCATCCGGGAAGCGCTTCAGGTGGCCGAGACTCGAGCGGAGAGCACTCGCGACTCCCGAGCCGCCCGTATGGTTCGTCTCGTGCAAAGCGAAGGTAAGGGCCGGCGGCGAGGGCCGCGCTTCTCGCGATCGCGTACGGATCACCCGTAACCCTGGCGGAAGCTCATCCAGCAGCCGATCGTCTCTGTTCGCGGCCCAGGCCACGCCAGGTGTCACGACGATCGGCGCCCAGCCGCAGCCTGGCAAATATCGACTGAAGGCGAGGGCGCGGTTCGAACCCGATCCACCCGCTGGCGGAAAGTGGTGGGCGATTATCAGCACCCGCTGCTGTGGCATTACCCGTCGGCAGCCCCGTCCCGTTGCAGCAGGCGCATTCCCTCCTCAATGTGCACCGTCGGCCGCCAGCCGAGCAGGTCCGCCGCGCGGTCAATTCCAGCGCGCTTGAATCGCTCGTCGAAGCCTCGGGCAGGTTGGTGCACGACTGGGCCGCCGATTAGCTCGGCTATGCGCTTGATCGACACTTCGGCACCCGCGCCAATATTGATCGGCTCACCCCGGCCAACCCGGTCGGATGCGGACGCGGCGATGTTGGCTCGGACCACATCGCCTACCCAGGTGAAGTCGCGAGTCTGCTGGCCGTCGCCATGGATGGTCAACGGTTGACCCTGGCGTTTCTGGTCCAGGAAAATGCCGATCACCAAACGGTAAGCGCCTTCGCTGACTTGACGTGGGCCGTAGACGTTGAAGTACCGCAGGCAGACCGTTTCGAGCCCGTACACGCTGGCGAAGTTGCGCGCGTAAATCTCGCCCATCAACTTCTGGCAGGCGTACGGATTGAGGGGGCCCGGCGGCATGTCTTCGGTCAGCGGCAGCGTGGGCTGGTCGCCGTATATGGACGACGAGGACGAGTAAATGACGCGCCGCACGCCAGCATCGAGCGACGCCTTCAAAACCCGCAAGGTCCCGGTGACATTGACTTCATGCGTACCGACGGGGTCTTCGATCGACCGCGGCACCCGTGCCAGCGCAGCAGTGTGGAAGACGACCTCACGGCCGTGGAGAGCGGAGGTCAGGCGTTCCGAGTCGACGGCGATGTCGACGTGTTCGATGGCCACCGCCGGATTGAGATTGGCCTGGTACCCGGTCGAGAGGTTGTCGACCACGAGCACGTCGTCTCCTTGCTCGACCAGAGCGTCGGCCAGGTTCGAGCCGATGAACCCCGCCCCACCCACGACGGCAACCTTCACGCCTCCACCGCCTGCAAGCGGGTGGTCACCCGCCGTCTGTGGGCGACAGCCGAACGAAACAGGTCGAGTGTCTGGTCGGCAATCACGGGCCAGGCAAAATGAGCCCGGACGCGTACGCGACCGCGCTCGACGAGTCCATTTCGCAAACCCGGCTCGGTAAGCACGCGCTGGATGGCTTGCGCCAGCGCGCGCGAGTCGCGCTCTGGAACGACGAGGCCGGCGTCCCCGATAACCTCAGGTATAGCGCCCGAGGACGAACCCACGACCGGCACCCCCGCCGCCATGGCTTCGATAAGCACTCGCCCGAACTGCTCGCGGTGCTGGGGCAGGATCGTCACCGACGGCAACACCAGAACATCGAGCGCTTTCAGCACGGCGGGCATATCCGGGTAGCTTACGGGCGGCAACACCTGCACGTGCTGCGATTTAAATCGAGGCATGAGGCGATTTTTCTCCGAGCCATCACCAAAAAGTACCAGCGACGCTGGCGACGTGAGGAATTGCATCGCGTCGAGTAACACCTCGAGGCCCTTGACGGGCTCCAGGCGTCCGACAAAGCCAATCCGCGGTCTACGAATGGCCGGTAGGTCCATTGGCTTAGCACTAGCGAAACGCGCAGACTCGACCCCCAGCGGAATGACCGACACTGGCTTGTGGTTCAAAAAACCTTTGGCACGCAGAATTGGCGGCACGTCCTGGTTCGGCGCGTGGGCACCGTCGGCGTGCCTGAAGGTCAAGCGCTCGATCGCACGGTATGGCCAGCGCCATTCGCGCTGCACGTTGACTGCCGAATAGAACACGACTGCCGCGCTTGGCACCAGCACCCCCCGCAACAGCAAGGTCTGGAGAGCCACCAGGCTGAACGGCTCTTCGAACAGGTCGATCACATCGGGCTGCGTCGAGCGGAGCGCCTCAATGAGACCAGTCACAAACAGGTAGCGCGTTCCGTTGCCCGTACACACCGTGCGCCCGACGCGCCACGGGGCGGCGCGGCGCACGTCGATGCGACGGCCCTCCTCGAACCACCACGGCGGAGTCAGCAAGCTCACCTTGACGTCCGGCAGATTGGACAGCGCTTCAGTCCGACGCCGGTTGGACTCGGCCACGGCATTGTGCGCAATCGTGAGCACCTTCACCTTGGGCGACGTTCAGGCAAGTGCGAACGCATCCAGCCAGAGCTCGGTGCTGAGTGCTCGCCACAACTGCCAGGACCGATCCGCCACACCGTGCCGGTGTTCTCGGACGAAGCCATCCAGCGCCGCCTGGGGAAAGAGATGACGGCTTTTTCGATGTGGGTCGCTCAGCAGATCCGTAGCCGCCATGGCTCGACCATCGCGCAGCCATGCGCCGAGCGGTGTCGGAAACCCCTGCTTGTCGCGACGCCACACGACACTCGTCGGCAGGAATCCTTCGAGGGCGCGCCGCAGGCCGTACTTCGACCAGCCCGCGTGGCGCTTGAAGCTGTCCGGCAAGGCGAAGGCAAGCTCGACCAGCCGATGATCCAGGAAAGGCACCCGCGATTCTAGTGAGAACGCCATACTCAGACGGTCCTCGTAGCGCAGTAGAGCCGGCAGCCGGGTGCGGGTGAGCTCCCAGTACAGGATGTTGTTGAGCCAGCCGTCGAATACGCGCGGCCACAGCCGCCACTCGTTGTGCGAGACGTCGGCCAACTCGCGCAAGTCCGGCGTGAGCAGGGCAGCGTCTGGTGTCTGAGCAATCGTCGGCGTGACGGGGTTCCGCAGCCGCATCGCCAGCGCCGATCGGGCAGCGGAGCGGGCGTGCGACCAACCCTGGGTCCACCCAAGCGCCGCCGTTTCGAACGGAAACCGCAGCGGTTGGGACTGCAGCAGCCCATATAGCTGCTGCGGCGCATAGTTCGCGTACCCAGCGAACACGTCGTCGCCGCCCTGACCATCCAGCACGACTTTGACGCCGCGGTCGCGCGCCAGGCGCATGACGTGCCACTGGGGGAATACCCCAGGCGCCAGCGAGGGCTCATCCAGGTGCCAGACGATCTGCTTCAACGTGCCCAGGACATCCCCTGGCTCGATGCACCGCTCCGATGCTTCGGCGCCGAACTGCTGCACGATGCGTCGCGCATGCTGCCGTTCGTCGTAGGCCGGTCCGTCGTCGAAGTAGACCGTGAACGTCTTGACGCGCTCCACGTACTGGGAGGCCAGGCCGACGATGGCGCTGGAGTCCAGTCCGCCGCTCAGACACACCCCCAACGGGACGTCGCTGCGCAGATGGACGCGGACTGCCTCGTCGAGGACCTGTCGCACCGCCCGCCAGGGGGCCTTGCGCGTGCCGTTGTGATTGGCGCTGGCGGCTAAGGCGCTGGCCCGGCCCGGCAGGTCCCAGTACGTTTGCGTCTGCACTCCCTCCGGGCGCACGTACATCGTCGCGCCCGCGGGAAAGCGGCTCACCCCTTCGAAAAATGTGTCTTCGAGACCATCCACCAGGCCTGTCGCGACGTAGGTCGCGATCGACGTCGGATTCGTGCGCACCGACTCACCAACCTGGCGCAGGTAGGTGACGATGGCTTTGATCTCGGATGCGAACACGAGCCGTTCTGGGGTCCGATGCACGTACAGCGGCTTGACGCCTAGCCGATCGCGGCACAGCAGCAGCGTGTCGTCAAGCGTGTCGAACAACGCAAAGGCCCACATGCCGACAAAACGCTCGACACACGCCGCTCCCCACTCCTGGTAGGCCCGCAGCATGACTTCCGTATCGCCGTCCGAGCGAAACACGTGGCCGAGTCCGCGTAGCTCGTCGCGGATCTCGACGTAGTTGTAGATCTCGCCATTGGTAACAAGCGCCAGTCGCCCGTCGTCGCTGCGCATGGGCATGTGCCCGAGCGGACTGAGATCCAGGATGCTCAATCGTTGGCTGGTGAGCGCGCAGCAGCCGAGCGTCGTCTGACCCCTGGCGTCGGGCCCGCGGTGGTGCTGGACAGCCGCCATCGCTTCGAGCGCAGCCATGGACTGGGCTGGCACGGCTTGCCGATTGAAGCAGTAGATACCTGCGATACCACACATGTCGGCTACGCGCGATCCACGAGAGAACGAGCGACGGCGACAGGCGTTCCCGAGGGCACGCGGACCAGGTCGGTGCGCAGGCGGAGCGGCATAGTCGACCGCACTGAGTACACCAGCACGGTGGCCGGCTCGCGCAGTCCGTAGCCACGCGAGATCCATCCGCCTACCTGGCTGAACGTCGCTTCCGGCGGTGGCAGGAGCCACACGTCAGCGTGCCGAGCGCGCAGCCGTACGCCGCCTTCTTCAACCTCAACCGGCACGCCAGGGTGAAAAAAGAGCTCGCATAGGTGTTCGCCGCGGCCGGTAAGCGTGTCGTCGATCCGCCACCAACTCACGGCTTTGTCAAAGGTAATGCGCCGCGTGTGCTCCACCGGCTCAGGCAGGCGCGTGTAGCCGTCGTGAGAGCCTTCGAAGAGATCGCCTGCTGCATCTGACTTCCACGCGCCGACGTTCGGATGGGCGTCGTTTTCGATCAGCCACAGCCAGCGGTCGGCGCCAAGGCGACTGGTCTCCTGTGCGTCCACGCGCAGGGAGTTGTGCGCCGCCGTGGACCTGAGCAAGTTGCGCGCAGCGGGATCCGCCGAGTACGTGAAGGTGCCTGGGTCCACCAGCACTGAACAGCCGGCCGCCCACAGGTCGAAGGACAGCACGTCGTTGTGGCCGTGGCCGCCGATGCCGCGCATGCCAATATCGCCTGCGTCGATCACCATGACCGCGTCTGGCGCACGCATGATGTAGAACCCGCCTTTGGCGAACGCTTGAGAAGACTGCTCGACCACTGCGCGCGGCAAATCCAGTACCTGCGGACCGCATAGCCAGGCGGCGGTCTCTATGGCATCCCCGGCTGCCCCAAGCAGGTCCGGGCGCGAGAACAGCACTCCGCCGACTGCCAGGTGTCGACGGTGCGACCCGACTGGCTCATCGTCGAGGTTTGCAAGGCGGCCATCGTCGTTGTCGCCGATTTGCGGAAACGTACCGTCCGGACGCGTGTAGGCGAGCATGAATGCGAACATGCGGCCGAGCCGCTCGCGCACCAGCCGCGGCACCGGGATAGCGTTCCGATCACACAGCAGGACACACGAGTACCAGAACTCGGCAACTAAGCCGTGATAGCCAATGCCCTGCTCGAAGTCGACGCCGTCCGGGTACACCTGATGCACCATCTCGCCCCAGACGATCTCGAACCCCTTCTTGCGCCAGGCTGCCGCCTGCTGGAAGTCAGACAGCAGGATGCTCAGGAACACCAGGCCTACCCCGTTCGACAGGTAGTGGTTGCCGTTGTTGTCCGCGTACTCGAGGTTGTCGAGGATGTGATTGCCGTGCTGCAGAAGCGCCTTGAGGAAGCGTGTCCGAAGCGGCGCCGAAAACTCAGGCGCCTCCGCGAACAACGCTGCCGCCCACAACCAGTTGACGGCTCGGACCGCCACCTCCATAGCCCGACTCCAGTTGACCCCGTACGGCCAGGGGTTGTCGTCCAGCCAGGCCGTCAGCTGCGAAACAAATTCGCGGGCGTAGCGCGGGTCGGGTTGGAGCGCATACGCCCGTCCGAGGGTCACCCAATGGTGGCAGCGGCTGAGCTCCCAGGGCACTTTGACGTCGCACGGTTCTGCCAGGCGCAGACCATTCAGGTCATCAGCCAGGGTAGTGTTTGGCCAGCCGATATCGACCTTGAAGTCGCGGTGCCAGTCGATGCGTTGGCCGAGTTGGACCGGGCCGGAGCCCAACAAGTCGACCACGTGCGCCACGGCCTGCTCTGCGGCCACGCGGGTGCGCTCAGCCAGCGCGGGGTGCGTCGCGGCCAGCGCAGAGGCCGTGTTCCGGGCCGCCGTGGGGTCGACGAAGAAGCGCCGAACGAATCCCGAAAATGCCTGCTCGGCAGACGTTCGGCCCAGGGCACGTCGCAGGTGCCCATCTGAGAGCTCGCCACGGTTGTGCTCGATCCGCCAGCGCCGGGTCCGGGTTCGTGCAACACGCACTGCGTAGCGGCCTACCACGACCGGTAAGCGTCTGGGCGGAACCCGCCTCAGGCGATACACGACCTCGCTGACCGTAGTCATGCGCCAAATGAATTCAGCACGCGCTCGGCGTTCTGCCGCCACGTGTGGCGCTCGACAGCAGCCTGCCGCACCGCCTGGCCGAGACGGGTCCGCAAGCACGCGTCGTCCACCAGCCGCAGGATGGCGCGCGAGAACGCCTCAGGGTCGTCGGGTGGCACCAGCAGGGCCGAGCGCTCCGGCTCCAGCACGTCAGCTATCTGGCCGACGGAGCTAGCGACAATTGGTCGGCCGGTGGCCATGTACTCGTAGAGCTTGGTCGGTGATCCAAAGAACTCGCCCCCATCCGCCTGGCGCCCGTGAGGAGACACCAGCACGTCGCACGCCGCGAGATACGCTGGCATGTCGGCATGCGGTACCAGGCCAGGCCGGCTGACCCGTTCGGCAAGCTGGTGTATTCGCACTGCCTCATCCACGAGGTAGCCCAGCGGCCCGTCGCCGATGAGCAGCCAGCGCACGTTCGACCGCGCGCTGCACACTCGCGATAGTGCCTCAGCCAGGGTAGGAATGCCGTGCCACTTTCCGAACGTGCCCGAAAACCCGATCACCACCGACGACACGAGCCCGAGCCGTTGGCGCACCTGTGACGGGTCGACATCGGGGCGGAACTGGGTCGGGTCGACAGCATTCGGATTCAGCAGAACTCGTTCGACTGGCACACCCGCCGAGCGCACATACTCCTCGAGCACCCGCGACACGACCACCACCCGGTCGGCCGCGCAGAGATTGATGCGCTCGACCAACATCGCGGCGCGGACCAGATGCAGCCCGCCCCAGTAGCGACCCTTCCAGACCTCCGAGCTGTTGAACTCGAGCACCAGCGGCACCCGGACCACCCGTGACAGGAGCGCCCCCGAAACATTGAAGGTTGTGTGGCGCTGGTAGATCGCCCCCGCAGGCTTGCGGCGTATGGTCCTGAGCGCAGCGCCGAAAAAGGCCGCGTTGAATGCCAGGTCCTCGAGCTCGCGCAGCCATCCG
Organism: Chloroflexota bacterium; assembly: GCA_051006215.1. Taxonomy (GTDB): domain Bacteria; phylum Chloroflexota; class UBA6077; order UBA6077; family CF-72; genus CF-72. The sequence goes on from JBPCIO010000099.1 coordinate 11,130, forward strand.
TCGAACCATACTTCGGGTCGAGTGACAGCGGTTGGCGCGGCAACGCCGGGCAAACGATCGGACGAGATCACCTGAACGTCGACGCCGGCTTGCTCGAGTCCACGCACCACGCCGGCCGTGTGAGCCACAGAGCCGCCACCCTCCAGGCCGAGCCACAGCTGGCTTCGCAAATACAAGACGCGCGTCGGTCGTGCCATGCGCAAAACGCGCGGCCGAATACACCGGTCGATCACTCGCAAAACACGCTCGCCGAGGGTCAATGCCAGGCCACACGCGATGAGGTGGCGGACAATGGGCAACACATTACGTGCGAGGTGAGAGCCCACGCCAAACGCTTCACCCCGACCCAGCAGATCCAGCCGCCAGCACCTCCGGGCGCGGGCGAGGCCGAGAACAAAACTTGTCAACCGCAGCCTTGGCTGCCGGAGATCGGAGGCCACCAGGACGGCAGCTGCATAGCGTTGGCGCAACAGCCACGCCAGCGTAGGCAGCGGCCGCCGCCGAAGCTCGTCTCGATCCAGCCAGGTCACCGTCGACGCGCCGCCGAAGCGCCGCGCAACCACCACTTCAACTTCTGCCCGTGGCGCTTCCCCCAAGTGAATCACCAGTAGACTATCCACGTCTGGCACGACCGTCGACTGATCCAATGACCCGGGGGCGCGGCGGCGGGTTCGGTTTGTTCATGGACATCCAAGAACCTGGCGATACACCTCTAGGGTTGCCTGGACCGTGCGGGCCCAGGAAAACTCGCGCTCCACAGTCAAGCGCGCAGCTGCGCCGATCGCCTGGCGTCGGCCTGCGTCGAGGAGTAGGGCAACGAGCCGATCGGCCAGGGCCCCGACGTCGCCGGATGGCACAAGAAACCCGGTGCGGCCGTCTTCGATGGTGCGGAGCAAGCCGCCAACGGCTGTGGCCACCACCGGCAGCCCGCATGCCATGGCTTCGAGGGCGACGATTCCCTGCGCTTCAGAGCTCGACGGCAGCGCGAACACGTCCGCCGCGGCGTAATAGTCCAGCAGCTCGGGATCCTCGACACGGCCGACCAATCGCACAGTCCCCTCGCCTGCCACACCCAGCTCGTGCATCAGACTGATGAGGCGCTGCGTCTGATCCTGCTCTCCAGCGCTCTCGCCCGAACCAACCACGATCAGCGCTGCCTCAGCCACTTCTTCGCGCACCCGCGCCACTGCGCGCAGCAGGACGTCGACCTGTTTGCGAGGCTCCAGGTTGCCAACGAACAGGACCAACTGCGTCTCGGGTTTGATATTCAGCGCTGTACGTGCCGCGGCGCGATCCAACGGACGCGGCCGAAAATGCTCGACGTCGACACCTGACCGAATCACCGACACACGGCTGGACTGAGCGCCAAGCTGGATCGCCTGATCGGCCACGTGCGGACTGACCACGATCACCCAATCAGCTGCCCTGAGATTGGGCGCCATCATTGTTTCGATAGTCGACTCCGAATGCTCGCCAAACAGGCTGTGCGCGGTCACCACCAGCGGCAGCTTCCAGCGCTCGAGGCGCAGTACCCTGCGCGCATACACGGTCCGTTCGAGCGGGTGCTGCACGTGGATCAGGTTCGGTCGTACCTCAGCCAGGAAGCGGCGGTACCCGAGCAAGTTGGTCAGGACTTCACGTCGCGACCCAGCCGGAGGGTCGAGAGCCAACTGGAGCGCGTACCAGGCCGCCGTGTGCGCTCCAACCGCTAACCCATATGGGCCCAGCGCTCGGGCGGGCCACCGCATGCGGTACAGCGGAAACGAGGCCTCACCCGGCCCGGCGGTCGAGCCTGCTGCACCGGACCGGGTGTTGGTGGCCAGCAGCGGCGCGTAGACACCAGCCGCAGCCAGCCCGGCCGCTAGCTGCACCTGGTGGGTAGCTACGCCGCCGGGTGCAGCGCCGCCCAGATCAGGCGGCACCGGCCCGATCAGCGCGATCCGCACTGAGATTCGCGCCGCGCAACTGGGGACGCAGGCAGTGCCGGCGGAGGTTCCAGTCCCGCTCGGTCCAATATCGCTTCCCCCAGCCGCTTGCCAGAGCTCCCGTCGGTGAACTGGACCCACTCGCGGACAATGGTCGCTCTCTGCGCACGATACAGACTCGGATCGTCCAGATACCGGTTGACCCAGTTGACGAGTTGGGCGCGGTCCCAGGCCACGGGTACCAGGTCGCGCTCGACCAGCGCCTTGTAGTGCAGGCGAAAGTGCAGGCCGACAACATAGCGCTGCATCTCCTCTGGATCGATCGGGCTAAAGGCAACCAACAGCGTGGGCGTGTCCACGATTGCCGATTCTAGTGTCACGGTGGTGGCGAAGTTGACCATCAGGTCGGCTTGGCGCAGCAAGGCCACCATGCGGTCCAGGTCCGCCTGGGTCATCGTCCAGCCAAGGGTGGCGAAGAAACGTTCGGGTATGTCAAGCACGATTTCTGGAGCGTGCCGGTACTTCAGGTACCGCCCCACGCGATCGTCAGGATGCAAGCGCAGCACGATCTGGAGCGGGTGACGGATCTCGCCGCCCCGGATAGCTTCGAGCAACATGTCAACCAGATAGGTCTGGTCGCTGTCATAGGTGAACGAGCTCGTCGCCAGCAGCAAGACCTTCTTGTACGGATCCAACCCCATCTCCTGCCGCTTGAGGCTGGCGGCGCGACGCGAAAAATACGTGTCGAGCTGGGGTGCGCCAACCTGTGTTACCTGGTCCGGGCGGTAGCGATCGACCTCGACGGCCTCCCGAGCATTCATTGCATTCCAGACCGTCAACGCGTCCGGCCGCGTGCGTAAGTGCTTCAGAATATTGTCCCAGCTCCGAACACTGCCCAGGCTGGGGATACCCCTCCGCCGTGCTGTCGCGATCAGGTTCGCATCCCCAGGGCGCAGGGGATCGCCGGATACCACCAGCCGCGGCGCATACTCTTCAAATAAGGCCGTGTACGCGTTGGGGGTCGGGATGAGGCGGCGCTCGAGGCGGTGAATGAGGTCGGCCATGCCCGGAGATCGTGCGTGTCGCCAGCGGCGGGCCATCAACCGCCACACCAGCGGACTGGGCGCGTACGGTTCGAGTGGCACCACCTCGACGCGCGCCTGAGCGAACTCGCTGACAAACGCCGGGTCGCGCTCACCTGGCGTCAGCAGGACCACCCGCGCTGCCGGATGGCTCAGGATGCGCTCCAGCGGACCACAGCGCAGCAAGTCGCGCGCGGCCATCCCGGTCTGCACGCTGATGAAGATGGTGCTCATTGGCCAGATCGCAGAAGCTCTGGCAAAGCGTAGACACGCAGCTGGCTAGCAGGCTCACGATTGGCCTGCCACGTCGCGAGCAGGTCGTTCCAGCCGCCCCAGCTGCTGCCGTAGTGCTCGAGCAGATCGGCCAGATACCAGGCATCGTTTCCGTTCGGGACGACCAGGCGCGGCTCGGCCTGCGCATAGATATCGGTGAGCTCGCCGGGGAACACAGACGCTTGCATATCGACCACGAGGATGGGGTAGTGCGGGACCAGGGATGCCAGGTCGGCTGGCACGTTGACGAACGCCTCCCGCAGCCGGGCATTGGTGCGGTTCTCGCCGGTATAGAACGCCAGGACCGGTCCATTGGTGCTCGCGGCGGGCCCACTGCCTATTGCATTGAGGAGTGTGGGCATGCCGGAGGGCGCGGAGTCCAGGGCTACCAGTCTTGGCACGGCAGCTACAGTCAGGAGCCCAACCAAGCCAGTCAGGACCAAGCTGTGGTACCTGCCCGCAAGCGAGGCGAGTCTCTGAAGCCCAAGCCCGGCCGCCAGCATTACCCAGGGCAGGGCCAACGAGAAGTGCCGCAGGCGAACTTCACCTGTCGAGTACACGCTGTACAGCGCCAGCGGCAACAGCAGCGAGCCCGCAAGGAGCAGATCCGCACTCGACCAAGGCCGGCGCCGCAGGCGCCACATGAGCACGCCAATTCCGCCGAGCAGCAGAACCAGAATACCCAGACCATCCATGAGCGCCAGGTCGACAAAGTAGGTCGGCCACTCGTCAAAGCGGAACCGATCTGGCGGGTTCATGCGCGTAAATGCCGCCAGTTGCTGAGCGTAGTCGAGCCAGTCCGTCCGTGCGCCCACACCCCGGCCCACGCCCCGCGCCAGCAGGTACACGCTCTCGATGGCTGCCAGCGGCGTCAGAAACCCGCCCGCCACGAGCACTCCCCGCCGAATGAATCGTGCCAGGCCAGGCCAGCGCGCCAGCTCGGCTATGAAGAATACTCCCGGCAGGTAGGACAGGCGGTTATTGCAGGTGAATGCCGCGCCCCAGAGTGCGCCAGCCAGGAACAGGCGGCGGCTGCTACCGGCCCGAAGATAGACCAGGGCCGCAAGTGTAGCCAGGAACATGCCGTCGGCCTCGACCAGCGGCTCGCGCGAATACACCAGGTGCTGGCCGGAGATCGCGAGCAGGATGGCGGACGGAACGGCAACGCTGGCGCCCCAACCTGTCATCCCCAGAGCGAAGGTCACGGCGACGGTCGCGATGCCCGCCAGTGCAGACACAAGTGCACCGGCTAGGGCCGTCTTGCCGAGCAACAGCATGGACATGGCCAGCAGCGTGGCGTGCCCGGGCTTAGCGATGTCGGGCGGGTGGCCGTCTGTGCCCGTCTGCACGGCCAGCGCCACCCGCTCCAGCGGACCTGGCGCTCCCGGACTGACGAGTGCCGAACCGGCTCGCTGAGCCGCGCTGGCCAGAAATGCGCCCTCGCCGAGATACACGCCCGAGTCGAAGAACACCAATGGCTGCCCGCCCAGGGCCCACAGGCGAACGGTAGCTGCCAGGACGAGGACGCCAATCAGCGCTCCCCGTTCCAGATCCCGACGACTACGTTCCTGCCCAGAGGCCCTTACCTGGTGCTCGCCCACTCGCTGCGCTGGCTGCTCAACAACTTGCGAGGACGGCGCACCACCATGCGAGACGGTCACGACAGTCGTGGCGTGCGGAAGATGCCCGCGTGGTGGCGCGGGGCCAGCACATCCACGAGGCGCGCGGTGAACTGGCGCCGCCGCCAGACGTGCGCCCGATGCAGGAGGAACCGCAACATGAGGTTCAGGACCCCGAGGCCGTAGTGGACGCTCCGCTCGAAGTTCACCGACGACGCCTCGGCGAAGTACCGCGTCGGAACGGGAACCTCGCCAACTCTAAAGCCGAAGCACACCGCCTGGGCCATGATCTCCTGGTCGAAAACGTAATCGTCCGAGTTCAACAGAAACGGCAGCGTCTCGAGAAGACGCCGGCTGTACGCTCGAAAGCCGGTGTGGTACTCCGACAATCGCAGGCCGAATACGAAATTTTCGACCGCCGTCAAAAACCGATTGGCCACGAATTTCCACACCGGCATGCCGCCCGAGAGTGCCGTGCCACTCAGCAGACGCGAGCCAAGCACGATATCAGCGCGCTCATCAAGAATGGGTTGGATCATCTCAGGCACCAGCGTCGAGTCATACTGGTTGTCAGGGTGAACCATCACCACCACGTCCGCGGCGCTGCGCAAGGCCTCGAGGTAGCACGTTTTTTGATTGCCGCCGTAGCCACGATTCTGGACGTGGACCACCACTTTCAGCCCAAGCCGTTCCGCGATGTCGACCGTGGCGTCATGGCTGACGTCGTCGACCAGGATGACCTCGTCAACCACGTCCATCGCCATGCCGCGGTAGGTTGCCTCGAGCGTGCGCGCCGCGTTGTACGCGGGCATGACGACCACCACCCTGGCGCCATTTTTCATCGTCGATCCGGCAGGCGCAGCCCACTGAGAACCTGCTCACCCGCGCTGGTTTGCACGCGCCAATCGTAAGCCACAGCCAGGAACCCGCCGCGCGACTTGGTCGCACCGACCAGGCTATCGCTGCCGAAGGCCGACAGATCAGTGCTTATACGGAAGGCGGCCGCGGTTTGTGGCAGCTCCCAGGCGGGGGTGCCGGCGTGCCGCACCTGAACTTCGACCCGGTACAGCCCTGGGAGAAGTGGCAGATACTCGAACGCACACTCCAGCTGGTGGTGCCCGGTGCGCCAGCGCGCGACAGCATCGGACGTCGCGGTGAATAGAGGTCCATAGTCGCCTCGAACGGTCACACTGCATTGGACCTGCCGAAGATCCAATCTGACCAGGCAGCGCAGCCGCACCCGCATCGGCACGCCATACTCGAATTGGCTGCACAGGCCGCCGTGGGCGTCGAGGACGCTTACTTCTGTCAACGTGACTGCCTGCGCGTCCTCGTCATTCAGTCCGCCAGCGTGAGCCGCGTCCTCGACCAGGTCCTCGTCCACCGAGTCGAGGTACGCCCGCACGACTGTCGCGGTTGGACCAGCCAGGCGTACGAGACCATGATCGAGCCACACCACTCGCTGGCACATCATCTCTACCGCCGAGAGGTTGTGCGACACGAACAAAATGGCACGGCCATCGTCACGGAACGACAACATCTTGCGGATCGAGCGGTCCTGGAACGCAACATCGCCCACCGAGAGCACTTCGTCCACCAGCAGCACGTCTGGCTCGACGTGCGCAGCCACAGCGAAGCCGAGGCGGGCGTACATACCCGAGGAGTAGCGCTTCAGGGGCGTATCGATGTACGGCCCGAGATCGGCGAAGTCCACGATGTCCTCGAACCGCTGGCGCACTTCACGTCGCGAGAGGCCAAGGATCACACCGTTCAGAAAGATGTTTTCGCGGCCGGTCAGCTCGGGGTGAAACCCGGCCCCCAGGTTGATCAACGAGGCCACCCGGCCCTGGGTACGTACGTGTCCGCGTGTCGGTCGGCTGATGCCCGCCAACAGTTTGAGCAACGTCGTCTTGCCGGCGCCATTGTGGCCGATCAGGCCGACAGATTCCCCAGCCTCCAACCTGAGGCTGATATCGCGCAGTGCCCACAACTCGCGCCGGCTCGTCGTTCGCCGCAGCAGTCCACCCAGGACTCCGCCACGCTGGCCGACGGAAAACCGTTTCGAGACGTGGTCGAGCTCGAGCGCGGCCAACTCACGTGCCTCACGCATCCTGAGCCGCGACGGACTCAGTCGATGGGTGGCCCCGCAAAGGGCACGGTGTGGTCGAACGAGTTGATCACCCCCGAGGCGCGGCTTCGCATCAACACGAAGCCCGGCAGTTTGTACGCCGACCAGATGCGCAACGAACCGAAGCCACCCTCGCCCGAGAGCATGTCGCGGGCGCCCGCCACGCTTGCTTCCAGGTCGAAGGTGTGCGGCATGCGGGCGTCGATGCTCAGCGTGTCTGAGCTCAACATCCGCCCAGAAGGCGCGAACAGGTCGAGCCGCACTGCTGTGGGACGCGGATGGTAGTTCAGCAACAGTACGGAGCTTGCATGGGCCGCATTCGCGGCGACGCCAGGCCAGTGCTGCCATTTGCCGCTCATCACGCGCTTGGTCGTGCCGCCCTTGAAGACGAAACCGGGCACCGATCCGCTCAGCGAGCCATCATCTGCAGAGAACTCCAGCCAGGAATCAACCCACGGAAAGTGGCGCGGCGGAGTGGCCAGGCTGCGAGCGGTAATCTCGACCAGACCCTCGAATGTGGACTCGCCCAGAGCCTGCAGCAGATCTCGGCTGGCGTACCGAAAAATGTGGTCGCCCGAGAATGGCTCAGACATGAACGTGTGTACTGGCTGCTCGCCACCCCGAAAAAACTTCAGCGTGGTCGTGAAGCGTTCGCTCGGATCGATCGTATTGCCCAGCGGGACAACATTGATGCGGCTGTGCCGCAGCCCATCGTCCACGAACCAGCCCATCACTGGCAGCCAGTCAGGGCTGGCGTGGCGCATCGAGCGCTGTGGCTGCGACTCGGCGTAGGGGATCGACTCGGTAGCTCGGGGTGGCGCGGCGATACTCATGGCTGAAGCTCCTTACAGGTGCTGAACGCGCCAGGTGCCGAGGCGCTGGTTTTGCACGAAGTAGTAGTACATGGCTGGCTGGTGGTTGTTCCCAAAGTAGAGCACGCCTGGCTCCCGATCGAGGAAGCCGCGCAGATCGTGGAACAGCTCCGCCAGACTGAGGAACCGCGAGCCGTTGGGTGGCAGCTCGACAGTCGCATGCAGCGCGTGACCCTCACTGTCCTTGATCGTGATGTCCGAGGTGTACGGGCTCTGATCCAGATTGGTCACGGCAAGATGCACCCGATATTCGTCGCTGTCCTGCACGTCTGGCACGGTCCAGTAGCCGCCGACGGCAGGAATGGTCAACCCGAACTTCTCATGCGACGACGTCAGGCTCTGGGCGTTGTACCAATGCAAATAGGCTCGCGCGGAACCAAGCTGCGCGCCTTCGAAGTCGATGCACACCAGGCCGCTCTGCACGCGCGCCCGGCGGTCGGCAGACAACAGCTCTCGCAGCTCGAGCACCAGCGATGCGTTCCGCGGGATGACAAACCGCCGAGAAGCCTCTGCGTTCCCGTCCTGGTCGAACAGCCGCACCATGACACTCGCCGTCTGACACAGCTGCGAGGCCTCCGGCACTTCCAGGTTGGACACAAACAAGCGGGTATGCATGTCGTCTGTGTCGCGGTACCAGGACGCCATGCGCCGCGGGTGTGACCGCCAGTTCTGACGCTCTCGCCACGCGCTCGCTCGCTGCAGTGGCCAGGTGGACCGCAAGCCAGGGTAGCGCGCGAGCACCGCCCGGCCAAAACGCACAGGCACGCTTAGAGCGCCGTGCCGAGAAGATCACCGTGCGCGGCAAAGAGGTCGTCGAGGTCGCCCTCGCACCCGAAGCACGTCGTGCAGGCGCGCGTCAGCTCGCGCAACTCTTTCATATTCCGCACGTGAGGAATGGCCGCCACGATCTCTGCGCGGGTCAGCCACTCGCAGTAGCACAGGATGTCCAGGTCGCCGTCGTCGTGCACGTTAGCAGCCGCCAATGATGGCGTATGGCACGTCGCCGCCGCCAGGAGAGCCCTCTTCGCCGAGCACGCGGAAGTGAGCCTTGATACGCGGCTCGTAGTAATTGGTACGCACGTTCTGCTTCACCTTCAACTCCACCCGGTAGCGACCCGGCCGCAGGCCCGGCCGGTCGAACGAGCACTCGACACGAAACGCTCCCTTCTGCATGCCAGCCGGCCAACTGCCATCGATGTGCATGTTGCCGGCGAAGAGCGGTCCGTGGTCGCCGCGGACGGTCACCACGAAGACTGGCTCGACAAGGTCGCGGAGCACCTGACCTGAGACGACAACCTTGAACGACTCGCCGCGTGCCAGGCATGCAGATGGTAGTCCACGCCGGTCGAGCACTTCGACACATTCAGCTGTCAGGTAGGCATCGCCATGCTCCTCGCCTACGTCGTCTACGGCGTCCAGGTAGGCGGTGAGCACATCCGAGGTTGGGCCACTGGCGCAGGCCGCACCACGATCGAGCCAGACCGAGCGTTGGCACATCAGCTCGACAGCGGCCAAATTGTGTGAGACGAACACGATTGCAGCACGCCCCTGGTCGCGAATTTCGAGCATGCGCCTGAGCGAGCGATCCTGGAACGCCGCGTCGCCCACGGAGAGCACCTCGTCGACCAACAGGATGTCTGGATCGACGTGCACCGCAACAGAGAATGCCAGGCGCGCGTACATCCCGCTGGAGAAATGCTTGACCGGAGTGTCCATGAACGCGGGGTCGAGTCCCGAGAACTCCAGGATGGCAGCATAGCGCGCGCGGATCTGCGCCCGGCTCAGTCCGAGGATGACGCCATTCAGCAGGACGTTTTCCTGCCCGTTCAACTCGGGATGGAAACCCGCGCCGACGTTCAGCAGCGACGCCACGCGACCGCGGGTCTCCAGATGTCCTCGAGTCGGACGGGTAATACCTGCTACTAGGCGCAACGCGGTCGTCTTGCCCGCGCCATTTCGACCAACCAGGGCAAGCGACTCACCCCGTCGCAAGCTGAGGCTGAGGTCGCGAACCGCCCATACATCGCTTGGCGTGTGCCTGTTGCCCAGCAGGTCCAGGACAATGCCCCGCGCTCCCCGTCCCTGGCCGAGCAAATACTGTTTTCCGACGCCACTGAGTTCGACGAGCACGTCGCTCATCTGCCGGCCCCCGACCAGGCAGACTGAGCCGTCGACGTCTGGCGGCCGCTAGATGACATCGGCCAGAACCCCGTCGAAGACCGAAAAGATACGCTGCGCGATGAGCAGTGCCGCGAAACCAAGGCCCGTGATGAGCACCAGCCCAGGGATGTCGGGCGGATGGGTGCCGAGGATCGCGGCCCGAAAGCCGTCCACCAGGTGCGACATCGGGTTTAGGTCGAACACGGGTCGTAACGATGCCGGTACTCGCTCTGGCGCGTACAGGACCGGGACCGCGTACAGCAACAGGAACAGCACCAGCGGTAGCCCGCGCGACACGTCGCGCCAGCCGACGTTGGCCGCCGACAGCAACAGGCCCAAAGCGCCGGCGAACAACATTTCCGCAATCAGAATGAGTGGCAAGAGCACGACCCAGCCTGAGACGGGCACGTGCAGCACCAGCATGAAGACCCCGAGCGCCACGCAGCCGACCACCACGTCGACCAGACGCGCGAAGACGGGATAGATGGCCAGAATTTCTCTCGGAAAGTAGACCTGACGCACGAGATCGACGTTCTTGACCAGACTCTCAGTGCTCTCGTTCAGGCTATTGGCGAAGAACTGCCACGGAATGACACCCGCCATCACGAACACCGGGTAAGGAACGTCCGAGAGGTCATTTCGCTGCAGCACTTGCTGAACCAGGAACGAAAACGCGCCAGTCAACAGTAGGGGTTGAATCAGAATCCAGAAGTACCCCAGATAGGCTTGTTTGGTGCGCGCCTTCAGGTCGCGCAGCACCAGCATGTACAGAATCTCGCGCCACCGAGCGAATCTCCGCACGCCGCTTACTGCTTGGCGGCGATGACAAACTCGCAGACTTCGCGAACAGCGCCATCGCCGCCGCGGCGTTGGGTGACATAGTGCGCAACCGCCAGCACAGGCTCGGCCGCATCGGCTACCGCACACGCCAGGCCCACGCACTCGAGGGCGGGGAGGTCGTTCAGATCGTCGCCTATGAACGCGACTTCGTCCAACCCCAAGCGTTTGCGCGCACACAGGTCGTCGACAGCGGCGCGTTTGTCCGAGACACCGCTGAACACGTCGTCGATCTTCAGCTTGGCAGCGCGAGCATGAACGATGGCCGAGTCCTCACCCGAGATGAGTGCCACGGCAACACCCGCCTCTCGGATTCTGGCCAGCCCCATCCCGTCGCGTGTGTTGAATTTCTTCAGGACTTCCCCGTCCGGTCCGTAATACATGCCAGCATCCGTCAACACGCCGTCGACGTCGACGCACAGCAGGCGCACTCTACGCGCTCGATCCGACACCGTCACGGCTGGTTTCTGCGCTCAGCTCCCAATCTAGTGCAGCGTCTGGCAGGAGCGTGTCGGATAGGACCTCTACGGCTGCCACGCGGCCGACGAGCCGCGCCACGTGGTTGGCGGGAATGCCGTCACCTGGCCCTTTCACGGTCAGCATGTCTGCCTGGACAACCACGCCAGCCGAAATGTGCCGCGCGGCGACGACGCTCTTGGCGAGTCGCGCGCGGACCGGCACTTCCGAGGCCACGACGCGCTTGTCCGGTGAGCCCATAGCCAGGGCGATCTGGCGGATGTTCCGCACCAGTTTCTTGAGCCCGATCGGCTCCAGCGATGCGGCATGATCTGGCCCCGGCAGGGTTCGATCTTTGGTGAAGTGGCGCTCGAGGACGCACGCTCCGAGCGTCGCGGCGGCCTCGCTCACGGCGATGCCGCGTTCGTGGCCCGAATAGCCAACCAGCACTCCGTAGCGTTGCGAAAACGTCTGCATGACCCGCAAGTTGATATCTGCGAACTCGCTCGGGTAGGCCGACGTGCACTGCAACAGGATCAACTGGTCCGTGTGGCGCATGATCCGCTCGACAGCTTGATCCACTTCCTCGAGCGAGCTCATGCCGGTCGAGACGATCATCGGACGACCCGTGCGGGCGATGTACTCCAGCAAGTCCAGGTCGGTGAGCACGGCTGAGGGTGTCTTGATAGCGCACGAGTCGAGCGCATCGAGCAAGTCAGCGCTTCCGCGATCCCAGGCGCTGCCCATGAACTCCAGCCCCAGGCCGGTGGCCAGGTCACGCAAGCGGTACCAATCGGTTTGGGACAGCTCCAGCCTCAGGCGGTGCTCGCCGTACGTGGCGCCCAGCGAATTTGGATTGAGGTACGGCTTTTCCAGCGCTGCGCGCGTGAGCAGCTCATGGATTGTCCGCTTCTGGAATTTGACCGAGTCAGCCTGACAATCGGCGGCGATGCGCACCAGCTCTTCGGCCAGGTGGACATCGCCATTGTGATTGACGCCACCTTCGGCGATGACGAAACATGGCTGCCCATCGCCCACCACTCGACGGCCAATTCGAATCGTGCGCGCATTCACCATGCCGTCCAGCCTCCGTCCACGATGAGGTTCGCGCCGGTCATGTAGCTCGACGCATCCGACACGAGATACAACAACGCACCACGGTACTCGTCGTTGCGCGCCATGCGTCCGAGCGGCGAACGATAGACGAAGTTTCGCACGAACGAATCGTCGTGGTTATCGTAGACGCCGTGCGGAGTGAGCGCATTGACGCGAATGTTCTTACGGCCCCAGTACGTCGCCAGATAGCGGGTCAAGCCTAGCACGGCCGTCTTGGTGACGGCGTAGCTAACGGGAGTATTGAAGCCTGCCTCGGCATACGGGCTCTTCACCCCCTCATACAGCCGCTGATCCGGCGCCACCACCCCGTACGTCGACGAGATGTTCACGATCACTCCGCCGGGCGGGTCCTGTGCGAGCATTTGGCGGCCAGCTGCCTGAGCGCACAAGAGCATCCCGGTCAGGTTCACGTTGATGGCCTGGTCCCATACGTCGCGCCGGTAGTCTTCGAATGGGGCGAAGTAGTCGGCCGGCGAGAGACGTTCGGAGCCGCCGCGCACGGTCAATGCAGCGTTGTTGACCAGGGTATGCACGGCGCCAAAACGATCGACCGTCGCGCTGACCGCATCGCGTACGGACGCCTGGTCGGTGACGTCCAGCTTCAAGCCCAACGCGTGGCTCTCAGAAAGTTGGCGTGCGAGAGCCTCTGCGCGCACTCCGTCGAGGTCGCCGATGACCACCCGCGCACCCGCTTCCAACAGCGCCTCGCAGTAACGCCGTCCGAGCAATCCGGCCCCTCCGGTCACCAGCGCCACCCGTCCGTCCAGACGGAACAGGTCGCTTACCGGCCCAGGCTGGTCAACCACGTCTGTATAGGCTCCTTCCGCAAATCGATTGCGCATCCAGTCGCCGACGATCGCAGAGCTGCCAGGGCGATGGCCAGAATCGCTGCACCCTGTTGTCCGTCGATCAGCGGGCGTTCGATCTCGCCGCGCACGCAGCCGGCGAAATGGCGCAGCTCGCACACATACATCTGGTTGCGCTCGAACCGCGGGTCACCCTCTTCGATCCGCCACTGGCGGGTGGCCGCGGAATAGTGCAGGACGCGTCCTCCCTCATACTCCCAGCGCAACACGCCCTGTTCTCCAATGATCTCGAGGCTGCGCCTGGGCGGCCTGCGAGCGAAGTCGACGTGCACAGATGCGAGCGGACCTTCGGCGAAATGCAGGATCAGCTCGGCCACATCCTCGGTGTCGATCTCGAGCGAGCTGGCGTGGGCAGTGACTGCCGTCACCCGTAAGGGGGCTCCGAGCAGCCAGCACAGTGTGTCCAGTTCGTGACTGAAGGTCAGCACGGCACCGCCACCCAGGTCGCGCCGGGCGCTGTAGCCAGTGCGGTAGTCCTCCCAGGGGTGCCAATCCGGCAGGTACTCGCCCACCTCAGCCCGAGCCGAGACGATCTTGCCGATTGCCTGCTGCGCCAGAAGTTGCCGGGTGCGCTGCAAACCTGGGTGGAATCGCAGGTTGTAACCCACCATCAGGTGCCGCTTGCGCTGCTCGGCCTCGGCGAGCAGTTCGACAACACCAGCCATAGAGTGACCGACTGGTTTTTCCACGAACACGTGTGCGCCTGCCTGCAACGCGCTGGTGGCTGTCTGGACGTGCAGGCTGGTGGGGTTGGTGACCAGGACCACGTCGGGCTGTTCGTCGAGCGCCGCGTCCAGATCCGAGAACTCGCGCGCTTCCACCCCCAGGGCGTCTGGGTCGGCTGATTGGTCCCGGCGACACACGGACAACGGGCCCAGGCCGAGCGCGGCCCAGTTCCGCGCGTGGCGGCGACCTATGGAGCCGAGTCCAACCACGAGCGCCCGCATCAGGCACCCGCGGCGCGTCGGGCTAAGACAAGCTCCGCCAGCGCCAGATCCAGCGGCGTATCGATGTCGATCGAGTCGGCCGGCTCGGTCACCAGTCCCGCGACGCGCCGGCCAATCATGACGCGCTGCTCCAAAACGACCTCGCGGCGTGTGACGTCGACCACTCCGTTTTGCCAGTAAATGTCGTCCAGTTCGGCGCGCGGGACGTCAGGCCCGCGGCTGAGTCGCAAGGGTGTCTTGAGGTACGGCTCAATGCCCCCGTCTGGTTGGCGCAGCCACATCTTGTGCGGGTGCTGACGCGCCAGACACACCGCCTTGACCGACTCCGCGCCGGTGTCCAGAAGCAGCTGTATCGCGTCGTCCACGTGGCTCGGCTTTCGCAGGGGCGACGTCGGGCGCAGGTTGACGATGAGGTCGGGTGTCCAACCCTGCTCACGCTCCAGCCAGGCCAGGACGTGCCTGAACACCGGCCAGTCCTCACTCGAGTCCTGGGCCAGGTCGGACGGACGCAGGAACGGCACCTCGGCGCCGGCTGCCCGAGCGATGTTGGCGATCTCCTTGTCATCGGTCGAGCACACCACGCGCGACACGCGCCTGGCAGCGAGTCCGACTTCCACAGCATGCGCCACGAGCGGCTTGCCGCCCAGCAATTGCAAGTTCTTGCGGGGGATCCCCTTCGACCCGCCACGAGCCGGAACCACTGCCAACACCCGCAGCGAATCGCCAGTCTCCACGGCCGAGGATACTAGCGCAGGCGGGAGACGAAGGAGACGAAGGAGACGAAGGAGACGAAGGAGCTTCTCGGTACGCAGAATCAGCCTTAGGACGCTCGTTCAGCCATTTCAGTTCGTGCAACCTTCAGGGAACACATTCGAGAAAGTCCCAGCGAATTCGTCTGTGCCACCTCTTGCATAGCTGCGAGCGTGCTCCTTGACGATGGTACGCGTGGACTGTCACGAACGGTCATCGGGGTCGCGATTCGCGTGCATAAGCGGTACGGGCCCGACCTGCTGGAGAACGCTACCGCGTACCTTTTGTATGGGAACTCGAGAAGCTCGGGTTCGTGGTTGAATGCGAACGGCCGCTTCCGCTCGTGCACGAGGGCGTTCGCGTCGAGCGCGCGTACAAACTGGATGTCGTGATTGACAATCGACTCGTCGTCGAAGTGAAGTCTATCCGTCAGCTCGCGGACATCCATCGCCAGCAGTTGCGCACCTATCTACGTTTGTCTGGCATTCCGGTCGGCCTGCTGATCAACTTCAACGTCCCGATCCTGCGCCATGGGGTGCGGCGGGTCCTGTTATAGGAAGGATCCTTCGCTCCTTCGACTCCTTCCCTACCGGATTTCGATCGGCCGTGACGGCAACGGCCTGGGCGTGTCGGCGCGCTGGGCGAGTTCGCGCTGGTGGAACAGGCGATCGATGAGGGTCGGGGTGCTGGCCTTGGGGTTCCAGCCGAGACGCAGGACGTTGATGGCGATCTCGCGGCGGCCGAATTGGAGCGCCTCGTTGCAGCTCCACATGTAGACGTCGATCTGGCGGCCCTGGACTGCTGGGCCGGTGTCCATGATCGTGTAGATGCCGTTGTACTTCTCGCCCAGCTTGTAGACCTGGATGACCGACCCGACAGGCAGCAGGTCCGGGTCGGCCGCGGCGATCCCGGTCCGGACGTTCACCCCCGAGGCCGTCGTCGTCCCCTTGCAGTACGCGGTCGCTTGGTAGCGCAGGTGGGTGGCCTGGGGTGGGAGCGCGATGTCTTCCGCGGCGGACGGGGACTGCACCAGACGCGGGATGTCCCGGAAGTCCATCACGGTCGCTTCGAACATCAGCACGAAGCCCAACGCCACCGCGGCGGTGGCCGTGAGCTTCCGTCCGAGCGATCGGGAAATCAGCATGGTTC
>JBPCIO010000100.1:0-4545 GCA_051006215.1 Chloroflexota bacterium
TCCGCGAGCGCATCGCAGGTGCTCGGCCAGCGACGGCGAAAGGTGGGACACAAACTGAGTCGCACCAATGTGCTGCGCTGGGATGTCGACAGCAGCGCATCCACCAGCTCAAACAAGCTATCCTGACGAAGGCCCAGGTCGTCGTAGAGCTCCTGCCGGAACTGGAGGAGCGTCGCCAATCCTTCGGTATTCAACACACATCGAGGTTGGCACGTTTTCCGCTAAACCGGAAGACCCTCCGCCCTCCTGGGCCAGTTTGTTGTCTAAAGTCGAGTTAGGGTTGCAAAGAATCATTCGGCCACGGCGTTGACGCTCCTATGGTGTGTCAAGCAAGGGGCGACCAGTACCCGTGAGCCCGGCGGTCGCGATGGCCGACAATGAGGCGACCGGCGGAGCCAGACCATTGCGATTCGGGGTTGTCGCCCCCTCAGAACTGATCTGCCGGCGTGGCGAGACCAGGTGCGCCGTGTCGCCGACAGCGGTTACTCGACACTTCTGATGCCCGACGTTCAGCAGTGGCAGCCGGCGCCGGGACCGACGTTGGCCGTCGCGGCGACTCTCGCCGACCTACGGGTGGGTACCTGGGTGTACGCCTCTCCGCTGCGGATACCCTGGTGTATGGCGTGGGAAGCGCACTCGCTGTCGGTGCTGACTGAAGGTCGCATCGGCACCGGGAGACCCGGGATCGAAGACGAACTGCGCCAGTTGGGCCTTCTGGTGGTGACGCCAGGCGAGCGGTTGTCTCAGGTGCGTGACGCTGTCACGTCGCTTAGACCAGCGTTCCGTAACTTCGTGGCCCTATAGAGGCGGCTCTAGCCAGACTGCCGCCCAGGCTCCCAGATCGTTGTTCATCACGTCGACCATTTTGTTGAGTGTGCCCTCGTAGGGGAGCAGATCCCAGCGATCGCGGTTGTACAGCGACAGGCCGTACCGGCCACCGCCGAGCGGACTCAGGCGGAAGCGAGGATCTGGTCCGTCGTCCTCCACTCGACCCAGAATCAGGTGTCCACCATGCACTTTGATCGTGAAGCCGCAGGTGGCCTCGCCTTGATCGAGCAGGGCTTGGATGGTCGGCACGACCGTCGGCAGCCAGGACGTATCTGGACGACGTCGGGCTGGAGCCATGCTCGGCAGTGTGCCACAGGGCTGGTCACGAGTAGACAGGCGACTTGACGCTTCAGTCAACCGAGACCTACCGGCACGGCCCGACAGCCGGCTATGGTCGGCGGCAAGGAGATGCTTATGGCTGGACGCGCCGCCTTGATTGAGTTGACCGTCACCGAAGTCAGCCAACTGCAAGCCTGGTGCGGGCTGGCACGACGCCTCAACGGCTGGCTCGTCGAGCCCGACTGATCCTGGCCAGCGCCGCCGGGTTGGGCAGCCGTGCTCCGGCCCAGCAGGAGCACATGAGCCGAACCACCGTCCGTCTGTGGCGGGCTCGCTGCTTACTCAAGCGCTGCGACGGACTCCAGGATCACCCGCGTAGTGGCCGCCCAGCGGCCATCAAACCCACCACCCGTGCGCTGGTGGTGGCCCTCGCGGGCGAACGTCCCGCCGAGCGCGAGGTGCCGCTGAGTCGCTACAGCCTCAGCGAACTCAGTGTGGAGTAGCTGACCGACTGGGTGCCAACCACCCAGCTCCCTCGCGCAGCAGCATTTGGCGTGTTCTCGCTACCGACGCCTTGCGCCCGTGGCGGTATCGGTACCGGATCTTCCCACGTGATCCGCACTTCCTGGAAAGGGCTGGTCCAGTCCTTGACCTCAATGCCTGCCGCTGGCAGGGCCAGCCACTCTGGGCTGACGAGCTTACGAGGTCGGACCGGAGGAGCGAAGCGCTGAGAAAATGCGAGCAGCGGGTCGTGGCGAGCGGTGTACCGGCACACCACGCGGTAATCCGTAGGACGTTCACAGCTGCCGCAGTGGCGACGTGCTGGAGACGCTCGTCGTCGATCGCCTGCTTGGCCTTGTAGTAGCCGATCACTTTCGTCCCGACACCCTGCAGGTGATCGGGCAAGCAGTGCCCAGGCTCGAAACAGGTGTCGAGAACTCGTGTGAGACCCCCACGACTTCCTGGTCGAGACCTATCAGCAGCGGGTGCGTAGCGGGACCAAAGAGCCGCCGCAAGCGCGCTGGGAGGCCGGTGCGTTCCTGCCGCAGCTCCCAGAGTCCCTCGATCAACTCGACCTGTTCTTGCTGATCGTGGCGAAGCCGCGCCGCGTCCATCAGGACGGCATCCACTTTCAGGGGTTCCGCTATTTCGACGTGATCCTTTCCGCGTACGTGGGGAAGACGTGGTAATTCGCTATGACCCTCGCGATGTGGCCGAATTGCGCGTCTAGTCTGCGCCGCGTTCCTGTGTCGAGCAATCAGCACGGAGCTGGCTGGCGAGACCGTCGCACTCAAGGGCATCATCCGCGCGCGCAACCAGCGTCGCCGTGAACTGCGTGCCACCCTAGTCGAATGGCAGCCACCATCGAGGCGCTGCTCAGCCTCCGTCGCGGCGAACAACAAGAACCACTTCTCTCTGAACCTGAGCCGCAGGCCACTCTGGTGCCAACCGAGAGGCCCCGCTTGAAGCGCCACTACAACGAGTGACTACTCCGCAGTTGTCTTCATCATCGTCGGCCGAGTTCATCGTTACGAGGGAGTACCGACTATTCGCCGAGTTCTGCGATGCCTGCCGTGAGCATCGCTAGATCGGCCTGTGCTATGGCGCGCCAGGCGTCGGGAAGACCGTGTCGGCCCGACTCACGCGCATGGTTGGATCGTCCTGATGGTCCAACCATAAGCGCTGGGCGATCTCTTTCGGTGACCACAGGGCCAGCAGGCGCCGTGAGACTTCGCGA
Source organism: Chloroflexota bacterium (assembly GCA_051006215.1). Lineage (GTDB taxonomy): Bacteria > Chloroflexota > UBA6077 > UBA6077 > CF-72 > CF-72. The sequence continues at coordinate 2,846 of JBPCIO010000100.1, forward strand.
AGCAGCCTCCCGCCCGCAGCGCGTAGGGTTTGGGTCCACGGGCAGCTGCGCGGGCCTGATGCCCGTGATCAACAACAGAAGATAGCGGCGATCGCGGGATGCTATTCCTGATGATATCTTGGCAATACTGAGGCGCACATGCAGCCATTGGGAGCAGCTATGGGGGTCCTGATCGGCGTGGTCAGCGGGATCTGTCTCGTGCTGCTGCTGCGAACGGCGCTGGCAGGACGGCCAGGGCTCAGGGAGACGCTGGCCATCACGTCCGAGCTGTTAGCCATCCCCACCTTCTGGTTCGGTGGTCCCTGGGTAACGACCGCGCTCCTGCAGTCGCTGGACCTCGGCCAGATCCTCCCGGCGTACATGGTCACGCTGGCGTTCACCTTCGTACTGATCGCGTTATACCCGCTAGTGCGTCTGGTCATTTGGCTGGGCAACCAGATCGGAGGGATCGAGAGCTTGGTGCATGCCTGACCTGGTGATTAGAGTGGTGGCCTTGCTCGGCGGCCTGCTGGTTGGGGTCATCGGCTGGACAGCATTGGCCCTGATCATGCGTGCGAATGCTCTGACGGCCGTCCGCATAGATCGTCTGCCATTGATGCGTGTGGTGCTACTCGGGCTGCTGCTGTTGCTGCTTCTCATCTGGCTGGTCAGTCCTGTGCGTGGCAGTCCGTGGATTTGGCCCGGCGTCATCGTGGGCGTCGTTGCGAGTGCGCTGCTATTCCGCCTGGCACGCGCTGGTCCGCCCCTCGGTGGAGTCTCGCCCGCGAGTAGAAATGGAACAGGATCCTACGCTAAGGATTCTGGTCAAGTGCCGGTTGATGAGCCACCCTAATCCGGAGGCCTTGAGCGGGGTGGTCAAGGGTGGGCGTAGGCTCCGGCGCCGATGCTTAGCGAATTTCTCACCACCGAGCAGGAGCAGACGTACGGCCACTTTGACGGGGCGCCGTCAACCCAACAACTCGACTCATTGCGCACTCCCGCGGCTTTGGTCGAGCAGACGGCCCTGACATGACGACCCAGCGTTCCTATCCGTCATCCCAACTTCAGAGCGGGTACTCGGCCAATATGGTTCATATCCTTCCGACCTCAAACACCCGTAGTTTCGCCAGCCTGCTGGGCCGGACGTACCCTTCGCAACAGGACACGTAAAGCACACCATGCGTCCCGGCCCAGCCGCTGCTCGCGATCGGGACCCGACGGGCCGCCAGTCGCAGATCAACGTGCTGGCCCACTTGCTGGAGGCCGCCAGGCAAGGACAAGGGCACCGCGCGACTGCACACCCTGCAACCGACGCATCGGTCCCACGACGGGCGCGATCCTTTCGCATCCGATCCTCAATGGGCTGCACCACGTCTATGAGCGAGCCGCGTGAACGCAGCTGCAGGTTTTGCCGCCGGTGCACGCTCATTGGTTGTTACACGCACGATATAACCGGCCGCGATCGGGTATACATCGTCCACTCTCGTCGAGCACTTTGACAGGGGATACATTGGAGCCGCGTCCGATCCATTTGTGCGGTGGTTCATAACGCGAGCGTGACATCGTTCACAGACGCACGGTGCTGTCGCTCATAGGGTGGCGTACCGGAATTGCTGGAAAATTAGGGCGGCGGGTCCAGCGGTCGATTGCATGTTAGGCGGTATGCGCCAGTGATTGGTGAGCGAGTTGGCGATCGGCAGCCAGCTTCACGAGATGTTGGC
>JBPCIO010000101.1:0-12064 GCA_051006215.1 Chloroflexota bacterium
CATACAGGTTCGCCTCCGGTCGACTACGCGGACACCAGCACCGCGAGCGCAGTCTCCCATCACAAGCGTGGCATGTCTGGATGGTGCCGGGTATCGTCGTTCGGGCGGCCATTGGTCGACAAAAGTGGGCTCTCCTGCAAATCCGATACCGGTGGCGAATTCGTCAGGGCTGAGTCAGAAGGCGTGCGAAGGCCGAATGCCTGGTGCGTGCGCGAGGTGTACCCGCCAGCCAATCCGCGGCGCGGACGAAGTTAAGAGCTGTTGCGATCAGCACGTGACCGAGGTGGGTTCTGGCCAGCCCTCGGTAGCGCGAATGCCGCATTCCACAACGCCGCACGCCCTGCGAGATGGTGCCCTCGATTCCCGCGCGGCGCGCATACTCGTGGGCGTAATCGCGGGTAGTCTCCTGAGCTCGGCGCTGTCGCAAGGCATCGTATTGCTCACGGGGTCGGATGGCGATACTGCGCCTGGGGTACTTTGTTCGTGATCGGGTGCACAGGTCACGGCTGGGGCATGGTCCGCAGTCTGAAGGCGCGAAGCGGATGTAAATGCTGTCGTTTCCACGGTTGTCGATGCGCTGCGTCCACTCGCTGCTGGCCTGCCCCTGAGGACACACCGCCTGGCGTCGTTCCCAATCGATAGTGAAGTGTTCGGCACCGAAACCAGCTGCAGCGCGTGCCTGCCAGCGATGATTATGTCGCGTCGGACCGAGTAACTGCACGCCATACTCGGAGTCAGTCGTTACGAGGAGTTCCGCATCGAGATAGCCCGTGTCGACGATGTGCACCTGCGGCAGCATTCGCTGCTCCCGCAGGGCGCGGTGCACGCGCGGCGTAACCTCGCCATCGGCCATGGGTGCGGCGGTCGTCTCGACGTGGGTGATCAAGTTTGGCGCATCGTCTTCACACGTCTCGGTGAGATGCACCTTGTAACCAACCCAGCCGGTGGTGTTCTTCCTTCCCAGGTGCGCATCCAGGTCGAACGGTGAACTCAGGAACTTGGCTGCTTTAGGAATTCCGTCGTCAGTCGTCCGCCAGCGCACGCCGACTTCAGTTGCCAGGTAGTTCTGCAGCCAGATGCGTCGAAGCGTGTCCACCGCCGGCACTTCACGCAGCCAGGGTGGAGCATCGGCTGAATACACTGCCGTAAGCAGGACCTGGCCATCACCGCCGATTGTGTCTGCCAGTTGTTGCTGTCCCTCCTTACTTTTCGGCAATCGCACCTCATCAGTTCGTCCCTGGTAGCGTTCAACCCATTCCGCTTGCGCATGAGCAAGCGTCCAGACCGGCACCGCGCTGGCCAGCACGTCAAGCGTGTGGCGGAACGTCTCACGCACCAGCTCCAGTCGATCGAGGGCGCGAACCGCGGCCAGTACGTGGCTGGAGTCGGTGCGCTGCCGTCCGTGGGCGTTAAGCAGGCCCTTCTGACGAAAGCGTTCGAGGGTGAGGTCAAAGAGCAATTGCTCAGCTCCACCATCGACCAGACGGCCACGGAACTCGCTGAGCACCGTGTGATCAAATCCAGGATTGTCGAGTTCAAGTCCGAGCGCGTACTTCCAATCGATCCGCGCACGCACGCAATCGGCGGCTTGGCGGTCGGACAGGTCCTCGACGAACTGAAAGATGGTGATCAGCGCCAGCCGCCATGGTCGCTCGGCTGGCTGGCCTCGCCGTGGGAAAAGGTGGGCGAGATCGCGATCCTCTATGAGTGACTCGAGCTCGTCTCGCATGCGCAAGTAGGGATTGCCAGCAGGAAATGCCGCGTGCGCGACGCGCGCCGTCTGCTCGGGGATCGCTCCAATCGGCTCTGGCTGCAGAGACATAGCGCCCAACTCCTTCGTACAGATTGGCGCCACGCTACCGCCCACAGTGGCTCTACCGGAAGCCCTCAGTTCCAAACGGCCAATTCGCCACCAGTATCGGATTTGCGGAAGAGTCCATTCCGGCTTGCCAAAACCAGCCGATTAGCCCTGGCAAGACGATCCTGGCAGCCTTTGCTCATCCCGAAGGAGCTGCAATCGCTCTCGACGAACTCCTGGCCGCGGGGTTCATCAACGTCGAGCGGGAGGCCGAAGGCAGCCGCACGGTCCTCATCGTCGATGCGGGCAACCGGCAGGCTGATGCGCGTGCAATCCTCGAACGACATTGCGGTGTCGAGTTCGATCGGTCGAACTGATGAGGCGCTAATCCGGAGGTTCCATCCGGGTTTGTTCGAACTGGACTGCACTTTCGGCGCACGGCAACCCTACCTGTAGCAACCCTCAGCAGGGCACCGCTGACCGGAGCGAAGGTGATCTTCTCAATCGGGCACTCCACTCGACCAATAGAGCAACTCATAGATCTCCTACGCGAGCACGGTATCCGCACTCTCGTGGACATCCGCTCGATCCCGCGGTCGCGGAGGAACCCGCAATACGAGCAGGTGGCCTTACGAGAGGCGATCGAGTCCGCCGGGCTTTCGTACAAGCACCTGCCTGCCCTCGGCGGACACCGTCGAGCCAACAAGGACTCGACCAACACAGGGTGGCTGAACCCTGCCTTTCGAGGGTACGCCGACTACATGCAGACAGACGCGTTCGGGCAAGGTCTATGCGAGTTGCTGGATCTTGAGGAGGAAGCAGGCCCACTGGCAATAATGTGCTCGGAGGCTGTGCCCTGGCGCTGCCACCGCTCGATGGTGGCGGACGCTCTGGTGGCGCGCGGTACGCCAGTAGCGCACATTCTCGGCCCCGCCCCTGCCCGCCCACACCGTCTGAACCCCATGGCGCGTATCAAGGGCGCTTCCCTGAGTTACCCCGCTGAGAGCATGCCGCGCGACCACGCCAGCCCCAAAAAGTAGAGCAGTCCACGGTACGGGCCGAGCCGCTCCAGCAGCGCCGTCTCCTCTTGCGCGCTGAGCGGCGTGGGTCGGCCGAGCAAGCGTGCGGCGGGCGCCGACGTCGCCCGGCGGGAAGACGTCCAGCCGGCCAAAGCCACGCAGCAAGATGACGCCCGCCGTCCAGGGTCCAATCCCAGGTAGGTCGTCGAGCCGACGCAGCGCCTCTGCGGAGGGAAGGTTCTCGATTTCGGCGTCGCTGAGCGCTCCGTCGGCGATGAGTGACGCGGCGTTCTGTAACGTTCTCGTCTTCGCTGCGCTCAGGCCGTATGCGCGCAGGCCATCGATAGATGCGTTTGCAATTGTCTGAGGCATCGGGAACAACCAGGCGCGACCGCGCGATTCGCCGAATCTCTCGACCAGACGGTTCAACAAAACTCTGACCGGCCTCGAGGCTGACTTGCTGAAACGGGATGGTCATGCCGAGGGTCTCGAACAGGCTGGGAAAGCGCGGTGGGCGCAAACCATGCAGCTGCTGAATCGTCGAGGCCAGCCATGACTCAGCTGCGCCGAGCCTGAGCGCCTCTGACAGATCGACATCCAGCCCCAGTGTGCGACGCAACAGCGGGATGACTGCCTCAGGCGGGCGATTGGCGTCCACCTCGAGAGTGGTCTCGTCTAGTTGTCGCACGCAGAGGACGTACTCCGACGCGGAGCGCTCGGGCATACCTCGAGCCATCCCACTGGTCAACGATGTTGGTGGGCACCCGCCGCAGCACTTGCACCGTGAAGCTCAGCGAATAGGGCGGAGCCACCTTCACCATGCAAACGCTCATGCTCATAGGGTAGCCCCGTCCTTACCGCCAGGTGTTGCTCGTCCGGCGACCATCCACAGGGTGACCGGGCGGTGTGCCGAGCAGGAGCAGCTGCGCGCGTCAACCTGTACTGATCCGGAGCGTCTGCGTCAGTTCTATCACGCCGGAATCGCCGTATCGGATCCCGGCGTCCCGGGCGCGTGTGGATCGCTATAGGTGGCCGTTGGCGGCTTCCATGGCCCACGCTCCGGCCTCGTCCGGCCAGGCCACGACGGCCAGAACCGTGGCGTCTTCTAGCGCTTCCACAGGTCGGCGGAAATTCTGATTCAGCACCACCAGGTCTCCCACCCCAACTTCCTCAGCCACGTTGGCCGGATGGATCCTGAGCCGCCCTTCCAGCACATGCAGCGTGGCGCCACCTGCGATTGCGTGCGGATCTATCGTGGCGCCGGACCGCAAGGTGATGAGCGCAACGCGCAGATTCTTGGCCTTCGCAAGTGTCTTGGCTGCACGGCCACCGGAGGTGTGTGCGAGGTCCGCTTTGAGGCTCTGAATCTCCGCGGGTAACTGGTAGATCAGCCCCTGCGCACTGACGATGCGCGCCTTGCGGCGTGGGGAGCCTTCTGTCGTATGAGCAGGTCGCTCGTTGTCGCGGCGCGTGGTGGGCTAAGCTCGCCCACGCCGCGCAGGCCGACAGCGGCGCTCAGTGCTCGGCCTAGTGGGAGACGGTTTCGCGACTCGAAGGCGACGCCTGATCCGGGCCGCTCGACAGCAGGTAGGCCCCGATACCGATCGCGAAGGTACCGATGATCGCCGCCACGACGGCCGCGCCGATCGTGATCGGCCCAATCTCAAGCTCGCTCTTTCCCAACTGCAACAGGCCTGATCCAAACGTCGTGACGATCGTGATGGCCACCAGCAGCAAGAATGGCGGGATCAGGAACGGCAACACGTTGTGATGGAAGGGGTCGGGACCTTCCAGAACGTCGGCTGGCTCCGGCGGGGTCTGTGGCAGGCCAGCGAATGAGCCAACGATCGCGCCGACCGCGCCGCCAGCGAGGATCCCGCCGACCGCGAGGGCGACTGACCAGCCGCCGAAGTCCACGTTCGGCAAGGTTGGTGGCAGGATGACGGCCATGGCTATACCAACCGCGGCGCCCGCTATGCCGCCCAATACGATCCCCGCCGCGCCAAAGTCTTCGGAGTGCTCGACCGCCAGCCGCGCGAGCGGCTCGTCAAGGCGACGTCCTGGCTGAGCGCTGGTGCGTCGGCGGCCGACGCGTCGTACAACTGGCCAAGCGTGTAGCCATAGATCAGGTGTAAGACCAGGTTGCCGACCGGCACGAGCGGCCCAGCCGAAAAGGCCCAGTCGAGCGTGTTGACGACGGCCGCCGGCAGCAGGATCAGCAGTGAAAAGATCCACGGCAACAGCGAGAACAGCATCCCGCGTCGCCAGCCGTGGCCGCTGAGTCGAAATTCGACGAAACGAGCGTACACGATGGCCCACACCAGGCCAAGCAGAACATGTAGTGCCAGCGCAATCGCTGGCCGACCACTGCTGAACGCCACCACTTCGTTGTGGGTCAGCTGATAGAGCCAGCGGCGGAAGAAGTCAGCCTGCGAATCGGCGAGCCCGTTGGCCAGCACGAAGAAGACCATCATGGCCCCGGTCGAGGTACCAATCGCGACAAAGCCCGCGATGATGGCATCCGACAGCCAGCGCCGCCGCAGGCCCCGGCCGCGCTCGAGCGTCGCCGTCGAAACTGATGACTCCATCCGGTTCCTTTGCCGGATTTTTTAAAATTATGCGCCGAGGGGCCGCCGATTCGCGGCCTCCTCGCGACTAGCCCATACGAAGAAGACCACCCCGGTCGCCAACAAGAAAAACAGACCGCCACCGACCCACATGAGCAGCCCGCCCAGCTGCTGGTCCTCGAGCGGACTCAGCGCGACGATTCGCGGCGCAAGCACGTACGTCGAATAGTATGCGCTGCCTGTCGATGCCAGCAGCGCCCCAAGAAGCGAGGCAGGCACCGTCTGCAAGAACAGGTACAGCACCTGAGCCAACGGTGGATACGGGGCCGAGATCTCGGGCACCGGGCTCAGGACGGGCATCCACATCAGCATAGCCGTGCCGAGAAATACCAGGTGCTCGAGCGCGTGCAAGGGCTCATTGGTCAGGGTCAACTCGTAGAATGAGGGCACGTGCGCCAGCGCGAAAATGACGTTGAAGCCAAAGAACGCCAGCAACGGGTGTCGGGCCCAGCGGACGAAGCCCGTCAGCCGCGTGGCGTCGAGTACGAGGCGCACCAGCCAGCCTGGCGTGCCCACCAGAAGCAGGGGCGCGGCAACCAGGGTCAACAATAGGTGCTGGATCATGTGGGCCGTAAAGAGGAAGGTGTCGCCGATCGTGTCCAGGGGCGTCGCCAGTGCCAGGAGCATCACCAACACTCCGCTGCTGAAGGCGATGCGTCTTGCCCCGGATACGGGGCGAGATGTGGCAATGCGATCTCGGTACGCACTGACGCACAGCAAATACAGGACCTCGAGACCGATCAGGCCGGCGACGACGCTCAGCGGTGGCCGGTACGCAAGCCAGTCCACCACCAATCGAACCCTCCGCTACCTAGCCGTGGGGCGGCTGCGGATACTGGCCGAAGAGAAACATGAACGCCGTGATGATCGAGAACGCAACTGCCAGTCCGAAGCCAAATACGGCCATAAACAGGGGGTTATCGAACCGCAGGTGCATGTAGAAGCCGACGACGGTGGCAAACTTGACGGCAGACAGCGTTAGCAAAATTGGAACAAGGGCCGGGCGAAGGAACGGCTGGTTGTAGGCCCACACCTCGACCAGGGTGATGATGGCCAGAATGACCCCGATTATCGTGTATGTCCTCGGACCGGGATGGGCGTGCTCGAGTTCGTGGCCGCCAACGTCGTGGGCCAGATCGTGCTCGGTGCTCATTGCCTCTCCATGCCGCGGCTAATCAGGGATCAGGTACACGAGCGTAAAGATCAGAATCCACACGATGTCGACAAAGTGCCAGTACAGACCCGCAATCTCGACCCATAGGGAATCCTGCTGGTGAAGTCTGCCTCTGACCGATTGCGCCACCAGTGACAGCAGCCAGAACACGCCGATGAATACGTGGGTGCCGTGGAAGCCAGTCAGCGTGAAAAACGTCGAGCCGAACAGGTTGCGGCTGAGGGTCAGCCCGTCCTTGTAGAACGTGGTGAACTCGTAGAACTGGCCACCGAGGAAGACGCAGCCGAGGAGGGCCGTGGCCGAGAGCCACACACGCATGCGGCGCTCCTGGCCATGCTGGATGGCGGCCAGGGCGAGCACCATGGTCAGACTGCTGAGCAGCAGCACAAATGCGCTGACCGACGTATATGGCACATCGAAGGTTTCGCGCGGCAGCGGACCGTCGAGACTGCGGTTCTTGTAGACCATGTAGGTGGCGATCAGCGTTCCGAAGAACATGCAGTCTGATGCCAGGAACGCCCACATCAACAGCTTGCGACTGTCCAGGCCGGTGCTGGTGTGCGGATGTTCGAGTACTAGAGGCGGGGGCGGTGCACCCATCGCCTCCGGCGTTGGGGCAGCGCTGACGTCGACGACGACGACGACCGGGGCGTGTGCCATCTACGGTGACTCGAACGACCAGCCGTAGATGCTGCCAATGAGGAGCAGCAGGCCGGCGATCGCGAAGATCGGGATAGTCACGGGGCCAAACGAGTCCGAGGCGAGCAACCCGGTGGCCATCATCGACAGGCCCAGAGCGCACAGCAGCGGCCAGTAGGATGGCGAGGGCATGTGGATGATGGGCGGGGGCGCGTCAGGCGCGGCGGTAGCAACCACATCGTGCGCCAACTGGGCTCCATGCGCGGGACCGCCCGCAAGCGGCGTCACCTCTATCGGGTCGAGGTGCATCCGCTCGGGATGCTTGGTGGCCCACCAGGCGTCGCGCGAATAGACCGTTGGAATGCGGGCGAAGTTGTAGACCGGCGGGGGTGATGGGACCGACCACTCCAGGGTGGCCCCGTCCCACGGGTCGTCCGAGGCAATCTCGCCGAAGCGAAGGCTCATAAACAGGTTGATCACGAACAGCAAGACCGAGAACCCAAGACCTATCGCACCGATCGTCGAGATCTGATTCAGCTCCGTCACGCCGAGCTCAATGCCGTAGGTGTAGCGACGCGGCATGCCCAACAGCCCCGTCCAGTGCATGGGCATGAACGTCAGGTTGAAGAAGATGACGAAGGTCCAGAAGTTCCACTTTCTGAGTGTTTCGTTCATCATGCGCCCGCTCATCTTGGGGAACCAGTAGTAGATCCCCGCCATCAGGGCCATGATGCTGCCGCCGATGAGCACGTAGTGGATGTGGGCGACGATGAAGTAGGTGTCGTGCTGGATCAGGTCCGCGGGCGGTGAGGCGTGCATGATGCCTGACAGGCCGCCGATGATGAACATGCTGATGAAGCCGATAGCCCACAGCATCGGCGTCTTCAAGTTCACCGAGCCCTTGAACATCGTGCCGATCCAGTTGAAGATCTTCACGCCTGTCGGTACGGCGATGAGCATCGTGCTCGAGGCGAAGACGGCATCGGCGATCGGACCCAGGCCAACGGCGAACATGTGGTGTGCCCACACACCAAACGCCAGGAAGCCGATGGCGATGCCCGAGTACACCATGACGACGTAGCCGAACAGCGGCTTACGCGAGAACACCGGGATGATCTCGGAGACAATGCCCATCCCAGGCAAGATCAGGATGTACACCTCGGGATGGCCGAAGACCCAGAACAGGTGCTGCCACAGGATGGGATCGCCACCGTGGGGGACGCTGTAGAAGTTGGTGTTGAAGAAGCGATCGAACATCAACAGGATGAGGCCGACGGTGATCGACGGGAATGCCAGCAGCAGCAGCACCATCGTGATCAGCGACATCCAGGTGAAAATAGGCATGCGCATGAAGCCCATCCCGGGCGCGCGCATGTTGAGGATGGTGACAAAGAAATTCAGCGCCGCCGCGATGGACGCCACGCCGAGAATCTGCAAACCCAGCATCCAGAAGTCGATGCCTGGACCAGGCGAGTAGGCGCGAGTGGTCAGGTTGGCGTAGCCGAACCAACCGGCATCGGGCGCGCCGCCTAACAGAAAACTGACGTTGAGCATGATCCCGCCGAGGATGAATGCCCAGTAGCTAAAGGCGTTGAGGCGCGGGAAGGCGACGTCGCGCGCGCCGATTTGCAGCGGCAGGATGAAGTTGAAGCAGGCGGCGCCGAGCGGCATGATCGCCAGGAAGATCATCGTCGTGGCGTGCATGGTGAACAGCGCGTTGAACATCTGCGCAGTGACCAGCGTGTTGCCGGGAACCCAGAGCTGGAGACGAATGACCAGGGCCACGAGGCCGCCGATGACGAAGAAGGTGCCGGCCGAGACGCCGTACAGGATGCCGATGCGCTTGTGGTCGACGGTCGTGAACCAGCTCCACAAGCCCTGGTAGGCAGGCTCGGCGATCGCCGGCGGCGCCACAACCATGCCGCCAACGTGCGACAGCGGCGCGCTCACTACTGCCATCGGTTGTGGAGCCCTCCCCGATACGCGCTACTCATTGCATTGATTGTAGATAAGCGACCAGGACGTCGAGTTCGTGATCGTTCAGGCCGAGATTCGGCATGATCGATCCCGGTTTGACGGCTGGGGGATCCTTGAGCCAGAGGCGCACATTCGCCGGTGTTCTGTCGAGCACGCTGCCCGCCAGAGTGGTGCGGGTGGCGAAGTGAGTCAGGTTGGGGCCTACTTTGGCCTGAGCGGGTGTGTCATTGATGGTGTGGCAGCCAGCACAGCCGCGAGTCTGAAAGAGCTGGGCGCCTTCGGCGGCGTCGGGCGCCGTCGGCTGGACGGCGGGTTGCTGCTGAATGGTGAACCAGCTCTGAAAATCGTCCTGAGTCTGGATGATGGCGCGCTCGCGCATGTTGCCGTGCGAATACCCGCACAACTGCTAGCACTGGCCGGGGAACTCGCCCGTGCTGTTCGGCGTCATCCAGATGTAGTTGGTGTGGCCGGGGAACGCATCGCGCTTGCCGCCGAGAGCCGGGACCCAGAACGAGTGGATCACGTCGTCCGAGCGCAGGATCAGATTTGCCGTGATACCGACAGGCAGGTGCAGCTCATTGGCGGTGACGACGTTGGCGTCCGGGTACTGGAACTCCCACCAGAACTGGTGTCCAATGACATCCACGTTCATGGCGGTGCTTGGTGCCGGGGCCTGTGTCGTGAAGATGACGGGCAGCGTCACGAACAGGATGTACCCGTCCACGATGACAGGCCCCGTCGTCCACGCGATCTCGACGACGGTGTTGCCGTGTATCTGCGGCGGCAACCTGTCCCCGGACCGACGGCGGTAGTGAATAGCGGCCCAGATTAAGACCGCCTCGACGATGACGCCGATGATCACGCCCATCCAAACGATCAGGACAAAGAGGTCGTATCGGCCTTGGCGGCAGTAGCGCCGCGCGGCTGCTCGGCTGGGCGGTCCCCGATGGAACGTGGCCAGTCGAGGCCTACGTTCTCGAGACCGAGCTAGTGCCACTGATCGAGCAGTACGCGCTCGAACGTGATGACCACTCCACTGACTTGCAGTTGCGTACGGTCCAGGAGCCGTGGCCGTTTCCGCCACACGCCCGCGTGGTACCAAGCGTGGTTGCTGCCCTCGACCTGGCCGAGGCGGCCGACGTCCGTCTCGCCGAGCTTGGCGCCGGCCAGCTCGATGAGCTCGCAAGGCTAGTCGTCGCTGACTGGCGGCAGCGGCCGCCGCGGCGTCGACCGGTGCGGCCCATTGTCCCGACGGGTCCGCTGGCTCATACGCAACGCCCGCGACACCCTTCAACGGACCTCATCTGGGACGACCGGGCTGAACAAGATGCCAACCAGCTAGTGGCGCTGCTGTTTGTGGCAGCCACTTCGCTGCGGCGGGCTGAGATTGCCGAGACGTTGAGAATCAGCCAGGGGCGGCTATCTCGGGCGTGTTCAGTCCTCCATGCCGATCCACCACGCGGCCTGCGTTTACTCGACGCCGGCGACGAGCTGGGACTGGTGTCGGCGCCAGATTGCGCCGCAGCCGTCGAGCGCCATCTTGGTCAGCCAAAACCCGAGCCGCTTTCGCAGGCGGCGCTGGACACCCTGGCGATCGTCGCTTACGAGCAGCCCGTCACCCGTGCCGACATACGCACCATCCGCATTGTCGATAGCGACGCAGTCATCGAGACGCTCCGAGCCCGCGGACTAGTTGCCGAGGACCCCCGCTTTGGAGGTCGTGGCCGGCCGGGCTTTCTGATCACCACGTCGTCGTTCTTACGCTATTTCGGGCTGAGCTCGCTGAGCGACCTACCGCCTCGCACCATTGCAACGGCGAACTGAAGCGGTGTTAAAAGCCAGCCCGTATAGCCGGATGGGGCTTAGAATCACGACCAGAGCGTGCGATGGCACTCGAGCAGGTTCCGCGGCGACGTTTCACGGCGACAGAGTTTGAGCAGATGGCCTGGGCCGGCATTCTGCGGGAGGACGACCGCGTTGAGCTCGTTGACGGTGAGATCCGCCAGATGAGCCCGATCGGTGACCGGCACTATGCCTGTGTGCTGCGGCTGAGCGACCTGTTCTGGCAGCACCTTGGCCGAACGGCCCTGGTTTCGGTCCAGAACCCGGTGCGCCTTGACCCCTTCGATGAGCCCCAGCCCGACGTGGCGCTACTGCATCGCGGTCCGGGCTACCCTCGAACCAAGGCGACGCCAAGCGAAATCCTGCTCGTCGCCGAGGTTGCCGACACGTCACTCGAGTACGACCAGGGCGAAAAGGTGTCGCTCTATGCCCGTGCAGGCGTTCGGGAGGTATGGGTGATCGATCTCATCAACGATGTGGTCATCGGCTATCACACCCCGCAGCCCTCGGCCGGCCAGTATCTTGTGGTCGCTCGTCGAGCGCGGGGTCAAACTCTGGCGCCCCAGTTCGCGCCAGACCAAACGTTCAGTGTTGCTGACATCCTCGGCTGATCGGGGGGTTCGCACAGAGATGCCAGGCGCTATCCTCAGCTGCGTTGACCACTTTCGCCGGTTCTCCGACATTAGTCTGGGGTCCGGGCCATCGGTCCGCGCTCTGATGGACATGGCGCCAAATTGTCGGTCCTACAGGGTCTGGTCCAGCCAAGTGATGACCGCGGCAATGCGGCGCGCACGCACATAGCTGCGTCCGCCGATGCGCGGCACTCCGACCGGTGGTACCCGCGCGAAGTGGCGCTCAACCAGTTGCACGGCATCAAAAACGGGGCACAGTCGAAGCTCTTGAGCCCGCGCATCGGCCAAATCCTTGACTTCACATAGCCATGGTTCCGTTCGCAGCGGTTGGTCGAGATCACCAGGGTGTAGAAGCC
>JBPCIO010000102.1:0-2542 GCA_051006215.1 Chloroflexota bacterium
CGTCAACTCAGACACCAGTCGATCATGACGCTCGAACACCGCCATGTGACCGGCTGGCTCCAGATGCTTGAGGAACCCCTTCGGCAGCCGGTCTCGCATGAAGACCGTCGTCTCGGGGACGATCAAGCGGTCCAGGTGCCCCGTGAACACCAGCGCAGGAATCCGAATCGACCCGAGCACCTCGGTCGCGTCGTAGCGTCAGGCGCCGTCTGGTTGTCCTCCTTTCAGGACGACCCTGTGCACAACCTGCGCCCGCGGCTCGGCCAGCTGAACATAGCCAACGATCCGTTTCAGGTGATCTTCCACGTCGACGACCGAAATGCCGGCCGGGGCGTAAGTGACGAACAGTACGCGGCTCGTCGCATCAGACAGTCGCGTGCGTTGGTCGGGCCCGTTCAGCACGGCCGAGATAATTCCGCCACCGTCACGCATAAGCATGTCGCCGGGCTTCAGCTCGCGTTCCTGACCGTTTATCCCGACGAAGCGATCCCCGGCTTTCGAACAGTCCACCAGGAGGGGCGGAACCAATGCATCCACATCGTGGCCCGCCGTGAGCAGCAAGCTGCTCAACTCGGCGCCAAACATGGCGCTGACCAGGGTGCCACCCGGACTGGCCAGCTCGCGACCTTTGAAGACCACTGACTCGAGCTGGCGCAGTACGTGATAGGTCTGCCCGAACGATCGGTAATGCGCCTGATACACCCGAATGGCTGGCACACTCGCCAGCGTTGCTCTGTCGGCCGAGCCATAGCGCTCCCGCAGCTGGCTCTGCAGCTCCGAAAGGCGTTCATCCAGTGCGGGGTTCCGTTCGGCGTTGCTGGCCCCGTGCATCAGGACGCAGCCGACGGTGGCGTCGGGGAAGGCAGTCCGCCAATCGGCCGAAGCTTCAATGTGCATGCTGTTGCACTCCTGTGTCATCTTTTACGTCAGCGCACGCGGCCTGGCGCTCCAACGAGGCCAGCAGTTCGTCACCGAGCTCAGGCGGTGGCGACCACGAAATTGAACGTGGCGCTCTGCGTCCCGTCGGCGTTGGTCGCGACATTCAGCAGCAGGCTCGGGTCATAGAGGCCGTCGCTCGTGTTCTGGGCGACGCAAGGGAAGAACAACTGTGTGGTCAGCACTGGACTATTGGGCGCCTGTACTTTGACGTGGATGTGCTCGGTCCGACCGGGATACAGACCCGGCTGGATCGTCGTCAGCGTGTAGTACCCGTTCGAGTCGGTGTACTGGTGCCCGCGCAGGGTGTACCCGGAATTGTCGTAGGCGCCGATGGCATTGGCCTGCCAGAAGTCGAGAAGCGCGTTGGCAACCGGCTGACCATTTTGATCCAGGACCTGTCCAGTGATTGTGGTCAGCGTGCCTTGCATGCCGCTCTGGACGAGGTTGGTGGCTTCCGGCGAGTTGGTCTTGTAGTACGGGCCCTCGGTCTCCGCGCGCGTCAACGCCTGCATGCTGGTAATTTGGCCGACTGTCGTCGCGGCCGTGGACGTATCGATTTGCGACTGAGGCAGCGTGGAATTTGTGCCCTGGACGGGGGCGGTCTGGGCGGGCACCGTCTGCGCCAGAACGATCGGTGAGACGGCGGCACTGAACACCGAGGCCGCGGCGGCAATTCCCCGACCAACTCGGAGAAGGTGGTTCGGCTGCTTGCGATTCATGTGGATGCTCCTGTGTGATTGGATGATGGCACGAGTATGATGGGCGGGCCTTGGACAAACGTGTGAAGAGCCTGTGATTGGCCTGAGAGTGTCGCCGCTTACCTCGGCTGGTGCCCCGAGATCAGGCGACGCTTGTCACCTGGCATAATGCCGGCCGTGCCGAAGACGGGAGTGGGCAGATAATCAAATCGTGGATCTTCGAGTTCTTTGCGACGCCGGAGGAGCTGGCGCGGCAATTCGATCCGGCGGCGTCTCAGCGCTATTTCGATGCGTACCTCGATCTCTGGGCCAGTGCGGAATGCGTCGGCTTCGACGGCACCTTTTTCAGTGAGCACCATTTTGGTGCCGGCTACTCCCCCGCGCCGCATCTGCTGATCGCCAATGTCGCCTTGCGAACCAGCAAGATCCGGCTTGGAGTGATGGGTGTCGTGCCCGCCTACCACTCGCCTTGGCAACTCGTCGAGGAGATTGGCATACTCGACCATCTCACCTGCGGCAGACTTGAGATTGGCACCGCGGCGGGCATCCCGCAGGAAATGGTCCAGGTGGGGCTCGGTGTCGGCGAGGCGCGCGCCCGCTACGACGAGGCGATGGAAATCCTGGATAGAGCGCTGGCGGAGCCGGTGATTTCACATGATGGCACCTTCTGGAACTTCGATAACCTGCGTCTTACTCCGCGGCCTGTGCAGCAACCGTGGCCGCCTAAATGGGTGACAGTGGTCAGCATCTCCTCGGCGCGCAAAGCAGCGCAGCGGGGCGCGAAGATCTGCACCGGCTTTCATCCTGCAGACAAAATCAATGAGATCTTTGATGTGTATCGCGATGAGTCGGATAGGCTCGGCCGCAAGGTTGGACCCTGACGATCTGTGCCTGCGCAGGTAGGT
>JBPCIO010000103.1:0-5010 GCA_051006215.1 Chloroflexota bacterium
GTGTGGCTGTACTTTCGCTTTCACCTCAGCTTGCGTGACGTTCAGGATCTCCTCGCCGAGCGCGGCGTTATCGTCAGCCACGAGGCAATCCGTCAGTGGTGCACCAAGTTCGGCGCCACTTTCGCCGCAGGACTGCGTCGACGACGAGTGCGAGCCGGCGACAAGTGGCATCTGGACGAGGTGGCGCTGAAGATCAATGGCAAACGCCGCTGGTTCTGGCGAGCCGTTGATCAGCACGGAGTCGTACTGGGCATCCTGGTCCAGGAGAGGCGCGATCAAGTCGCTGCCGAGCGCTTCCTGCGGCGGGTGCTTGACGGCGAGAGCGGCACCGCGCCGCGCGTCGTGATTACGGACAAGCTCGCCAGCTACCCGCCCGCGATTCGCAGAACATTGCCGAACAGCGAGCATCGGCGCCACAAGGGGTTGAACAATCGCGCTGAAAACTCACACCTGCCGACGCGTAAACGCGAACGGATACTCCAGCGGTTCAAGTCAGCCGAGCACGCGCAAGCTTCCTGGTCCCGTTCAGCGCCGTCTCCAACCACTTCCGCCCTCGTCGACACCGACTGAGCGCCTCCACCTACAGACGGTTTCGCACCCAGGCACATGCCGCGTGGCAGAACGTCACGCGTCGGGAGTGCGTCACTGAGACACAGCTTTACGAAGGATTCGCGCCTCGTGACGCCTCCACGGTCGCCGGTGCGCGACAAATTGACAATGCCGAGCAGACCGTTGGTCTGCTTCCAATTGTTACGCGATAGGTCGGGCGGCGACCGCGGGGGAGGTGGCATGGGGACCGCGGGCACCGCCCGACTTGGATTTACAATAGCGTCGTCAATGTCAGCGTGCATTGGGCATCTCATACAAGAAGGCGCCCCCGACTTTGGTATGGCGGGCCGCCTTGATTTCGCTGGTAGTCGGGTGTCACGCATCGCCGGGCCGGGACGCGGGTAGATTTCGTGGCTGTGCGGGCGCCCATGCGGAGCACGGTCGTGCCAGCCGAAGCGGCTGACTGCGAGTCTGCGGGTGTTTCCTGGCCGGGTGAGGAAGAACGGCGGAAGACGACATCGACGGCTGGACGGCTCCCGTCAGGTGCGCCCTGGAGCAGACATTCCAAGTGCATTGCGCACTGTATCCGCCGCTCACGGGCTGTTCGCCGCGTCCACCTGAGCCTGAGCCTTCCCCGAATCAGGTGCCTCGCAGGTCCGCCACCAGTGGGCGGCGAGATCGACGAGGAGATTGTCAACGGCGGTCGCACGGTCAGCCAGGGCACGGACGAGCCAACCTCCACGAGCCAACCGGGTGGCTCCGACGCGCATGGTGTCGCCGCCGTCTGCCGGGCGGGGCGGCTCGGACGGGCCGACCAGGTACGCGGTCGCCAGGTGGCTGAAGCTGCCCCACTGCGCGCGGCGTAGCCCCGCGCAGGGTTGGATGGAGGCGCGTTCGCGTGCGACCAGCTCGCCAGCGGAGTGGACGTCTAGCTCCAGACGGACCTGGCGATAGGCGAAGCGCTCGCCGAACTGGACGCGACCGGGGCTCAGCGAGTCCGCGACCAGTGCCCGCGCCCCGGCGGCAAGAGAGACACGGGTGGTGGCGTAATGGTCGGCCGCGGCGTGCGGCACCAATGCGCGCGGAACGTAGCTGAACCAGGCGTCTTCGGCGACGATCGCTGACAGCCGTTGCTCGGAGTAGCCGGCGTGCACCTGGGTCGCGGCCTGATTGTGCAGCGCGAGACGCGCACCTGGTTCGATCTCAACGTTGATGCTGACGCAATCGCCGTCGAGCAAGCCGCCTGACAGCAGCAGCAGGACCACCGACAGTCCAGCTCCGCCAGGGCCGGCGAGCGGGCGGAGAACCTGGAGCGGATAGGTTCCGCGGGACTCCAGTAGGACCGTCCTACCATCGCGCACGCCGGCCCGTAGAAAGAGCGAGCCGTTCAATCGGCGCGTGGCCAGAGCGGCCTGGACTGAGCGTGGGAATGCGCCTGTGGCGCATCGTGCGAGTGTCCCGTAAGGTTGGCGCCGGCAGCGGCACGGACCGTTGTGACGCGCGGTCCTTCGGCTACTCGACGGGCGACCCACTCGGTGACGGCGTCGGCGCCGGTCTGGTGACGCAGCGCGGTCAGCAATACGGGACGCAATTGGCGCAGGTGCCGCGCTTCGCGCTGCATCACGTCGAGCGACGCGCCGACGAGGTCTGCCAGGTCGATCTTGTTGATCAGCAGCAGGTCAGAGTCGCGTTGGGCCGGGCCGCCCTTGCGGGGGATCTTCTCTCCGCCGGCGACGTCGATCACGTAGACCGTGTAGTCCACCAGCTCTGGGCTGAAGGTGGCCGCCAGGTTGTCACCGCCGGACTCGATCAGCAGCAACTCCAGACCGGCAAAGCGCTCCTCCAGGTCTTCGACTGCATTGAGGTTGATCGAAATGTCGTCGCGTACGGCCGAGTGCGGACACGCGCCTGTCTCGACACCGACTACCCGCCTGGACTCCAGACACGCCGCCCGAATGAGATAGTCGGCGTCTTCGCGCGTGTAGATGTCGTTGGTAATGACCGCCATATTGAGCTGGCTGGACAGCCGGCGACACAGCACCTCGATGAGTGCGGTCTTGCCCGAACCGACCGGTCCACCAACGCCAATGCGTACAGCCGTCATGACGCAAACAACCGCGCGTCCTGGTTGGCGTGCGCCATACCGGCCAGGTCGAGCAACGGCGCGAAGCCGCCGATGTCCTCCCGCGCCACAGTTCGCGATTCGACCACGGCTGCGCTGACCGCGGGCTTCAACCGATCGAGCACGTCGTGCAGGGCCGATTGACCGATCTTGCCCAGGCGCTGGGCGGCGGACAACTGCTGGCGGGCGGCCTGGAAGGCGTAGACTTCGAGACCGGTGCCGAGGTCCAGGTCCCAGGCTCGCAGGACCGCGCCGAACACGACGGCGTGGTGTTCCGCTGGCAACTTGACAGGCCGGATACGGGCGGCGGCACGGAGGAACCCGCGACCGATGGACCTCGAAGCAGCGCGCAGCTCCGCCACCGGCAGGAGCACATCCATCAGCGCATCCAGCTCGGCGAGGTGGCCGTGCAGGTACGCCTCGCGCACGACCGGGAGCTCGACGCGGGCGAGCGAATTGGACAGCATGAAGTGGACGTGGGTCTCGAGGTCGACGTCGTCCCAGTTGTACAGAGTCTCGAGGCCGAGCGAATGGGCGTATCCACCGCTGGGGAATGCGGAGTCAGCCAGCTGTAACAGGTCCAGAAGCGGCATCGGCATCAGAACAGGAAGTACCGCTGCGTCATGGGTAGCGTTTGGGCCGGCTCGCAGGTCAGCCACACGCCGTCGGCTTCGACGCGGTACGTTTCGGGGTCGACGGTTATGCTGGGCGTGGCATCGTTCAAGCGCATGTCGCGCTTGCCAAGCCGACGCGTATTGTGCACGGCTACGGCTGTCTTGCGCAGCCCAAGCCGTCCCGGCACACCGGCCGCAAGAGCGGCCGCGGAGACGAACGTGACCGCGGTGGCGTACCGCGCGGCCACACCGAACATCGGTCGGTACAGCACCGGTTGCGGCGTGGGAATCGATGCGTTCGGGTCACCCATCGCGGCCCAGGCGATCATGCCACCTTTGATGACCAGCTCTGGTTTGACCCCAAAAAAGGCAGGCCGCCACAATACAAGGTCGGCCAGTTTGCCGACCTCGATGGAACCGACCGCGTCTGAGATGCCGTGGGCGATGGCCGGATTGATGGTGTACTTGGCCAGGTAGCGCTTGATACGTGTGTTGTCAGACGCAGCATCGCCAGCCAGGGATCCGCGTTGCTGCCGCATCTTGTGCGCCGTTTGCCACGTACGCAGCACGACTTCCCCGACGCGCCCCATCGCTTGCGAATCGGAGCTCATCATGCTGATCGCGCCCAGGTCGTGCAGGATGTCTTCGGCCGCGATTGTTTCCGGTCGGATCCGCGACTCCGCGAAGGCAAGGTCCTCCGGGATGTCGGGTGAGAGGTGGTGGCACACGATCAACATGTCCAGGTGCTCCTGGAGCGTGTTGACGGTGTACGGGCGCGTCGGATTGGTGGACGAAGGCAGCACGTTGGGGTAGCCGGCCACCTTCAAAATATCCGGGGCGTGGCCGCCGCCGGCGCCTTCGGTGTGATAGGTGTGGATGGTCCGGTCGGCGATGGCGGCGAGCGTGTCTTCGACGAAGCCCGCTTCGTTGAGGGTGTCGGTGTGAATCGCCACCTGCACATCCAGTTCGTCGGCTACGCGCAGGCAGGTGTCGATCGCCGCCGGCGTCGACCCCCAGTCCTCGTGGAGCTTCAAGCCGCACGCGCCCGCTTCGATCTGCTCGCGGAGCGAATCGGCGTCCGACGAGTTGCCCTTGCCCAGCAACCCCAGGTTGACGGGGTATGCATCCGCGGCTTCAAGCATGCGGGCCATGTTCCAGGCGCCTGGCGTACACGTGGTCGCCTTGGTGCCGGTTGACGGTCCAACGCCACCGCCAATCATCGTCGTCACTCCGGACGAGATCGCTTCATCGATCTGCTGGGGTGCGATCAGGTGGACGTGGGCATCGATGCCGCCGGCCGTCAGGATCATGCCCTCGCCAGAGAGAATCTCGGTCCCCGCCCCGATCTCGAGCAGCGGGTCAACGCCGTCCATCACGTCGCCGTTACCGGCCTTGCCAATCGCGCGGATGCGGCCGTCCTTAATGCCAACATCGGCTTTGACCACGCCCCAGTAGTCCAGCACAACTACATTGGTAATGACCAGATCTGGCGTGTTACGCGCAACCCCCTGGCCCATGCCGTCGCGCACGACTTTGCCGCCGCCGAAGCGCGGTTCCTCGCCGTAGACGTTGCGATCTTCTTCGACTTGCAGCCATAGATCCGTATCCGCCAGCCGGATGCGGTCGCCTGTGGTTGGTCCAAAGTGGGCTGCGTATGCGCGGCGATCCTGGCTACGTGGCATTCGCGTCCAGCGGACCGTTGACCAGGCCGTTGAAGCCACGTAC
>JBPCIO010000104.1:0-6745 GCA_051006215.1 Chloroflexota bacterium
GTTCCAGGCGGTCCTGAAGGAGGGTCGCAAGCCGTTTGCCGAGCCCAAGCCCTGGAACGTCCGGACCCAGGAGCTGAACGACGCGTTCGTGCAGAACACGGATCCGATCTGGCTCGACAAGGTCACCCCGGCCGACGGGATGAAGAAGCTCAGCGATGCCGCGCAGAAGATCCTCGACAAGCCCCGCCCATGACCGAGCTGCGCGCGGTCGTGGTGGGCGCCGGGTTTGCCGGCGAAGGCCACACCATTGCGCTGCGCGAGAACGGGGGCGCGGTCGAGGCGATCTGCGCCCGCACACCCTCGGCCGTCCAGGCGACGGCCGAGCGGTTGGGCGTGCCGCGCGCCTCGACCGATTGGCGCGCGACGATTGACGAGATTGGCCCCGAGATCGTCTCGGTCGCGACGCCGGCGGGCGCCCACGCCCAGATCGTCGAGCACGCGCTGACACGGGGTCACCACGTCTTCTGCGACAAGCCGCTCGCACCGACCGCCGCCGTGGCGCGCAAGTTGTACGACCTGGCGGTCGCGGCCGGCGTCAAGCACGCCTACGCCCCGACCCACCGCTACGACCCGAGCGTCGTCTGGCTGGCCGAGTTGATCCGGGATGGCGCCGTCGGCCGGGTTGGCGAGGTCGAGGGCACTTTCCGGCGCCACGTCGACCGTCTGACGCCCTTCACCTGGTATGACTCGGTCGAACAGGGGGGTGGCCTGCTGCACAACGCCATGCCCCACTGGCTCGGCATCCTCCAGCGCACCCTTGGCGGCGAGCTCGAGGCGGTCGTGGGTGAGACCCGCCGGGTGCGCGAGTGCGCGCCGGTCGTGCCGGGGATCCACGACTTCCGGACGCGCGGTGCCCGCCGCCCGACCGCCGAGGAGGCTGCCGGACTCGAGTGGCGCGAGTGCGACGCTGATTCCGGCTTCACCGCCCTGCTGCGGGTCGGGACCCACGAGCCGGGGCGACCAGCCCAGGTGTCGATCTCGGCCACCGGCCACCCGGGCGCCTGGCCGCCGAACGGCTGGCGCTTCCACGGCACGCAAGGCAGCCTGATCGTCGACGGGCACTTCTCCTACACCGTCAGGCGGGCCCGAGCCGGCGAGCCGCCCGAGGCGTGGGAGAAGCTACCCGTGCCCGAGCGCATCCTGGCCGACCACCCGACGACAGGCGACGAGTTCCAGCGCAAGTGGACCGCCTTGGCGCGCGACTTCGTGGCCGATGTGCTGGGCTCTCCGCGCGACCGCTACCTCACGTTCCGGGACGGCTGGCGCTTCCAGGAGGCCTTCGACGCGATCCGCGCTGGCAGCGGCTGGACAGCCATCCCCACCTAGCCCGGCGCGCTGACGTCGCCCGGTTTCGGTCATGGGCGCACGCAGCGCAGACTCCGAACAAACCCGAGCAGTCTGCTGGCCCCTGGACGGAGCGTGGCCTCGATCCATCGGCGCCGGCGCTCGCCCAGGCGCGTAGCAACCTGGCTCGCACTGGTCTGGCGAATCGTGTCTCGCTCGAGCCCCACCGGTTGAGGAGCGGCGACGACGCAGCATTCGATCTGGCGTGGCTAGCAACTCCGTTCATTCCGCCGGCAGTTCTCGAAACGGGAGTGGCGCGCATCGCGCGTGCGCTTCGACCAGGCGTTGCTGGTGCTGGGCCAGTTTGCTGCACCTGGTGCCCTGGGCGCCGCGCTTGTGGCTCTGCGCACCGCCGCTCTGGCGGACGAGTCCTGTCCGCTGCGGAAGCCGAAGGGTTATTGACAGGAGTGGCCTGAGGGTGCGGACACAAGCGCGAATACGTCGACATCGATAAGCACGCCCTCAGCGTCACGTGCGCACTGGCGCAGCCTGCCTTCGCATTCCCAGCCGAGCGCTTCCAGCACACGGCGGCTGCGTAGGTTGCGTGGGTTGACGCGTGCCTCGATACGTCTCGCGCCGAGCTGGTCGAACGCCAGACGCGACATGAGGCCAACCGCCTCACGCATGTACCCGTGGCCTTCGGCCGAGCGGCGCAGCCAGTACCCAAGCTCAAAGGTCGGAACCTTCCAGTCGATGTGATGAAATGCGGACTGGCCGAGGTAGCCACCGTTGGCGTGCTCGAAGACCCCGAAGATCAGTCGTTTCCGGAGCACCCATTGGGCGCGATCGTGCGCCAGGGCAACCCCCACGTCGTCAACTGACTTCAAGCTAGGCGCGTGCCTGATCCAGCGTTGTAAGTGCGAGCGCGATTCTTCGATGGCAGCCCACTGCGCAGCTGCGTCAGCAAGCGTGTACGGTCGTAGGAAAATACGTGCTCCTTGGAGGTATTCGGGAACCGTTACCAGCTCAGGTTGCACCGATGCTCAGCCTAGCAACTCCAAACGGGAGTCTCCGCGTGGCCTACGCGGCGGTCTGCCAAATCGAGGCACCCGGGCTTGCTTCTGCGCGTTCGGCGGTGTGCGGATGGCGTCGGCGTAGTGAGCTGGCCAGCGCAGACGCAGTCACAGCCACAGCCGAGCGTCACGACGGGTAGGTGAAAGGCGCCGGGTAGGGTCGACCGAATGGTCGACCGGCGCGCACGGTGTCGACCGGCCGAAGGAACCGATTGCCTTTGCGCTCCACGTTCAGCGTATCCACGAATGTCACCGGGCCATCGACTATCTCGAAGATCGACACGTCGGCTGGCGCGCCGATGGTCAGCGTGCCCAACCCATCCACGCGCCCGATCAGCCTGGCAGGATTGACGGTGGCCATGGCCACGACCTCCTCGAGCGAAAAGCCGAGGTTGAGGAACTTGCTCATCACCCATGGCAGGTATGGCATGCCTGGCGTGTTGATGCTGACGGCGTGCACATCGCTACTGATCGTGTCGGGGCTGAGTCCCTGGGCAATGGCTGGTTCGGCCACCGCGTAGGCGAAACTTCCGCCACCATGACCAACGTCGATGATGACGCCGCGCGCCTTGGCGGCGAGGGCCGCGGGCAGGACTTTGCCATCGACGACCGTGTTGTTGCCGGCGCCGCTATAGCTGTGGGTGAGGACGTCGCCAGGACGCAGCAGGTCAAGCAGGTCCGAGAGCGGCCCGGGCACACCCCCGATGTGACACATCACGCGCGCGTCGGTGCCCGACATCTCGGCCGCTGCAATCGCCCGCCGCAGGGGCTCCAGGCCATTGTCGCCGACGACATTAGCGCTCTGGCGCACTTTCACACCCAGCACCACATCGGGGTTTTCCGCGATCGTACGCGCGGCGATCTCCACGTCAGCGTGGTCGATGTTGAACATTTCGCCGACCGGGTAGCCAGCTAATCCGAAGTTCGCAATGTGCACGAACGCGAAAATCCGGCTGCGCGCCTGAGCAATCACCCAGTGCCGGAACCCACCGAAGTTATTGCTGCCTGCATCACCGGCGCTGACGTAGGTCGTGGTCGCTGAATGGGGCACGAGCTCGTCGGCGGGCAACCCGAGTCCAGACGCAAGCGGGTACACGTGTGCGTGCAGGTCCACCAACCCCGGCACGATCAGACGACCGGTGGCTGTGAGCACTTGCTTGGCAGCATCCGCAGCAATCTCTGGTTGGACCACCGCAATTCGCGCGTTGTGAATCGCAACATCACGTCGACCGCGTAAGCCCTGGCTCGGGTCCAGCACGTCACCGCCCTTGATCAAGAAGTCGTACTTCTGACCGGGTGCCGGCTGAAAAGAAGCCAAGTGCAACGCGGCCGCTGGGGCGCCCGACGCTGCGGCTGAGGCAGGTTCGGTCGTGGCCGAAAAGGCTGCGGCTGCGGCGCCTGCGGCTGACGACTTCAAGAACATGCGACGAGACGGCTTCATCGCGAGTCCCCCCTCCCGAGCGTGTTGTCGACCAACGGTACCACGTGGTTCGTTGTCGGCAGACGACCGCTTGGTACGCTGTGCGGCGGCCATGGTCGAGCAGTCGTCCCTTCACCAGCGAGTAGCACAGCACTACGGCCAGTCGACCGGCGGCGATCTCCTGTTGGCGGTGTTGGGCGTGCTGGAAGCGGCCGGCACCGATGTCAGCGGCGCGCTGGGTTACGAGGACATGGGCGGTGTCGACCACTTTCACGGGGGCGGGCTTGCGGCCACGCGGGCGCTGGCGCAACTGGGCCAGCTAACCGCCGGGGAGCAGGTGCTGGATATGGGCGGCGGCTTCGGTGGACCGGCGCGCACGCTGGCGGTCGAATACGGCTGTCACGTAACGGTGCTGGATCCGACCGAGCCGTTCACCCGAGCTGGGCAAGCGCTCACCGAGCGACTGGGGCTCCAGGACGCGGTCCACTTCTTCCAGGGCAGCGGCTTGGACATGCCGTTCGCGGACGAGCAGTTCGACGTGGTCTGGACGCAGAACGCCAGCATGAACATTCCTGACAAGGCTCGACTCGTGGCCGAGCAGTGGCGCGTGCTGCGCCCGGGTGGACGGCTGGTATTTCAGGAGATCTTTGCCGGTCCCGGCGGTGATCTCGTGTGCCCGGTGCCCTGGGCGCGTGACCCAGCCACCAGCTTCCTGGTTCCGCCCGAGCAGCTCCGTAGCCTGCTGCACGAAGCTGGTTTTGAGGAGCGCGTCTGGCTTCCAATGACGCCTGACGAGCGTACGCCCGCGGAAGCTGGGATCGCGCCAGTCCGCTCCGCCGCGGTGGTTGTCCATGGACCCGACGCGGTGGCAATGGAAGCTGCCTCGCGGCGCAACCAGGCCGAGCAGCGAGTCAGCTATCTGCGTGCGGTGTGCGTCCGTCTCTAGCGGCGCGAATTAAATTTAGGATCAGGTATGGCATGACGCGCCCCAACTACGTGATCGACGTGTGCAACCTGACCAAGGCGTACGGCAAGAACCAGGTCCTGAAGGGTATCGACCTGCAGGTCGAGCGGGGAACAATGCTGGCGCTGCTCGGGCCCAACGGTGCTGGCAAAACCACCGCCGTCCGGATTTTGAGCACCCTGCTCGGCTTCGACGGCGGGACCGTCCTGGTCGACGGCCACGACGTGACGACCGAGGCCAACAAGGTACGCGCCGTGATCGGCCTGACCGGCCAGGCGGCGGCGGTGGACGAGCTGCTGACCGGGCGCGAGAACCTGGTGATGATGGGCCAGCTGTACCACCTCACCTCCGCAAGCGCCAAGTCGAGGGCCCAAGAGCTGCTCGAGGAGTTCGATCTGATGGAGGCCGCCGGCCGGCCGGCCAAGACGTATTCGGGTGGTATGCGCCGGCGGCTCGACCTGGCGGTCAGCCTCATTGCGACGCCGCCGGTCCTGTTCCTGGACGAGCCCACCACCGGCCTCGATCCCCGTTCGCGCCTGGCCATGTGGGAGATCATCAAGAACCTGCTCGCGGGCGGCACCACCATCCTGCTGACCACCCAATACCTCGAGGAGGCCGACCAGCTGGCTGACCGGATAGTGGTGATCGACGGCGGCAAGGTGATCGCCGAGGGCACGCCTAGTGCGCTGAAGAGCAAGGTGGGCAATGACCGGCTCGAGCTCACATTCCTCGACGACGAGTCGTTCAGTCGCGCCGTCGCCGAATTGGGCGAGGACGTCATTGACTCGAACGCCAGGGAGTTCTCGGCGACCGTCGTCATCAAGAACACCAATGTAGACGTGAAGCGCGCCCTGGACATGCTGGCGGAAGCGCGCATCGCGGTGCAGTCCCTGGCTGTCCACAAACCAACGCTCGACGATGTGTTTTTGTCCCTGACCGGCAAGCAGAAGCTGGTGGATACCGAGGCGGTCAAGTAGATGGCGGTCCAACTGGTGTTCGATCGGCGGCCACGGGCGGTGCTGGCGGTGAACGACTCGCTCATCATGATCAGGCGGAGCTGCACGCACATCGTCCGCAACACCGACCAGCTCCTGGGCGCGTTCTTTCAGCCGATCATGTTCCTGGTGCTGTTCGCCGCCGTATTCGGGGGCGCCATTTCCAAAGCCCTGCCGCCCGACATCAGCTACCTCGACTTCCTGATGCCCGGCATCATCGTGCAGACGCTCGCGTTCGGCTCCACCACCACCGCGGTGGCTGTCTGTAACGACCTCCAAAAGGGCATTGTCGACCGCTTCCGGTCGCTGCCGATGTCGAACGTGGCAGTGCTGAACGGGCATATAGCAGCGGACCTGCTGCGTAACACCTTCTCTACGGTCGTGATGCTCGTGGTCGGCCTCGTGATCGGTTTCCGAAGCAGCGCCACCTTCACCGACTGGCTGGCGATCGCCGGCATTGTTTTGCTCTTCACGCTGGCCTTCTCATGGCTGTCGGCCATCATCGGACTGTTAGCCAGGAGTGTCGAGGCCGTGCAGTGGCTCACCTTCGTGTTTGTCTTCCCGCTCACCTTCGCCAGCACGACGTTCGTGCCAGCCGAGGGAATGAACCCGATCCTGAAGGTCTTCGCGGTGAACCAGCCGATCACCCAGATCGTGGAGGCGGTTCGGGCATTGGTGCTAGGTACGCCGATCGGCAACCACGGCTGGCTTTCGGTCGCCTGGAGCGTGGGCATCCTGCTGGTGGCGGTGCCGCTGGCGTCGTGGCTGTTCCGCCGCCGCACGTCCAGCTAAGCCCCGGCAATTTGTCTAATGATAATGATTTCGAAAGTCGTGGGCTGCGGCGCGGTAGGAATTCCTAACGAGTTTATTCCTTAAGTCGTGGGCTGCGGCCCCCTCCCCAGCAACTGTCTTGGAAGTCAAGGGTGTGCTGGGCTCCAGGGGGTTTGGGATCGGAGGATGGCGTTGCACAGCAGCAGGAGCTTGCGCATGCACGCCACCAGGGCCAGCT
>JBPCIO010000105.1:0-7394 GCA_051006215.1 Chloroflexota bacterium
TTCAGTAAGCTTCGCGCATGCCTCAACCACGTGTTCGCAGTTATCGAAGACCAGCAACAGGTGCGCGTGGCGAAGGCTGTGCAGGAGGGTTGTTAGGAGCGATCCCTCAGTACGCTCGACGATCCCCAGGGCCGCGGCCAGGCGCTCTGCCAGCAGCTCCGCTTCACTCAACGAAGCGAGTTCCACCAGGCGGACTCCACCAGCAGCGCTGGGTGCGAATCGAGTGGCTACTTCGAGCGCCAGTCGAGTTTTGCCCACACCGCCGGGTCCGACCAGGGTAATCAGGGGTTTGGCCTGGAGGAGCCGCTGCAGCTCGCCAAGCTCGAGATCGCTTACGGCACGTGCACTCAGGCGAGCACGCTCGGCGAGCTGTTCCTGAGTCAGTCCGCGGCTCAGTCTGTGCTGGCGAAGCTGGCGGGCGAACGACGCGTCGTGCACGGCACAGCCGCCAGCATCCTAGCAGGCGCGAGCCGGGTTCATGGCACGTAGGTGGGTTGCGTGTAGCTCAGGTGTGGGCTGCGTGTGTTGGCGACGAGGATCGACAACCTGGAGACTGGCACCGCCTGGAGGAAACACATGTCGACAGACTTGCTTAGACGCACACGGCTGAGCGTGCTGGCGGGCATGGCCGCGGTCGTGGCAGGTTGTGCCGCGCCGACCGCGCCCACGGCTGCCCCACTCGCACCTTCTGTCACGACAGCACCTCAGGCCACGTCTGGCCCGACTACAGTACCGAACGCAGCGGTGGCGGCTGCGACCAGCGCACCTGCAGCTGCGGCCTCGAGCAGCTGCAAGGTAGCTCAGATCTACGGCAGCTCGACTGGCGAGAAAGGCTGGAGCTGGGCGCATGAGCAGGCATTCCTGGCTGTGCAGAAGGAGCTACCCTGGGTCGACCTGTCGCTCCGCAAGGACAGCGTCTCAGACGACGATAAGCAGGCCGTCGAGGCGCTGATGGAGAGCATGGTCCAGCAGGGAGCACGGGTTGTCTACACCACCTCGTCTGGCTTTGCGGAGCCGACGCGCGCAGTCGCGGCTCGCCACCCAGAGATCATAGTCTTCAACGCCGCGGGTGTTCCGACGAAGAATGATTCGCAGAATATCGACTACTACAACGCAACGATCGAGGAGGGTCGCTACATTACGGGCGAGGTGGCTGGTATGGTGGTCGAACCTGGTGCGAACGTAGGCTATGTCGCATCCAATCCGATCCCGGAAGTGTTTCGCGGCGAGAACGCATTCGCCCTGGGAGTCATGCAGACCAATCCAACAGCCAGGATCTACAACAGGTGGACGTTGACGCGGTTTGACCCCAACCTGGAGCGGCAGGCGGCCGAGTCACTCCTCAGTACACCGATAAACGCATCAGTGTTAGCCCAGCACCAGGATTCGCCCGCCACCCAGCTGGCCGCCCAGGACGCGGGCAAGTTCAGCATTGGCTACGGCGCCGAAATGAGCGACCTGGCGCCGAAAGCGTCCCTGACATCACCTGTCTGGAACTGGACAGTGCACAACAAGTTCACCATTCAAAGGGTCTGTCCGGACATCGGCAGCTGGAGGGTCAGCCGCACGGTGACTACTCCCGAGGAGTACAAGTACTGGATGGGCTCCTTCAAGGAAGACGCGGTCCGGGTCGCACCGTTGAACATGGCCGCGCTCGCAAACCACCCCCGCAAGGACCAGATTCAGAAGCTTTACAACGACGAGGTAGCGGCATTCAAAGCCGGCAAGAAGTCGTTTGACTCGATCTTTACGGGGCCGATCAAAGACAACGAAGGCAAGGTGCGCATCCAGGCTAAGCCCGAATACGGCGCGCTCTACGACGAGCGTGGACAGTGGTTTGTCGAGAACGTGGTGGGCTCGCCCAATCCTTCATAGGACGTTCTCGGTGAGAGCTTCTTACTGCTGCGCAGCTTGCTTGTGCTCCAGCAGGCGGTAGAGCTCGTCGCGGTCCAGGTGGTCGACTGGTTCCAGACGACCATCTGGGTGGATCAGGTGGCGGCCAGTCTCGGTCATGTGGCCTATCTCGGCCGCGGAGATGTCGCCTTCGGCCAGGCCGCGGACCATGGCAGGGCCGTCGGAGCAGGCTATCAGTAACGCACCGCTGGCGATGAGGCGCAACGGGTCGACGTCTAACGCTTCGCAGATTGCTCGCGTCGGAGCCCGTATCACGATGCGTCCCACCTCGATGCGAAAGCCGCAGGCAGAAGCCTCCGCCATTTCCCATGTGGCCCCAACTACACCGCCCTCGGTCGGATCGTGCATAGCCGTGGCGCCAAGCTCGGCTGCCAGCCGCGCCTCGGGCACTACGCTCAGCTCAGCTGCGTAGCCGCGCGCCTGCTCGAGCCACGGGTCCGGAACGCGACCCACCAGTTCCGCCTGGAGATCGCTTGCCAGGATGTGCGAGCCTTCGAGGCCAGCGGCTTTGGTGAGCACCAGCGCATCCCCTGGCCGCGCGCCAGCCGCGGTCAGCACGCGGTCGCGACGTACCTTGCCCACCCCGGTCATGACCACCAGCGGTGCGCTGACTGACGGCGCGACTTCGGTGTGTCCGCCAAGCACCTCGACGTTCAGCTCGCGAGCGGTGGCGTGGATGGCCTGGGTAAGTTGGGAGATGGCCGAGATAGTTACGCCAGCAGGCAACAGCAGTGTCACCAGAAGCCCGACTGGCTCGGCGCCCATCGCAGCCAGGTCATTGCACACCACGTGCACAGCCAGCCGCCCGGCACCCGTAGAGGCGGTTGTAATCGGGTCGCTCGTCAGCACGCACGCCCAGTCTTCGTCGACAGCGATCGCGGCCGCATCAACCCCGAGCGCGGCGCGCACCAGCGTCTCCGATCGCCGCGCGCCGAGCCGCCCGAGCACCAGGCTGCTGAGCAGCTCGGGCGGCAACTTGCCGATGCCGAGCTTAGATTCCAAGCAGTGCGTACGGTCGCTCGAGCAGCTCGGCCAGGCGCGCCAGGAACGCCGCAGCCGTGGCTCCATCGACCACGCGGTGATCGAAGCTCAGCGACAACGTGCACAGCCTGCGCACCTCGACCTTCCCGTCGACGACGACGGCCTTGTCGGCGATGCGGCCGACGCCCAGGATTGCACTCTCGGGTGGATTGATGATGGGCGTGAATCCGTCGATACGGTACGCCCCCAGATTGGTGACGGTGAACGTACCACCCTGCATCTCAGGCGCGCTCAGCCTTCCTACCCGCGCCTGGTCGGCCAGCGCGAGGAGGTCGGCAGCAAGGTCGCGTAGCGACCGAGTGCCAGCATCCCGGAGGACCGGCACGACCAGCCCTTCGGGCTCGAGGGCGACCGCCACACCGATATGCGCTGCCTCTGGCTGGCGAAGGCCCTGACCGTCAGCCCACTGGGCCGCGACAGCTGGGTGTTCGAGCAGCGCCAGCGCCGCGGCTTTGGCGATCAGCGCATCCCAGGGCAGTTTGGGCACCCCCAGCCGAGCAAACTCCGGCTGTAGCTGCGCCCGTAAGCGGGCGGACTCCGAAAAATCGGCGTCGAGGAACAACGTGACGCTAGCGGTCGCCTGGGCTGAGGCGACCATGCGTTCAGCAGTGATTCTCCGTACTCGGGTCAAGGTCCGCACGTCGCCGATCGACGGTGGCGTCGCTGCGCCTGCCTGGACCTCACCGTCCGAGCCCTTGTCCGCCGCCGCCCCCGCCGCGAGCAGCACATCGTCCTGAGTGATGCGACCGCCCGGCCCGGTGCCACGCAGGTCGTCGATGCGCACACCGTGCTCGTGTGCCAGCCGCCGCGCTAGCGGGGTCGCCACTACGCGAGTTGCGGGTGCGCCCGCGGCCAGCACGTCGGCTTCTACGATTCGGCCGTGTGGCCCGCTCCCGTCGAGCCCGCGCAGCTCGACGCCGAGCGCGCGCGCCCGCATTCGCGCCCGAGGACTGGCGAACAGCCGACCGGTGTGTTCCGCAGTTTGCCCTGACGACGCGAAGCGGCTCGGTGGCGCCTCGGCCTGGGCCTCCGCGGCGGCCAGGTCTGGCCGGGCTGCCGCTGGGGAGGACGGCGCAGAGGACACTTCCGCGATCTCCGCTCTGGTCGGCGGTCGCGCAGGCAGGTCACCCGGGCCACCCGCGGCCGGGGCCGGCCCAGCGGCGGGCGGCGCGAGCACCTCAGTGGCGTCGCCGATCTCCGCGATCAATGTCTTCACCGGTACCGTCGTTCCAGCCTGGACGACGATCCTTCGCAGGATGCCAGCGACTGGAGAGGGCACCTCTTGCGTCCCCTTGTCCATCTCGACGGTCAGCAGCGGTTCATCCTTGTTGACCGAGTCGCCCTCATGCTTCAGCCACTCGGCGACGGTGCCTTCCTCCATGGTCAAGCCGAGCGTGGGCATGATGACCCGCGTGGCCATCGGCTCAGCGCTCCCTGTTCATGAGCGCTCGAGCGGCCTCGACGATGTTTTCGACCTGTGGTAGCGCTGCCGTCTCGAGCGTCGCGTTGTACGGGATTGGCACATCCCGGGCGCAGACACGCAGGGGTGGGGCGTCGAGATAATCGAATGCAGCTTCAATCACCCGGCTGATGATCTCGGCGCCGTAACCGCTGCGCGTGTACGCCTCGTGCGAGACGATCAGCCGGCCGGTCTTTTTCACGGAGTCGATAATCGCCTGCTCGTCGAGGGGGACCAGCGTGCGCGGGTCGACGACCTCTAGCTCAATGCCTTCTTGGGCCAGCTGTTCCGCGGCTTTGAGGGCTTTGCCGACCATGGTGTGGATGCCCACGACCGTGATGTCCTTGCCAACACGCTTGACGTCGGCCACTCCGAACGGAATGCAGTAGTCCGCATCGTCGGAAACCGGGCCCTTGGTGAAGTACAGGACCTTGTGCTCGAGGAAGATGACCGGGTTGTCATCCCGAATGGCGGTCTTGAGCAGACCCTTGGCGTCCGCGGGTGTGCTGGGAGTAACCACCTTCAAGCCGGGGATGTGGCAGAACCATGCTTCGAGGCTCTGACTGTGCTGAGCGGCGTTGCCTCGACCAGCGCCCTCCTGAGCTCGAATGACCAATGGCACTTTGGCTTTGCCGCCGAACATGTAGCGGAGCTTGGCTGCCTGGTTGACGATGGGCTCCATCGCGAGGCCGATGAAATCCACGTACATGATCTCGGCCACTGGCCGACTGCCCGTAGCCGCCGCGCCAACGGCGACCGCGGCGATGGCTTCTTCTGAGATCGGGGTGTCGCGCACGCGTTCGGCGCCGAACTCCTCCACCAATCCCCTGGTCACATTGAAGACGCCTCCCGTACCCCATCCGGCGACATCCTCACCCATGACGAAGACGGTGGTGTCTCGCCGCATCTCTTCGCGCAGTGCTTCATTGAGCGCTTCCGCGTAGGTGATGTCTCGGGATGCGCTATCGACGGACGGGCCCTGGGAACTCGGGACTGGGTCAGCTACGGCCATCAGGTCTCCTCAGCGATACGTGTTTACGCATAGATGTCGGTCATGAGCTGGTCGGGGCTTGGATCGGGGCTGTTCTTGGCAAACTCGACGGCTTCTTCGATCTGCTGCTCGATCCCTCGCTCGAGGGCGTCGATCTCGTCAGCCCGCATCGCACCGCTTGCCACCGCAGCCTGTTTCACACGTTCGATTGGATCCCGCAGGCGCCAACGCTCGACTTCTTCCTTCTCACGATAATTGAGCGGATCGCCGGCGTGGTGGCCGTGGAAGCGATACGTCGTGCAAATGAGGTAGGCCGGCCCGTCGCCCTGGCGGGCGCGCTCGACTAATTCGCTTGCGGCAGCATTGACCGCGAACAGGTCCATGCCGTCGACGGTCACGCCCGGGATGCCGTAGCTCGCCGCGCGGCTAGCAGGATCACCGCCTGCCACGCTCCAGTCCGACCTGGCCGACATTGCATACTGGTTGTTCTCACACACAAACACCACCGGCAGTTTCCAGATCGCCGCCATGTTGCTTGTTTCGTGTAGGATGCCCTGTTCCAGCGCTCCGTCGCCAAAGAAGCAGATGGCAACCGCACCCGTGTTCTGGAGTTTGGCAGTCAGGGCGGCGCCGGTCGCCAGGCCCATGCCTCCACCGACGATGCCGTTGGCCCCCAGCATGTGTTTATCCATATCCGCGATATGCATGCTGCCGCCCTTACCGCCCGAGTAGCCTGTGGCCCGGCCGAGCAGCTCCGCCATCATCTTTTTGGGATCGCCACCCTTGGCAATGGTGTGGCCGTGGCCGCGGTGCGTGCTGGTCACCCAATCGTCCGATCTGAGGGCCAGCGTGACGCCAACGCCGACCGCCTCCATGCCGATGTAGGGGTGGGTGCTGCCGCGCATTTCGCCTGCGCGAAAGAGGGCTAGGGCGTTCTCGTCGAATATGCGGATGGTGAGCATCAGCCGCAGCGCCTCGGGCAGCTGACCCTTGACCAGAGATTCGCGTTTCGCATCCCGCGTTTCGAGTTCGGTAGTCATCGTGGCCTCACTGGTAGCGCACTCTAGCGAAGTCCGCACGCGGAACGATCCCGTTGCGGCTCTGGCGTGTGCGCTCAGGGGAGGAGCATAACGTGTCTCGCAGCGTCGCGGCGCTCGAGTGGCACAAGTGCACGCGCAACTATCAGCCCGTGCTAGGCTGCAGTGCGTGCCGAGTCCGTCCAACGCAGGGAGCCTGCGAGTGATCCGGGCTGCCGACCGCTGCCCCGACCAGGCCAGCGGGGCGATGCTGCGCGAAGCAGCCATTGCCGAGAGTACCGTCGGGGCTCAGAAGATCTGGTTGGGTCACGTCGAGTTGGGGCCGGGGTTGATCTCAGCTGTCCACCACCACGGCGAAGCCGAGAGTGGCATCTACATCATCTCTGGCGACGCGCGCTTTTACAGTGGCGAGCATCTGGAGGACGCGCACGAAGCGCATGCCGGGGATTTCGTGTGGGTACCGCCGCACCGGGTCCACGTCGAAATGAATACTAGCCAAACCGAGCCCGTGCGCATGGTCGTAGCGCGTTCGACGCAGGCTAGCCTGACCTTCAACCTTCCAACGCCGGCCGGTTGGCAGCCTGGCTGAGACTCCGGTACCCGGCCTGAGGGTGAGTTGTGGCATCCGACGAGGATGGCGTATAGTGCTGAGTGCGCCGCGCGAGTGGCGCGATTAACAAGCCGCGACCGTCGCAACGGGAAAGGGGCAACATCGAGGAGCCAAGGCAGCGCCGAAAGAGAACGCAGCGCGTTCCCCTGACGCAGTCCCACCGTCCCGATGTGCCGCTTGAGCCGTCGGGGTTTTTTATGCCCTCCAATCGGTCAGCACCTGAACAAGAGCAGAGTGGAGCAGAGGCCATGTCGCGACTCTTTTGAAGAAGAGGGGAGCGGGATGGCTGAGAAGAAGACGTGCCAGAGGTAAGAAGGAAGAGCGCGAGGTGTGGAAGAAAAC
>JBPCIO010000106.1:0-8046 GCA_051006215.1 Chloroflexota bacterium
GATCACCTCGAGGTCGACGCTCGTCCAGGGGGCGGCCATGGCAGGCGCCTGCGTTGCCCACAACCACAAAGCGGATGCGCCCGAGCAGCCGAAACGCGCGAGCGGGCCGGACAGCGGCGTGACCAGCACGGCTCGCAGTACCGTCATCAAACCGACGCCTCGCCCGCCACTTGCCGCGCAAAACTCAGGCGAGCGGCTCGAGGCGCAGCGCGAGCGATTCCGGGCCTTGTGGCAGCTCCAGCGGCTCGTGGCTGAGCACGCAGAACTCCGGCGTGGGTCCGAGCACCATCTGCCGCCGCCAGTGGCTGACGCCGCCTCGGCCGCGGACAGGGCCAAGGCGCTGATAAAACGGGTCGTAGGGCATTCCCATGGGCTTGGACAGCCACGTTGTCCAGCGCGCGCCGTCAACGTCCGCAGTGGCGTCGCGTAGTTGGAGCAGGCTGCCGGCGCCGGCACCCATGGCGCGGGCAAGCACATCGTGCGAGCCGCGTCGCGTGCCCGAAACGGCGGCCGCGTTTAGCGGGTCCAGCACCGCCGACCCGTCCACCAGATACCAGTCCGCGTAGGCGGGCGATCCGTCCAGCCATGGCGCCTGGCCATCGAGCCGAAACGACGTCGAGCCGCGAAAGCCAGCGACGCACGCCTCGGCACCGCCTGGTGGAAGGCGCGCTGCATGCGCTCGTACTCGGCGGGTGCGCCGCCCGTCGCGGGCCAGTGCCAGAACACGTACGCCAACATCCGTCCAAGGCTACCGGGTCCGGAGTCAGCTGATCAGTGAAACGCCTCGCTCAGCCGCCCGATGCGAGCCTGACCTTGGCGGCTATGGGAGGGTGCCAGGTTGCGAAACATACGCAGCACATCCACTCCGCGCACCCCACGCACACGTCGGTCTGCGTCCTCGACCACGCGCAATCACCATTGCGGCCAGTCCATGGCGGTTGAAGCGTGCGACCAGGTCGGCCACGGTCGTCCCGCTGCGCAAGCCGGCTTCGCGTGCAAGCCTCGATGTAGACCCCGCAGCGCGCTACCGCTAACAACGCTGCCGCTCGATGCACTTGATCGATACGTTCGCTGCTGCTCTTGGCCCTCTGCTCCAATGCCACCCGTTCGGCACGGCTCAGGCGACGTAAGGGTCTCATTAGGGTGTTGGCATCTCTTCTTCCGGTCAAGCAGTATCCGGCAAACACTCCAGCCCGGCCATTTCAGGCATGACCCACTAGCGGCGGTGGGCGCGGCTTGGGACGCCGCTGCGCCCGGTTTCGGTGTGTTGGCGGCGGCTGCTGGCGCCGGGCTCGCCCCGCTGCACGCCGTGAGCGCGGTCGTCAGCCGCAGGCTGCCGCCGAGCATCAATCATTTGTAGTTGACTGCGGTCGTCAGCGCACCCGACCCAGAGCCTGTTGGGCCAGGACGAGCAAACTGCTCGACTCGGCCTGCCCATTCCCGAAACCGCTAAACTCGATCGTGAACAGCTTGTCACCTTTGAGCACGACCACGCCCGGCCCATTTCCCCCCACATAGGTAAAGGCGCGATCGCCCAGACCAGGCACTGTTTGGACGCCGTTTGGCTCCGCTGTGGCGCGAAACGCGTCGTAGACAAATGGGCCAGCAGCCTGAAAGTACATGATGTCTGTGTACGCCGCCCCGGCGCCGTTGAATTCGCACCCTTGCCCGCCGGCACCGCCGGCGATATCTGATTCGTTGGCAACGACGCCCTGGCGCATGGCCCTGCCGACTTCGTCTTCGGTGACCAGCAGGCACGCGTCCCGACGTGTGGTGTCGCTTTCCATCGGTGGGATCGTGACATCGGGCGTGGGCCGGGGCGTTGGCGCTGGCCCCGGGGTAGGAGGCGAGTCGGCTGGCTCAGGTGGCGGGATCGACTCGTCGCCCCCCGTGCCGCACGCCGCATTGTGGACCATGATCGCGTTGGCCAGCAGATCCACGCCGTTTTTCTGGCCGGCATCCTGAATGAACGTGCCTTCGTTGGTCAAGTAGCGGATTTGTTCCTTGATGTCGGCGCACGCCTGCGGCGCCACCTCTTGCGCGCCCACCGGCTGAACGCCGGCCGCGAGCAGAAGCGTGAGCGCGGCCACCGCTCGGCCAATGGCGAACATCCTAGTCGCCTGTTCCATCAGTGGTCCCAGCGGCAGGCGGATTGGCGACTTCGATCACCACGCGACGCTCGACGCGGTTGTTGCCGCTATCGGCAACGTACAGGTTGCCCTGACCGTCCACGACGACACTATTGTGGTCAAAGAATTGCCCTGGGTTGGCGTCTGGCAGCACACCGCAGTCGTCAGCGCTCGGGCACGGCGGATACTGATCCACTGGCGTGCCATCCGCCGCGAACTTGATCAGCCGCCAGTTGTCCGAATCCGAGACATACATGTTGCCGTCGCGATCCACGGCAATCCCGCTCGGCAAGTGGATCTGGCCGGGGCCGTTGCCTTCGCTGCCGAACTGCCCGAGTAAGGCACCCTCTGGCGAGAATTTCTGGATACGGTGGTTGCCCCAATCCGCAACATAAAGATTACCCTGGCGGTCCAGAGTGATTGCTTTCGGGACATCGAATTGGCCGGGGCCGGTGCCTTGGCTGCCGAACACCTTCTGGATCTTGCCGTCCGGACTGCGGCGGGTCACAGTGTCGGCAGACTGGTCCAGGACATACACGTTGTTGCCAGTACCATCAACGGCCACGCTCACCGGCGCGACCATCCAGCCAGGCTGATCAACACAGTCGCAGCTTGTCCAGGCACCGACTTCCTGGCCACTGGGCGAAAGCTTATGCACACGGTGCAGGCCCGGATCCGCAACAAAGATGGTTCCATCCGGAGCGACCGCGAAGCCCGCAAAGGCATCGGTGTACGCTTCGCGCGCCGCCATTTTTAACGCAGCGACCTGCTGGCCGTCGGCGTTGTATTTGAGAATGTGGTTGCCGGCCACGTCGCCGACGAACAGGTTGCAGCTGTGATCCAGCGCGAGCTGCTGCGGCGGGCCGGCATAGCTGGCGACGTTCTGCCACTCGGCCTCGAAATGGAACCCGTCCTTGGGTCCAGGCCGGCCCGGGCAGCGCAGATTCTCGGGCGCGGATGGCTCCAATCCACCAGCCTGCGCGAGCGACTGGGCACCCACGGGTGCGGCCATGAGGAGTGTCAGCGCAACCGCGGGCAGAATCGAAAGGAACTTCATTGTCAGGACTCCAATGTGGTGTGGTTAAGCGGCCAGAGCTTCCACGCTTCGGAAATGCTGGTGAACGATGTCTGCGCGCTGTGGTTGAGACTCCGCACAGGCTCCGCGTCGACCGCTTCAAGAGACACAAGCAGCGCGCTTCCTGAGGGAGGAACACGCTGCGAATGTATCGAATCGGGTTGCCCGCGGCAGTAAAACGGAGCGCCGTGTCTGCCGCGGCTCGATGAGCCGCAGCCAACTGGTCGCGCGACATCCCGGGCAGGTCGCGATCGACCAGATAGTGCGGCATCGCTTACACCCTAGGTCATGATCACGAGGACCGCATATGCAGGTCCACATAGCCGCCGCACATATTTTTGGTTGCTAGAACGCGACCGACGGCACTCCCTGCGCAATCCAGGCCGCGATCTGCGCACGGGAGTGAAATCCCAGTTTGCCGCGGATGTGTTCGACGTGCAGCGCGGCGGTCGCCGGCGCAATGCCCAACTCGTCCGCGATGCCGCGGTTCGTCAGACCTCGAGACACCAGCGTGGCGACTTCGCGCTCACGCCCGGTCAGCTGCGTCAGCCGATCGCTGCCGTTGGCCTGCTTTGACTCGAGCACGCGCGCATGGTTTGCCGCGCGTTCCAGACTCATGGCCGACCCAGCCAACCACGCCTTGCGGAACGTGGCACCGTCGAGCCGTGACCGCGCCGTTGCCAGCACCCGGTCGTAGTCAGCCCGATCGTAGGGCGGGACGGGGAAGTCGTTGGCTTCGCGCCAGGCGGCAGCGGCGGCGAACAACACCACCGCTGGCTCGGCGACACTTCTGACGACGGCCGCTTCGGCCAACCCTTCCAGACACAGCGCGATGCCGGATCGGTCGCCCAGCAGTGTGAACAGCGCGAGGCTTTCCCTGAGGTGCGTATCCGCGGCGATCTGGTCCCCGCACCGCAGCACCACCATGCCGAGGCTGTGCAGCGATTGCGCACTGAGGTGTTCCACCCCCACCTTTCGCGAAAATGCCAGACCCTCTTGCAACGCGGCGGCGGCCTCTCCGTAGGCGCCCTGGTGCAGCGCGGCGTCGCCCAGATTGTGGAGCGAATTCGCGATGCCGGCGGCGTCGCCGACCGCGCGCTTTATGCTGAGGCTCTCCTGCAGAAACGGCCGCGCCGCGGCGTAGTCGCCTTGATCGATCGCCAGCGCGGCCAGGTTGTTGAGCATGGTTGACATCCGCGAGGCGTCATGTATCTCGCGCGCCAGCTCGAGCGCCTCGTGGAGCAGCGCTCCCGCGTGGACATGGCTCCCCTGGGCCTTGGCTACCAGCCCCAACGCATTCAGCGACGTGGCCATGCCAGCCTTGTCGGCCAGCTGGCGCCAGATCGCCAAACCCTCAGCGAGGTGCGACTCCGCTCGGATGAGGTCACCCATGCTGTGGCACAGCACCCCAGCCGCGTTGAGCGCCTTGGCACGTACTGACGGCTCGACCTTGCTCGCGCTGGCGAGGCCACGCTCCAGCCACAGCAGCCCTTCACCTGGGTAGCCGCGGGCAAACCAGAACCAGCGCAGCGCTGACGCCAGCCGCAAGCCGGCCGCCGCACTGTCGGAGTCAGTGCGGCTCCATTTGAGCGCAGCAGTGAAATTCTCATGCTCCGTTTCGAGGCGATCGAGCCACTCCGCCTGATCGCGACTGCGCTGCTCCGGCTCGGCTCGTTCGGCCAACTCCAGGTACCAGCGCAGGTGTCGCGCTCCGGCGTTGAATTGCTCGCCGGCATCCCCCAGTCTGGCCGCCGCGTATTGCTGGACGGTTTCCAGGAGGTGAAAGCGCGCCACCGCAGCGTGGACCTCGGCGGCCACCAGCGACTTGTTCACTAGCTGGGTCAGCAGGTCCAGCACTGACTTCGAGGCGACGTCGGCACCCGCACAGACTGCCCTGGCGGCGTCGAGGCCGAAACCGCCCGCGAACGGGGCCAGCCGACGGAGCACCGCTCGCTCCGGCTCCGTCAATAACTCGAAGCTCCAGTCGAACGTAGCTTGAAGCGTCTGCTGGCGCATGGCCGCAGTGCGTTTGCCACCTACCAGCAGTTGAAACCGGTCATCGAGCTCGTCGGCAATCTGGCCCACGGTGAGCATGGCGACCCGCGTCGCGGCCAACTCCAGCGCCAGTGGAATCCCGTCCAGGCGGGTGCACACACGCGCAATCGCGGCCCGGTTCTGTTCGCTGGCGACAAACATTGGCGCAGCTTCGCGGGCACGTTCGAGGAACAGGCGGACCGCCTCGGATTCATTCGCGGACGCGCCTGGCGTTGGTTCAGGTGGCCAGGGCAGCGATAGAGATGGCACGCGCCAGCCGATCTCGCCAGCCACGCCCAGTGGTTCGCGGCTGGTCGCCAGGATGCGCAGTCCAGGACACATTTGCAACAGGAGGTCGAACAACTGTGCGCAGCTGGCCACCAGGTGCTCGCAATTGTCGAAAACGAGCAGCTGTTGCTTCGTGCGCAGGTGCTCAGTCAGGCGGGTGAGCGGCGAAACGCCGGGCGCCTCGCGTAAGCCGAGGGTCATCGCCGCCGCGTATGGCAACAACGCCGAGTCGGTGACCGGGGCGAGCTCGATGAACCAGGCGCCGTCCGAGTAACTGTCGACGACTTGCGTCGCCAGCCGCTGGGCCAGCCGGGTCTTGCCGACACCGCCGGTGCCGACCAGCGTCAACAGCCTGGTCGTCGCGAGCAAACGCTCGACTTCGACCAGCTCCTGCTCGCGGCCGATAAAGCTGTTGAGCTCGGTCGGCAAGTTATGCGGCGGCCGGCTCATCGTCACGGACCAATTCGCCCGCTGCCACCCGACTCTTTATCCCAGACAGTCGCTTCACTCCCGAGCGCCGGCCGCCCAAGGAGCGAGCGAGGCGAAGCGAGTGAATTCCGCACACTCCATCAGCGGTCCCCGCTCAGGCTCCACTTGATTGTCGTCGTCATCTCGGTCTTTGCATCTACTTTGACTAGGTCGCGCGAACGGCTGTCTTCGCCGGTGCGCCCTTGACCGACGAACCCACGCCGACCAGCTCGTCGGTCGCAATATGGCGGATGAACGCGGCACCCTGGTCCGGATCGCCGGTTTCCTGGACGATCGTTTTGCGTATCGGGCGGCAAACCGTAAGCGTGTCCCGGCCAGCAAATTGCATCGAGCTGGACGCCGTGCGCCATTGCGGGGTTCCGGCCGTGTGGCACTCTTCACAGACGGTTTTTTCATCGAAGCCCATGTCGCCGTCCGACAGGCGGGTGGAATCGGCGACGGGTCCAGGGTCATGGTTGACGCCCCTTGACCGTATCGGTGGCACCGTGACAGTTGGAACAACGGGGTAATGTGAAGACCCGCATCATCTCGCCAAAAACATGGCCAGCGATAGGTCGTCACCCGCCTGACCAACGTCGTCGGCGACGCTGAAGGTGCGCAGTGCCGGCAGCAGCAATGCGGCACCCAGCACGCGCATCGGCTTTGACAGTGGCTCCCCACAAACCACGCTCTTCGGTTGTGCGTGGCGTCCCCTAACCTTTTCAACCCTGAACGATCAGTCTGGCGTAGGGGGCTCCCGAAGTCATGAAGTCCTGTCATGTTAGTGAAAGTCGTGGCTGCACGGCGTGGCCAGCACGGCCTCTGAATAGTAATGGAACAGAATTGTGTGGAATGCAACGCCGAGGGACGGGGGAGAAAGACGACGGGGACGAGCCTGTAAGGAGGTGTCGCCAGCCCGTCCATTCCTCGTAACTAACAACTCGCGCTAAGCATTCTGGATTGGCAGCAGCGTGGATCGAGCAAACCGGCACGACGAAGCGGAGGCCGTCGGCGGACGCCAGTTCATAGGCACGATCGCCGATTGCGCGTAACCGCCGTTGGCGTTCCTGCTTGTCTACCCGTGCCAACAGGTCCGTGAGCAGCCGATCCAGAACGTCGAGGACGTCGTCTTGTGCGCTGGCTTGCAAGCTGCAGGCGAACGCAACCAACGTCGCGGTGCGACGCTCCGGTGGCATACGCGGGATCGCCTGAGC
This sequence comes from Chloroflexota bacterium, assembly GCA_051006215.1. GTDB lineage: Bacteria > Chloroflexota > UBA6077 > UBA6077 > CF-72 > CF-72. The sequence continues at coordinate 7,209 of JBPCIO010000106.1, forward strand.
ACGGACGGTGCTTGCATCGCGCCAGCACTTTGAGTCGGCCTGCCGGGATGCTCGACGGATCGAGATCGTCAAGATTGAGTTTACAGCGTCTCTGAGTCGTCGCAGCGTATCGATAAGTCCAACCGCATTCGGCTGAGTTGGTCCGCGCCGCAACCGATCCAGGGCTGAGCGTCGGCTGCCATCCGGAACCATCAGCAGTTGGGGGCGGCAAAGCCCGCGTGAGAGTAGATCGGCAATGCTTGAGGCGTGATCGAACTCCCTGGCTGTTGCTCACCATCCTGCGAGCGTCGTGCGTCCACGACAGGACATGGTCCTCGAGAACTTGCTCGCGCGCCACCAACTCGTGCTGTTGACCCGTCCGACTCGATCTCGACCACGTACTCGGCTTCGCGTCTGGGACAAGCTGCTGTGGGTGCTCGCGCGTCGGTTCTGTCACGGCTGACGTGTGCACCTGGCCTTCGTCACGCCCGACACCGTCGTGCGGTGGCATCGGCAGGGCTGGCGTCTGTTCTGGCGCTGGAAGTCCCGCTCCCGCCGTGGCCGGCTCTATCTGACTGCCGAAGTGCGCGAGTTGATCGCCAATATGTCGCGCGAGAATCACCTCTGGGGAACTGAGCGGATCGGTGGTGAGTTGCTCAAGCTCGGCATCGTGGTCGCCACGGCTGGCCTGGACCGGCTCGGGCGCGCAGCCAGACCTGGCGGACGTTGTTGCACAACCACGCCCACTACATCTGGGCAGCCGACCTGCTGACCGTCCCGCCGCTCACGTTCAAGTCTCTGTACGTGCTCGTGTTCATCGCGCATGACCGGCGCGAGCCTGCAGTGCCGAATCAGCCCC
>JBPCIO010000107.1:0-40409 GCA_051006215.1 Chloroflexota bacterium
GTGCCGCATTCACTTCGAACGAGGGGTTCTCGGTGGTAGCTCCGATCATTGTTACCGTCCCGCTCTCGACATGCGGCAGCACGGCATCCTGCTGGTTCTTGCTGAAACGGTGAATCTCGTCGATGAACATGATCGTGCGCCCCTCAGGCGTTCTGCGGGCAACTTCGACGACCTTGCGCAAGTCGGCGACACCCGCAGTGACCGCCGACATGGCTACGAAACGCGAGCTCGTCAGGCGGGCGATGACTTCTGCCAAGGTTGTCTTGCCCGAGCCTGGTGGTCCCCACAAGACCATGCTGGGGACCCTGTCCGCCTCGAGCGCGCGACGCAGCGCTCGACCCGTCCCAAGCAAATGCTCCTGACCCCGAATCTCGCCGAGCGCGCGCGGCCGCATCCGCGCCGCCAGCGGGGTCAACCTGGCCGACGGCATGCTTACCTCGTCGAACATCCCAGCCTGCGACGTCACGACCGGAGGGTAACGTGTCTATGGCATACTGGGGTTGCCGTTCCGGGCTCCCTGGATTGGTGGAGAGCCCAGCCGGACAGTGCGCCCGGCTGTAGGAGGGAAGCAGAACGGACACCCATGGTCGTACACGCGGAACGCCAGCAACGCGAGACAGCACCTAGTCGTCTCGCTCGATCCAGGCGCATCCTGATCGCCGACGACGATGCGCCGACCCGCAGCATGCTCGTCGAACTCTTGCGAGGCGAAGGGTACGACACGCTGGAAGCCAAGAGCGGCAGCGAAGTGCTGCGGCTTGTGCCCGTGGAAGAGCTCGATCTGCTCCTGATCGACCTGCGCATGCCCGATCAGGACGGTATCCAGATCTTGCGACGCCTGTCGGCCCAGGAGATCAGCGTCGGCAACGTTATCTTGATGACCGCCTACGGCACCTCGAGTACGACCATCGAGGCGATGCACCTGGGCGCGTACGACTACATCACCAAACCGTTCGACATCGACCGGGTCCTGTTCACCATCCGCCGCTACTTCGAGCGGCAACAGCTTGCCCAGGAATTGGTTCGCAGCAAGCAGGAGAACAAGGCCCTGTCCGAACGCATCATTGGCAACACGCCTCAGATGCAGGACGTCTACAAGATGATCGGCCAGGTGGCAGCCTCAGTTGCCAACGTGCTCATCATCGGTGAGACGGGCGCCGGCAAGGAATCGGTCGCCGAGATGCTCCACGAGTACTCGACCCATTCCAAGGGCCCACTCGTCAAGGTAAACCTGACCGCGCTGCCGGCCACACTCATGGAAAGTGAGCTATTCGGCCACGAAAAGGGCTCTTTCACTGGCGCTGACCGGCAGCGCATTGGTCGTTTCGAGATGGCCCACAAAGGCACGATCTTCCTTGACGAGATCGGCGACATGAGCCTGCCGCTGCAGGCCAAGTTGCTGCGGGTGCTTCAGGAGCATGAGTTCGAACGCGTCGGCTCCAGCCAGTCCATCAAAGTGGATGTGCGGGTCATCGCCGCGACGAATAAGGACCTCCGTGCGGAAGTGGAAGCCAATCGATTCCGCGAAGACCTGTACCACCGCCTGGCCGTGATCACCATTCACGTCCCGCCGCTGCGCGAGCGAAAAGATGATATTCCGCTGCTGGTCGAGCACTTTCTGCAAAAGCATCGCTTCAGCGATGCAAGTGCCCCGGCCCGGATCAGCGAAGAGGCTTTACAGCGGCTGCTCCAGTATGACTGGCCAGGCAACGTACGTGAGCTGGAGCACACCGTCGAGCGCGCGGTCGTGCTGTCTCGGGGCGGGGTCATCACCGCCGAGAACCTGGCCATGGAGGTGGACCGGGAGATCTGGATCATGGATCTGAACCAGCAGTTGACCAACGGCACGAGCATTGCCGACCTGCTGGCCTCGACCGAGTCGCGTTACATACAGCGCGCCCTTCTGCGTTCCGACGGCAACCGGCACGCCGCGGCTAAACTTTTGGGCATAGATATTGCTAGACTCGAAAAAAAGTTGGCGGAGCACGGTCTCAACGGCCGTTCGTAGACTGAGCCCCACCGACGCGAAAGAGAGGCGAAGCAATGGTTGATGAAGGTCGCTCTGGAGGCGCGTACGGCGGTGCCCGACCGTGGGAGGAACGCAGCGGACGCGCCGCCGGGACCATTCTGGCGACCGCGATCGCAGCCGGAGTTATTGCATTTCTGCTGCGTCGCTCGCGTGAGGAAACCGAGCCGGCGAGTCGTGTGGCGAAGTTCGCGCGTGAGTTTGCTGGTTCAGACAATGTCGAGGCTGGCCGCGACTTTCTGGTGGACAAGATTCTGCCGGAGCTGAAGCCAGCGCTTCTGTCTGGGTTGTCCGAAATCGAGGACGTCGTCGACCAGGCGTTCCGTCGGGTCGAAAAGAACCTCAAGAAACTCTGAGCAGCCTGCCGCGGTGGGCAGGTGCTGCCTCTCCCAGAGGGAGAGGCAGTTTTTTTTAGGAGTAGCTACCAACAATGACGATGGAGCTCGAGCTTGACGTCGGACAGGACTTTTCGGCCAACCAGACCCAGAAGGTCTCACCCCGACTTGTAGCAGCGAATTACATTCTCGAGCTCTCATCGCAGGAGCTTCAGCAGCAAATCTCGACCGAACTGTCCGACAATCCTGCCCTCGAGCTCGTCGAGATTCCGACCTGTCGCATCTGCGGCACCGAGCTCCAGGGCTCGATTTGTCCGCGCTGCATCCAGAGCCAGAAGCTCGCCAATACTTCGACCTACGGTCCCGAAGGGCATGTCTCGCCGTACGACGACGTGCCGGAGGGGCGCAACCGCGCCCTAGACGACGAAGAATTCGACCCGATGACCCGGGTCGCCTCCGAGCAAACGCTGGCTGAAAAGCTGCTCATGGATATGGGTGCGGCTCTGCCTGAAGAGGACATGAGCATCGCCGAGTATCTGGTGGGCAGTCTGGATGAAAAAGGGTACCTGGCGGTGAAGCTCGACGACGTCGCCTACGAGCTCGACGTATCCGTCGACAAGGTGCGTGCCGTGCTGTGCGTCCTGCAGGCCCAGGAACCGATCGGTATTGGCGCACGGAATCTGCGCGAGTGCCTTTCCATCCAGATCACCCATCTGGAAGAACGGGGTCTGAGGCAGCCGTACGCGTTCGAGATCGTGACGCAATACCTGACCGAGCTGGGTGAGCACAAGTTCGGCCGAATTGCGCACGAGCTCAAGGTCTCACAACAGGAAGTCTCGGACGTCTGGGAGTTCGTCAAGACCAAGCTCAACCCCCACCCGGCCCACGGTTTTTCGTCGACCAACTCCAGTGACCGCGACACGCGAGCCATGTACGTAATCCCGGACGTGGTCATCACCCGAGGCCCCGAGGAATTCGAAGTCGAGGTCGTCGAGAGCCGTCGTTTCCAGCTGCGGGTCAACCCGATCTATACGCGCCTCTCGGCCGACTTGCAGCGACGCAGCGCGGCCATGAACCCCGAGGAAAAGCGCCACGTTCAGCAGTACGTCGGACGTGCCAAGCTGTTCATTGCCAATATCAACCAGCGTCGACAGACCCTGTTCAACATCACCCGCTGCCTGGTCGAGCAGCAGCGCGAGTACCTCGAACACGGCGTCCGCCACCTGCGGCCGCTCAGTCGCGCGGCGGTCGCTGTCCAACTTGGGGTACACGAGAGCACCGTCAGCCGAGCAACCGCCCAAAAGTATGTGATGCTGCCGAACGGCGAAGTGATCCCCTACGCCCACTTTTTCACGCCCAGCCTGAGCGTGAAAGACATCATGAAAGAGGTCATCGAAAAAGAAGCCAAGCCTCTGACGGACTCGGAAATCGTCGACCGCCTGAAGGAAAAGGGCATCCATATCGCCCGGCGTACGGTGGCCAAGTACAGAATGCAACTCTCCATCCTGCCGAGCTCGCTACGTTAGGGTACAGGCGCATCATCGGCGGCCTGCGTTAGCTTCCCTGGGACGCGGGTGTGCACCAGGTTGCCGAAGGTAGAATGGGTGCGGTGGACTTCGCGTTGGAGCTGTCGGGGGAGCAGCGCGCGCTGCAGGCGACGGTGCGCGAGTTTGCTCAGGCAGAGATTGCTCCGAACGCGGCGGAGTGGGACCGATCCTCGACATTCCCGTTGGATGCCATTCGTAAACTGGGTGAGTTGGGAGTCATGGGGCTTCCGTTCCCCGAGCAGTACGGTGGCGTAGGCGCCGGTACGCTGTCGTTCGCGGTGGCGCTCGAAGAGCTCGCCCGGGTCGATTCCTCGGTGGCGATTACCGTGGCTGCCAGTGTGTCGCTCGGCGGCGCACCGATTCTGAACTTCGGGACCGAGCCGCAGAAGCAGCGCTGGCTGGTGCCGCTCGCGCGCGGCGAAACGCTGGGTGCGTTCGCCAGTACCGAGCCAGACGTAGGTTCGGACGTGCAGGGCTTGTCGACAACCGCTCGCTCGGACAATGGCGACTGGGTCATCAACGGCACCAAGGCGTACATCACCAATGCGGGCACAGCCCTGAGCGCGTTCGTCACGACCACGGCCGTAAGCGGTCAGCGCAGCTCGGGTAAGCCTGAAGTCACCACCTTCATCGTGCCCGTCGACGCGCCGGGGTTCGCGCCGCAACGACCGTACGAAAAAATGGGCTGGCATGCCTCCGACACGCGTGAGCTGGTGTACCAGGACTGCCGTGTGCCTACTGACGCGTTGCTTGGCGAACGCGGCAGCGGGGCTCGGATCTTTCTAGCCACGCTGGACGCGGGCCGCATCGGTGTCGCCGCAATCGGCATCGGGCTGGCCCAGGGTTGCCTGGACCACTCGGTGAACTGGGCCAACCAGCGCTGCGCCTTCGGTCAGCCGATCGCGCGGTACCAGGCTGTGTCGTTCGAGTTGGCGGATCTCAAAACGAGGATCGCCGCGGCGCGCGCTCTGGTCTATCTGGCCGCAGCGCTGAAAGACGCCGGTCGTCCGACGACCGAAGCGGCGGCACAGGCAAAGCTCTTCGCAAGTGAGCTTGCGGTGCATGCCGCGAACGTCGCGATGCAGGTACACGGCGGGTACGGCTACATGGAGGCGTCGACTATCCCGCGCTACTTCAGGGATGCCAAAATTTTGACGATCGGCGAGGGCACGAGCGAGATTTTGAAGCTCGTCATCGCGCGTCAGATGGGATTGTCCATATGAACTCCGCCGGCAGCATCTACATCCTGAGGGCAGCCCGAACGCCGCTGGCGCGCGGGATCGCCGGTCTCTGCCACGGCGACGGCGCAGTCGTGGTGGCCTTCGAGCGCGTATGATCAGCGCCGAACAGCGACCGCACACGCGCTATCGCGGCGCCTACGATCTGACAGAGGAGCAAGAGCTCTTCAAGCGTACGCTGCGAGAGTTTGGGCTCCGCGAGATCGTTCCCATTGCGCACGAGCTGGACGAAAAAGAGGAGTATCCGCGGGCCACAATTGCCAAAATGGCCGAGCTCGGCCTACTTGGGCTACTGGTGCCAGAAGAGTACGGCGGGGCCGGCGCCAGCACGCTCGACTACGCCCTGGCTATCGAAGAAATTTCGTGGGCCGACGCGTCCCACTCGGTCGTCATTTCGGTGAACAACTCGCTGGTGTGCGAGCCGATCCTGAACTTCGGCAGCCACCCCCAGAAACAGCGCTTCTTGCCTCTGCTCACCTCGGGCGCCGGCGTTGGTGCGTACTGCCTGACCGAGCCAGGCTCAGGTTCAGATGCTTCGAACATGCGTACCGAAGCGCGCCACGACGGCGACGGTTACATCTTGAATGGCACCAAGTCGTGGATCACCAACGGTGGTCAGGCCGGGTTGTACCTGGTATACGCCGTTACCAATATGGACGTCCCCAGACCCAGAGGCATCACTGCATTCCTGATCCCGTCCGACACGCCTGGGCTGCGGGCCGGCGCGAGGGAAAAGAAGCTCGGCATCCGCGCTTCGAGTACCACCCAGATGTTCTTGGAGGACTGCCGTGTCCCGATGGACGCTGCGTTGGGGAAGGTCGACGAGGGCTTTCGGATCGCAATGGCGACTTTGGACGGAGGCCGAATCGGCATCGCCGCGCAAGCGCTCGGCATTGCTCAGCGCTCGCTTGACGAGTCCGTCCGGTATGCAAAAGAACGCGAGGCGTTTGGCCATCCAATCGCCGAGTTTCAGGGTCTGCAGTGGCGAATGGCAGACATGGCTACCCGCATTGAGGCCGCCCGGCTACTCGTGTATCGCGCCGCGCGGATGAAGGACGCCGGCCAAGCGTTTGGCAAAGAAGCCAGTATGGCGAAACTCTCCGCGTCCGAGACCGCGATGTTCTGTGCCCACGCGGCGGTGCAGACGTTTGGCGGCTACGGCTACAGTCGCGAGTACCCAGTCGAAAAACTCTTCAGAGATGCCAAGATCACCGAGATCTACGAAGGCACTAGCGAAATCCAGCGCCTGGTCATCTCACGCCACGTGCTGAAGTAGCTGTCGCATGGCGATCGCGGGGCAAACACTGGTCTTCTACGGGGACGGCAAGGGGAAAACCTCAGCCGCGTTTGGGGTTGCGTTGCGTGCGGTGGGGCGTGGCTGGAAAGTGCTGATGATTCAGTACACCAAGATGGGAGAGTGGCCGAAAGGCGAGCCCATGGGTGAGATTCATGGCGCGCTGCGGCTGGCGCCAGACTTCGAGGTTATCTCGACTGGGATCGGCTTCGTCAACATCCTTGGCGACACCTTCAGCATGCAGGAGCACCGCGACGCGGCCCAGCGGGGCCTTGAGCTGTACAAGCAAAAAGCGGCCTCAGGTGACTATGCGCTGATCATCCTCGACGAAGCCATTGGAGCCGTGTCCCAAGGCCAGTGGGACCTTGCCCAGCTTCTCGGCATTATCGCGGACAAACCGCGCGAGTTAAACTTGCTCATTACCGGCCACGACGACGAAAAGAAGTTCATTGACCAGGTGATCAGCGTGGTCGACTTGGCCACTGAAATGCGCAAAGTCAAGCATCCTTTCGACGAGGGGCATCAGGCCCGCAAGGGCCTGGACTACTGATCGCATGCTGAACGGCGTCGTACAACTCCCGTTGTTCAACGAGCGACTACACGACTACGAGCACGCCTCAGCCGGGTTGCCTGAGCGGCACGTCCGCTTCATGACGACTTCGTCTGATCCGATCGAGCGGCTGTACACGCCGGCCGACTTCCACGAGAGCGAGTACCTAGACAAACTCGGCTTCCCAGGCACGTCGCCGTTTACGCGCGGCGTGCACGCCACCGGCCACCGTGGAAAGCTGTGGACAATGCGCATGTTCGCCGGTTTCGGCAACGCCGAGGAGACCAACGCCCGCTTCAAGTACCTGCTGGCCAATGGCACTGCCGGCCTATCGGTCGCCTATGACATGCCGACGCTGTATGGCTACGACACTGACGATCCGCAGGCGGAAGGCGAGTTCGGCACGTGCGGCGTGGCCGTTTCCTCGCTGGCCGACATGGAGGTCCTTTTCGACGGCATCCCGCTCGACGAGGTCACGACCTCGATGACCATCAACAGCCCGGCAGCCATGATCTGGGCGATGTACCTGGTGAATGCCCAGAACCGCGGCTTCCCCCTGGAGGTCCTTTCTGGCACCACTCAGAACGACATCTTGAAGGAATATATCGCCCAGAAGGAATACATCTTTCCGCCGCGACCGAGTACCAAGCTGGTGGTCGACACGTTCGAGTACGGTGCCCGTCACGTCCCACGCTGGAATACCGTCTCGATCAGCGGCTACCACATCCGCGAGGCAGGCGCGACGGCGCTCCAGGAATTGGCGTTCACGCTCGCCGACGGAATCCAGTACGTCCAATCGGCCGTCGACGCCGGGCTGGACGTCGACAGCTTCGCCCCCAGGCTGTCGTTCTTCTTCGACATCCACAACGACTTTCTCGAGGAGATAGCCAAGCTCAGGGCCGCGCGGCGCATCTGGGCAAGGGTCATGAAGGAACGCTTCGGCGCGAAAGAAGAGCGGTCGTTGTGGTGCCGCTTTCACTGCCAGACGGCCGGTGTGAGCCTGTTCGTCGAGCAGCCCGAGAACAACATTGTCAGGACGACGATCCAGGCCCTGGCGGCCGTGCTCGGCGGGACGCAGTCGCTGCACACCAACAGCATGGACGAAGCCATGGCCCTTCCATCCGAGCGAGCCGTGCGGATTGCGCTACGAACGCAGCAAATCATCGCCCACGAGAGTGGAGTGGTCAACACGGTCGATCCTCTTGGTGGCAGCTTTGCCATTGAAGCGCTCACCGACCGCATGGAGGACGGATGCCTCGACTACTTCGCGAGGATCGACGCCATGGGCGGGATGCTCAGCGCCATCGAGGCGGGCTTTCCGCAACGCGAGATCGCCGACTCAGCCTACCGCTACCAGCAGGAAGTCGACAGCAAGCAGCGCATCCTGGTGGGCGTGAATGACTACCTCGGGGGCAACGAAGAACCGATCGAGATCCCAATTCACGCCATCACTCGAGAAAGCGAAGAGCAGCACCTGAATCGCCTTCGGCGGGTCCGACGGGAGCGCGACCCGGGCGCGTTGGGCCAGGCCATGCAGCGATTCGAGAACGCCGCCCGCGACGGCCGCGGCAACCTCATGCCGTACATCGTAGAAGCCGTGCGCGCGTACGCCACGCTCGGCGAGATGTGCAACCTCCTGCGGCACGTCTACGGTGAATACCGTGAGCCTGCACTGGTCTAAACTGCCCGCCGATGCCCAATCAACTTCCACTCTCGGCGCGTCTTCCAACGCCCCCGTCGCGCCGCTTAACGGTGCTGCTGACCGGGGCTACTGGCTACATCGCTTCGCAGCTGCTGCCGGTGTTGCGGCAGCGGTATGACTTGCGGCTGCTGGATGTGCGCGATTCGGACACCGCCGGACGCCCAGTCGAGGGGACCCGGACGGCGAACCTGCTGACCGACGCCGACGACGACTTGCGGGCCCACTTCGCTGGCGTGGACGCGGTCGTCCACCTTGGTTACTACCGCCCACCCCACCTCGGCGTGACCGGCGCGGGCAAGAGCTACCTTGATGAGCGCCCCAATGTCGACATGGCCGAACGCGTGTACCGTTTGGCACTCGAGGCTAACGTCGGGCGGGTAGTGGTCGCGAGCTCAAACCACGCCGCTGATTGGTACGAGCCAATCCTCCACTCCCGACTGCTCGAGGTGATCGGGCCTGAGGATCTCCCCAAGTCTGACAACTACTACGGCTGGGCAAAGATCGCCTACGAGGCGCTCGGCTTCACCTACGCCAGTGGCGCCTTCGGCCGAAAGCTGGGCGTGGTCCAGGTGCGCATCGGTGCGCCGCGCGAGCTCGACCCTGCCCACTTCGAGGGCAACCCAGCTGCCTTCGCGCGCGATCTGGGGGCCTATGTCAGCTCGCGCGACCTCCAACAGTTGTTTGTCCGCTCGATCGAAACCCAGAACATCGAGGACGAATGGGAGGTGCCGTTCCAGATCTTCTACGGTGTCTCCGGCAACACCCGCGCCTTCTGGAGCATCGCCAATGCCAGGCGGTTGATTGGATACGCCCCCGAGGATGATTCAGAAGTCCGCTATGCGGCCGACATCCAACGTCTGCTCATCTCAGCTGGGGAAACCTATACTGCTTGACAGATGGAGCCGCTGTCGGTTCACCACGTGGGTATCGCCGTGCCAGGCATCGACGCGGCGATGCGCTTCTACGGGGACAAGCTCGGCCTCAGCCTGTCCGACAGCCTCGAACTGCCCGAACGCCAGCTCAAGGTAGCCTTCGTCAGGACGGCCAACGTCCTCATCGAGCTGCTCGAACCCACCGGTCCAGATACTCCCGTGGCCCGCTTCCTCGAGCGTCACGGGCCTGGTCTCCACCACCTGTGCTTCGGCACCCCAGACATCCGGGAGCACTTACGCGACCTCAAAGACAAGGGCGTCGAGCTGATCGACGAGGTGCCGCGGCCTGGGGCGCACGGCGAGGTCGCTTTCTTGCAACCGAGCGCGACGCTTGGCGTGCTGGTCGAGCTGCTGCAAGCCAAACCCGTCACCACCGGAACCTGACAGGCATGTCAGAGCGTCACCCGCTGCGAGTACTGATCGCCAAGCCTGGACTCGACGGCCACGATCGCGGCGCGAAGATCATTGCCCGCGCGCTGCGAGATGCTGGCTACGAGGTTATCTATACGGGTATTCGCCAGACTCCCGAAATGATCGCCGAAGCCGCTTTGCAAGAAGACGTCGATGCGATTGGATTGAGCATCCTCTCAGGTGCGCATATGACGCTGTTCCCGCGTATCCTCGACGAGCTCCACAAACGTGGTTTGGACGACGTCGCGGTCTGGGCAGGTGGCATCATCCCCGTAGCCGACGCCCCCAAGTTGCGCGACATGGGGATTCGGGCTATCTTCGGGCCTGGTTCTCCGACGTCCGAAACGATCGAGTTCCTGCGGCAGATGCACCAGGCACCCGACGGCCAAGCCATGGCCGTCGAGCGTTGAGACCTCAACTCCAGCGGAGTGCGTCCGCGGACGAGCTCGCCGAGCGTTTGCTGGCCGGTGACCGGCTAGCCCTGACGCGCCTGATCTCAGCGGTCGAGGCCGGTCGAGACGACGCCCGCCGGACGATGAGGTGTCTGTTCTCGAAGACGGGCCGCGCGCACGTGGTCGGCGTCACCGGGCCGCCCGGCTGTGGGAAGTCGACGCTGACCACGCGGCTGGCGGCCGAGTACCGCTCCCGCGGGCAAACGATCGGCATCGTCGCGGTCGATCCCACCAGTCCGTATACGGGCGGGGCGATCCTCGGCGACCGCGTGCGGATGATGGAGCTGCACGCCGATCCTGGCGTATTCGTGCGCAGTATGGCCACCCGCGGGGTCATGGGCGGCCTTGCCCGCAGCACTCTCGACGTAGTGCTGCTGCTGGACGCTTTTGGTAAGGACGTCGTCATTGTCGAAACCGTTGGCGTTGGGCAGGATGAAGTCGAGATTGCGCGAGCTGCCGACACGACGCTGGTCGTGGGGGTCCCAAATCTTGGCGACGATATCCAAACCATCAAGGCTGGCATCCTCGAGATTGCCGATATTCTGGTGGTCAACAAGGCCGACGTCGCTGGCGCTGACCGGCTCACGGCCGATCTGCGGGCGATGCTCCAACTTGGGGCCCAGCGACCCTGGCCCACGCCAATTCAGCAAACCATTGCGACCCAGGCCACGGGCATCCCGGCGCTGGTGGACCACATCGCCGAGCACCGCGCTTTTCTCCAGGACAGCCGGAGCTGGCACCAGCGACGCGCCGATAGCGCCCGGCGACAGGTACGAGCGATCGTCGAAGAGCGTGTAAGTGAGCGGCTCGAGCAGCTTACGAGCGGACCAGACTGGGAGTCTCGCTTCGGCTTGATCGCCGCCCGAGAGCAGGATCCATACTCCGTCGCCGATGAGGTCCTGCGCGAGGTAGCCCACAGTGGCCGCTGACGGCGCGGGTGGCATTCATGCCGACACCACTCGAGAGAAGATCGAGCACTTGCTTGCGCTGCGCGACGAAGCCGGCCAGGGTGGCGGAGACGCTCGCGTGCGCGCACAGCACGCCAAAGGCAAGCTGACCGCCCGCGAGCGTCTGGACCTGTTGCTCGATCCGGGCACGTTCGTGGAGATCGGCCAGTTTGTCACCCATCGCTCGTCGTCTTTCGGTCTCGACAAGCAGCGCTACTACGGCGATGGCGTCGTCACTGGCTACGGCCGCATCGACAGCCGGCTAGTGTACGTCTTTTCACAGGACTTCACGGTGTTCGGCGGCTCGCTCTCAGAGACACACGGCGAGAAAATTTGCAAGGTCATGGACCTGGCCATCCAAAACGGAGCGCCGGTCATCGGTCTGAACGACTCAGGCGGCGCGCGCATTCAGGAGGGGGTTGTCTCGCTGGGCGCCTACGCCGAGATCTTCCTCCGCAACGTTATGGCGTCTGGGGTCGTCCCCCAGATCTCGGCGGTGATGGGCCCATGCGCCGGAGGCGCGGTGTATTCACCGGCCATGACCGATTTCACGTTCATGGTCCAGGGCACATCGTTCATGTTTGTCACAGGGCCTGACGTGGTCAAGACCGTCACGCATGAGGTGGTCGATTTCGAGGGCCTTGGCGGGGCCGGCGTCCACAGCAGCACCAGCGGCGTGGCACACTTTGCGGCCGAGGACGAAGGCCAGTGCCTGGACGAGCTGCGCCGTCTCATGGCCTTTCTGCCTTCGAACAACCTGGACGATCCACCCCGTCGTGCGACCGAGGATCCGCCGGATCGCATGGACGCGGCACTGGATTCCATCGTGCCCGACCAAGCCAACCGCAGCTATGACATGCACGAGGTCATTCGAGCAGTAGTCGACGACGGTGACTTTCTGGAAGTCCATGCTCAGTTCGCGCAAAACATCCTGGTCGGCTTTGCCCACCTCGGGGGTCGGAGCATCGGACTGGTGGCCCAGCAGCCAAGCGTGCTTGCGGGAGTGCTCGACATCAACGCCTCAGTCAAAGCGGCGCGGTTCGTACGGTTCTGCGATGCCTTCAATATCCCGCTGCTGACCTTTGTGGACGTGCCGGGGTTTCTGCCGGGCGTCGGCCAGGAGCACGGCGGCATCATCCGCCAGGGCGCCAAGCTGCTGTACGCGTACTGTGAAGCGACGGTGCCAAAGCTCACCGTGATTACGCGCAAGGCGTACGGCGGGGCCTACGATGTTATGTCGAGCAAGCACATTCGAGGCGACGTCAACCTGGCCTGGCCGACCGCCGAGATCGCGGTCATGGGCATCGAGGGTGCGGTCAACATCATCTTCCGTGAGGAGCTCGCCGCTGCGGACGATGCGGGGGCTCTGCACGCGCAGCTCGAGCGCGACTACCGGGAAAGCTTGGCCAATCCCTACGTGGCCGCCGCCCGAGGCTACGTCGACGACGTCATCCAGCCCCGCGAAACCAGACCCCGCCTGATCAGCGCCCTGGAGATGCTCCAGAACAAACACGCCACCAACCCACCCAAAAAACACGGCAACATCCCACTGTAGCCACGCGTCAGTTACGGCTCAGGCCGAAGGCGGTGTAGGCATACGCCGAGTCGCTGGCGCGCATGGCCCGGGTGAGCTCCGCTGGGGCTATGGTGCGGTCCCAGCCGGGCGGTTCGTGCGCGACGCTGCCACCTATGGGGTCGTTGTACAGGAAGTTGTCGCCCATCAGGCCGGTGATCACGATGTAGTGATCGCCGTAAAAGCCCGACTCCTGGCGCTCCGGCAGGCCGCGATACACCACCTGCACGATCACGGGCTGGCCGCGACGCAGGCTGGTCCGAATATCGTCGAGGCTCCACTGGTGGAATGCGCTACCGTCGGCCTCGTACAGCCCGTGCGCCTGGAGGCCATCGTTCTGGGCCACCCGCGCCAGAGCCCAAATGAACGATCCGGCATCCGAGTCCTCCGGGTCACCGTCCTGTGCGGTGAGCACCTGGCTCCGCAAGTGGTTGGACGGCAAATTCACTCCAAAGGACTCCAGCGCCATGCCCAGCACGCTTGGGCCACAATTGGCAGACGCGAAGTCAGAGCCGTCGAGCTGGGTGCGGTACGGCACGTTGATGCGTACGTCGGCACGCAGATCCTCCGGGTAGCCCCGCGGTAGATCTCGAGCCGCGGGCGTCCTCGCCCGCCCAAGCACGTCGGCGTCGACCCAACCCTCGCTCGGCGGGACTTGACGCCCATCGCCGGGCAGCCGCACATGCAAGCGTGCGCCCTGAACGAAGCTCTGCCCAACACCAGTGACCTCCATCAGCGTGGCGGGCGGCACGACCAGCGTCTGCCTGGCTGAGGCATCTGGCGTAGACCACAACGCGCCCGCGCGGAGACTGTCGAGCCAGACGGCGGGAGCATCGACCGCCCCGACGGCGCTGGCTCTGACCCAGCCCGGGCCGGCCTGACGCGTGTCCCCGTCCCCTGCATACTCCACCAGCACCCAGTCGGGTCGATTTTCAATCTGCTTCAACGTGCTCCATTGAGGCAGGCTGGTGAAAACAGTGGAAGTGTCGCTCGGGCCTGAGCGAAATGGCGTCTCAGTATGATTTTTCATCCACTGCGCCAGCCGATCTGACTTCACACTCGCCAGAAGCGCCAGGCCACCTGCGCTAGGTGTTGGAATCACGACCGGGGTGGGCAGCGTCGCGGGCACGCCCGTTGGCAGCGCGCCAACAGCAGCCACCAGTGGCAGCGTGGCGCGGTCCGGCCTGGCCACCCCGGCTTCGGGCACCGCCTCGACTGCACGGCCGACCGCCGAGGATGCAGCAACGCCGATCATCGGCGAGCGCCCGCCGGGAACCAGCGGCCCCCAGCAGGCGGCGCCCACGACGATGGCAAGCGTGCCGCCAGCGAGCGCAAAGCGCCATCGCCTTGAACGTCGTCCCGCGTGGATCGCGCGCCGGCAGCGCAGGCGAATCGGGTCATCCATCAGGTTTGGGCCGATTATTGCGCACCCGACGAGGGCAAGAGAAGACTTTGGTTACGCTAGACCGTATGCGAGCGATTCATCCTCCCGCACTGACAGCGGCCAGTCTGCAGCCGCTGAACGCGCACAGCGGGGAGCTACGCTTGCCTGGTCCCGACCCGAAGTCCGCGGCAGAGACAGTCTCGGCCCCGACCTGCTATGTCGTCGTGTGCCGCGGCCCGAACTGCCGAGAGCGAGGGTCCATACCTCTACGCAAGCGGTTGGTCGAGTTGCTTCGCCGCGAACCGACAGTGCGTCTTCTCGGCTACGCGTGCTTTGGCCAGTGCGACTTCGGCCCTAACGTCGCGTTCGTTCCCGAGGCCGCCTGGTACGGCGATCTCAGCGCCGACGACGCAGCCGACCGCGTTGCCCGCCACGCGCTTGGCACCCAAGCGCTCGAGGCGAAACCGCTCAGTGTGCCTGAGCCAGAGCGAAGCCAGCATCTGCAGAACATTGCCGAGCTGGTGAGCGTCGTCGAGCGGGAAAGCCTTCGCAAACCGCGCTGGTGGTGGCCTTTCTAAGGCACGGACGACAGGCGGTCGGACTCAGACGAGGTGACCTGAAGTACCGTTCGACGCTCCAGCGCCGGCAACAAGGGTTGCGCACCCAGATTCCGCTGGACGCGGTACAGCACGAGGCCAGCCAGAATACTGAACGCTGACTGCACCAGTATCAGCAGGCATATGGCGTAGAAGGCGACCTGAAAGGGGACAAGGCTGCGTGCATCGAAGCCAAGCACGCCCGGCTGGCCCAAAGAGGTTGCGAGCCCGTCGAGCTGCGTTTGGAGGCTGGTGAGGTCGCCCCCGACGCGTCCCACGTCTGATCCATTCTGGCCTAACGCCTCACGAGCCGACCCGAGTGAGATGGCCAGTTGCTGGAGCTGATCGGCGCTGTTGTCAAACTGGGGCTGGAGAGAGCTCAGAGGCTGCAGGCCCAGGAACGTCAGGCTACTCAAGCTGCCGCCCAGACTTCGGAATGTGCCAGCCGAATCGTTGGCTAACTTGGAAGCCTGGTCCGCTGAACTGCGCGCCGTGTCGATGCTGCGCTGGAAGTCTGAAGTGGCCGCGGCAGTGTCGCGCAACGTATTCGACATCCCGCGCACCGATTGGACCACGGCCCCCCGCTGAACCTCGAGGCTGCTCTGTAAACCGGTCACCTGGTTGAAGGTGGCGTTGCCGACGATGAGCAATCCCGCGGCGATAGCGACGCCCAGCAGTCCATACAGCCAGAACGCCACGGCCACCGAGCGCAGAAAACGAGAGCCGAACATCGTCTCAGGTGTAGTAGCAGAGTGTACCAGCCGCATCAGGTCCTGACGTCCGATGTTCCCTCAGGTGTGCCACGTCGGACACTCTGTTCAGCGCTCCAGTTCACAACCTCGAAAAGGGCGGGAGGAGCGCTGCGGGCGAATTCACGCGCTGCCTCTTGGCTATACTCGCCGGATGCCTTCGGAGCCATCGAAGGACCTTGTCGGCGTCCCAAACCCGCATCCCGGCCGCGAGTACGTGGTCGAGTGCGTGTGTCCCGAATTCACGTGCATCTGCCCGATGACCGGCCAGCCAGATTTCGCGACGTTCACGATCAGCTATTGCCCGGGCCCGCGCATCGTCGAGCTGAAAAGTCTCAAGCTGTACCTGTGGAGCTATCGACAGGAAGGCGCGTTCCATGAAGATGTGACCAATCGCGTTCTCGATGACCTGGTGCGCTGTCTCGAGCCGCGCAGCATGAGCGTGGTCTCTGTCTGGAACGTTCGAGGCGGCATTACCACAACGGTACGGGTGAGTTACCCACCCGTTGAGGTGATTGACACCCCCAGACTACGGGTCTGATAGTCTGCCCATCAAGGAGTCATCACCTGTATGGCGAATTCGGCGCAGCCAGGCCCGTCCGATTCCCCGGCTGGCCGCGCGACCACACTGGGCGAATTGCGAACTTCTGGATATACCTCGCGGTCAGTCAAGCAAGAGCTGCGTCAGAACCTCATCCGGAGGCTCGAGTCAGACGAGCCGAAGTTCGCGGGCATCGTCGGTTTCGAGGACACCGTCATTCCCCAGGTGGAAAATGCGCTCCTTTCCGGCCAGGACATCATTTTCCTGGGTGAGCGCGGCCAGGCAAAGACGCGCCTGGCGCGGAGCCTGCCGACGTTACTGGACGAGTGGCTACCCATGGTCAGTGGGTGCGAGATCAATGATGACCCGCTCAAGCCCATCTGCTGGAACTGTCGCACGCTGCTAGCCGAGCAGGGCGATGACACCCCCATCAGCTGGCTTCCGCGCGACCAGCGCTACGGCGAGAAGCTCGCCACGCCCGACATCACCATCGCCGACCTGATCGGCGAGGTCGACCCCATCAAAGTTGCCGAAGGTCGCTATCTGTCAGACGAGCTGACCATCCATTTCGGCCTCCTGCCGCGCACGCACCGCGGGATTTTCGTCATCAACGAGTTGCCTGATCTAGCGGAGCGCATTCAGGTCGGACTGCTCAACATCATGGAGGAGCGCGACGTCCAGATCCGCGGCTACAAGGTCCGTCTGCCGCTCGACCTGTTCGTCATGGCCTCAGCCAACCCCGAGGACTACACCAACCGCGGCCGCATCATCACTCCGCTCAAGGACCGCTTCGGCTCTCAAATCCGCACCCACTATCCGCGGACGGTCGAGCATGAAATGGACATCATGGAGCAGGAGCGCGGAGTCTTCCAGGACCAGGACTACGAGACGCTTGTCCCTTCATACATGCGCGAGATTGTGGCAGAGGTGACCCATCTGGCTCGCAAGAGCCCGGATATTTCGCAACGCTCGGGGGTCAGCGTGCGCGTGAGCGTCGCCAATTACGAGAACATGCTCTCGAGCGCGCTGCGGCGAGCCATCCGACTTCGCGAGAAGCAGGTCGCTCCGCGGATCTCCGACCTGATTGCACTCGCTCAGAGCACCGGCGGCAAAATCGAGCTGGAGACGGTTGGCGATCGGGACGAAGAAAAGGTTGTCGAAAAACTCTTGCAAAAGGCAGTGCTGAACGTGTTCAACCGCCACTTTGCCGTGCACGAGTTCGACGAGCTGCTGACCAGCTTCGACAACGGCCTCAAAATCGAAGTCGGCGATACGCTGCCAAGCCTCGAGTACATGCGTCAGGCGGCCGAAGTGGCCGGCTTTGCGCCCGCCATCAAGAAGCTGGGTGGGCAGGGGAATCCGGCCCAGATCGCCAGCGCCATCGAGCTCGTTCTGGAAGGTCTGCACCTGAACCGTAAGGTCAACAAGGATCGCACGGCCGGCCGCATGCGATACCGGAGCTGAGTCGGCGATGCCCTACTCGTTCAACTACAGCAACTGGGACGGCTCGCAACACGTCCTGGACCTGGACGCCGAGTCCCTTCTCGATGCGATGAGCGACGACTTGCTGGAGGAGGGCGATCTCTTGCGAGCGCTCCAACGGCTGTTCAGAAAAGGCGCCCAGGATCAGAACGGTCAGCAGATGCCAGGTCTACAGGATCTCTTGCAGCAGCTCCGGCACCGCCGCCAACAGCAGCTGCAGAAGTCGAACCTCGGCGACACCCTCAAAGACGTGCGCGAGAAGCTGCAAGACATCCAAAAAACAGAGCGCCAGGGCATCGACACAAAGCTGGCCGACGGGCGTCAGCGGGCCGAGCAGGGCGAGATCCCCGAGCAGCTTGAGAAGACGATGCAGCGTATGGCGCACGAGCACCAGCGGCAGCTAGACGAGCTGCCTGAGGACGTGCCCGGCCAGGTCCAGAGGCTCCAGAATTACGATTTCATGGACCCCAACGCGCGCCAGATGTTCCAGGAGCTGATGGAACAACTGCGCCAGCAGGTCATGCAACAGCAGTTCCAGGGCATGCAGCAAAGCCTCCAGAAAATGAACCCTGAGGACTTGCGCACCGTCAAGGACATGCTGCGTGATCTCAACCAGATGCTTGAGGAGAAGGCGCGCGGCGGCGAGCCTAATTTTTCCGGCTTCATGGACAAGTGGGGCCAATTCTTTCCTGGCGTCAAGTCTCTGGATGAGCTTGTCGAGCAGCTACAGCAAAAGCAAGCCCAAATGCAGAGCATGTTGGACTCGATGAGCAGTGGCCAGCGCGGCGAGTTGATGCAGCTGATGCAGTCCCTGGTTCAGGATCCGGGCTTGCGCAACGAGCTGGCCACGCTCGCGGCAAACCTGGAGGAGGCGCGGCCGATGGATGAGCTGCGCCGACGCTACCCGTTCCGGGGCGAGGAGTCGCTCAACCTTGAACAAGCCACCCAGGTCATGCAGGACCTGCAGGAGATGGACCGCCTGGAGCGCCAGATGCGCGACGCGATCGACGCTGCCGATCCGTCGGCGATCGATCGCGACATGTTGACTCGCCAGCTCGGTGAAGAAGCGAAAGAGCAGCTCGATCAGCTCGAACAGGTCACCAAGCTCCTCGAAGAGGCTGGGCTGGTCGAACGTCATGGCGATCAGCTAGAGCTCACGCCCCGCGCCATTCGCAAAATTGGCCAAAAAGCGTTGCGGGATATCTTCCAGCACCTGGCGCGCGATCGCTTCGGCAACCACGAGGCGGACCACCGCGGGCGAGGTGGCGATCGCAGCGACGACACCAAGCCCTACGAATTCGGCGACTCGTTCTTACTTGACCTGCGGGCCACATTGCAGAACTCACTGGTGCGCAACGGGCCGGGCACCCCGGTGCACCTTTCGCCGCACGACTTCGAGGTGTATCGCACCGAACAGTTGAATCAGTCCAGCACCGTTCTGCTGCTCGATCTCAGCCGCAGCATGATCTACCGGGGCTGCTTCCTTGCGGCCAAGAAAGTTGCGCTAGCGCTGCACAGCCTGATCAAGAGCCAGTACCCGCGCGACAACCTGTACCTGGTGACATTCAGCCTGTACGCTCGTCAGATTCAGCCGCAGCAGCTCACCGCCCTGCGCTGGAGCGAATGGGAGTATGGCACCAACCTGCAGGATGGGTTGATGCACGCACGCAAGCTGCTGGCGCGGCACAAAGGCGGCACCCGTCAAATTGTGGTGATCACCGACGGCGAGCCGACCGCCTACTGGGAGCCGGGCCAATCGACGCCGGTGTTCTCCTATCCGCCCACTCCGCGGACGCTCCAGCAAACGCTGCTCGAGGTCACCCGCTGCACGCGTGAAGGCCTGCGCATCAATACGTTCATGCTCGAGCGCAGCTACGGACTCATGCGCTTCGTCGACGACATTACGCGCATCAACCGCGGGCGGGCTTTTTTTGCGGATCCCGAGCGGCTAGGCGACTACATCCTGGTCGACTATCTGCAACAGAAGTCAAAGCGCATCGCCTCCTAGACGGATGAGTCCAGCATCAGCGCTGCTCGCTCCGCACGGGTGAGCCCTGCCGCTGAGAGCTCATACGAATCGCCAATCCACTCCGCTAACACATCCTCAGGGACGGACCCGTCGAGGGCGACCGTGTTCCAGTGTCGCTTGTTCAGGTGGTAGCCAGGTTTCACGGCCGGGTACTGCTCGCGTAGGGCATTTGCGTAGCCTGGGTCGCACTTGAGGCTGATGCTACCCTGCCCCTCACCCAGGTCCACGATCGCGAACATCTTGCCGCCGACTTTGAAGACCATGGCGTTCTCGCCGAAGGGGAACCCTTCGGTGGCTGCGGGTAGCCCTCGACAGCGTGCCAGCACCTGATCGCGTTCCACACGCGTAGTCTAGGCCACGCAATGAGCGGGCGATCGACCGCTATGAGTGGATGCTCACTGGCGTCCCGATCGTCGCCCAGTTCCAGAGGAACTCGCTGTCGGCCCGATCCAGTCCCAGACAGCCGTGTGATCCCGAATAGCCGAAGTTGCTCGACCAGTAGTTGTAGTGAATGCTCGCGCCATCGGATGAGAAGTACTGGGTGAACAGCACGTGCTCGAGGTGATAACCGCCGGGACCGTTGGCTGGAATGCCAAGCGTGCCGCTGTCCATGATCTCGTCTGCCACTCGCCGCTGGATCGTGAACGTCCCGGTCGGGGTCTGATTGGCGATCGTACCCTTGATCGCAAGTGTGCTCAGGATGATCCGGTCGCCTTCGTACGCCGTCAGCATGGCCGGCTCGTTGAGGTCGGCGTCCAGCCAGCGGCCGGCAAAGGTGCGAGTTGGCGTGCGGGGCAGACGCACAGATGCTGCCGTCAGGTAGCCCTGATCGACCCGATACCACGTAGATCCATCCGCTGCTTGCACGCGATCGTGGACCAGGATGGCCTGGTTGTGGCTCAGGCGCCCGACGTACGCAAATCGATCGTCTACTGGATAGAAGGCGAACTGAGCGTTGCCGACCACGCGCCCCATCTGCTCGACTGACGCTGCCACGGCGGGCGGCGGGGCCGTAACCCAGGCCGGCGGCGGATCGCTCGGGCCAAGCAGCACGCTGAGGGCATACGCCGTCCCGCGAGCCCGAGGATTGTAGACATAGGCAAAATCGCCAGCATAGCCAAGTACCTGCAGGTACGAGAACTGTGGGATGCGCGACAGGACATCCGTCGCCGCGTCCGGACCGGCACGCAGATCCGCTGGCTGGAGGGTTACCGTCCAGGGGCTGCTTGCATCGGCGGTCGTTGGTGGAGACGCGGCAGCCGCGCTCGCCTCCGAGGCGGCAGGACTTGTCGAAGCCACCCAGCGCACAGCGTCCGCCACCACGACGCCATTTGCCCGATCCGAGAGGGTCACGCCCTCGTTCTTGCCTGGTTGGAAATCGAAACTGCCCAGCGACTGCCAGGTACCGCCGTTCACCTGCTGGTTCTGGGTGATGGGCACCGTGCCTGCATCGGAGCTCACGAAGTACAACGCGTTGGTCGCGCGGTTTTCGCCGCTGGTCCAGCGCGCGAAGACCTCGTACCGCCCAGCCGCGGTGGTCGCGGGGAGCGGCCAGAACACGGTCGCGTCGCCCTGGCTGCCCGGGCGGAACACATAGTCTGAGCCAACGAACCCGGCCGTAAGTGCCGTCGACACCCACGGTCCCGTGACCTGGACCGATGGGCTCGTGTTGTCCACGACCACGCCTGCTGAGTCTTCGGCGGCAGCCCGAGCCGGGAAGAACAATACACACACGGCCACAGCCACAAACACAGAGGACAAACTGGAGCTCATGCGATACGCGCGCGAAGGGTTGATACCACCCGAACGATGTTGAGTGGCGCGCGTTACTGTACCTGCTCAATGAAAGACGCAACAACCTGCGGTGCCGCATTATGTTGTCCAGGGTCCAAGCGGTCCGTATAGTGGGCCGGCCGAGGAAGCCGCAGGGTATGAACAGTGATCCAGCAGCGTCTACACGGAAACCTGGTCACACGAGCCGAGGCGTGAAGCCACTGCTCTTGCTCGCCGCGGGTGCAGCCTGGGCGTTGGTTGCCCTCGAAGCCTGGAACCAAACCCACAAGGTCGAGGCACGCCGCAGGATGTTTTTGATCTCGGACCGCCTCCTCAAGCAGGTGTTTCCGAACGGCATCCGTCGCTAGCCGTGGGCTAGCAGCCGATAAACCGCGGCCTGCGTTTCTCGTTGAAGGCAGCGGTGCCCTCGCGACGATCCTCGGAAGCAATCGCACGCATATACGCCTCGTGCTCGCACTCCAGCCCATCTTCGAATGGGAGGTCGGCGCCGCGATCGATAGCCCACTTCGCCTGACGCACGGCGAACGGGCTGTTCTGCATGATCGCCTCGGCAATCGCCGAGGCTCTGGGCAGCAACTCCGCGCGCGGCACCACGTGATTAACAAGGCCCAGTTCCAGCGCCTCGCGAGCACCGAAGCGGCGTGCCGAAAAGATCAACTCCTTGGCTCGATTGCGGCCGATCACGCGCGCCAGGTTCTGGGTTCCGCCCCCGCCCGGAATGATCCCCAGGCCGACTTCGGTAAGCCCAAATACGGCGTCGTCGGAGGCGATCACGAAGTCGGACAGCATGGCCAGCTCGGTGCCGCCGCCGAGGGCGAAGCCGTGAACCGCCGCGATCACCGGCTGCGGCACGCACCGGACCTGGCTGAACATGTGTCGGAAGAGGTCGCGCTGGGCCGCCCAGAGTTCGGGTGTGAAACCGGCGCGGGCCTTCAAGTCCGCACCCGCACAGAAGGCTCGATCGCCGGCGCCGCGCAGGATCACTGCCCAAACTCCGCCATCGTCTGCCAGAGCCTGGCACGCCGCTCGAAGTTCTTCGGCCAGGGTATTGTCGATTGCGTTCAGCACCTCGGGCCGATTGAGGATCACCTGCGCGAGGTGTCCGGTGCGTTCGACCACCACCGTGCAGGTCATCGTTCGAGCGCAGCGGCGGTCGTCGTGTCGGCTGCACCAGGCTGAATGTCGGGCGACCCGCGTTGCTCAGCAATAGCCCTGTCGCGCATGCGGCGAATCCCTTCGCTGAGGCTGACCGGGTAGCGAGCGGGCTGCTCGAGCTGGCGGTGTTTGTCCGGCAGCCGGCGCAAGTTGCTCTGCGCAAATTCCCAGATCTCGCTCAGTGGCGGCAATGAGCCAGGCACCACTTCGCCCTGCAGTACCACGGGCTTCAATAAGCGTTCACTGCCCGCGGGCTTGGGCTCGTCGGCCAACTGGATGACGTCCTCCACGAAATGACCGATGCGATACACCTCTTTGATCCCCGGCCAGGTGCTCTTGTCACCCGCGACTTTTACCTTGGCGTGGCCGCCGCGTTCGTCGACGCAGAAGACTTCCTTATACACCCCACCCAGCGCCGCGCCCTCGATGTCGCGCTCGGCGGAGCCAGCTCCAACTCCCAGGCTGGTGCCAACACCGAAGGAATCGATTGGCGCTCCCGACTCGAGCAGCTGCTGAATCGAGAACTCGTCGAGGTCGCCAGAAGCGGAGATCTTCACCTCGTCCAGGCCGGCGCGGTCGAGGACGTCTCTCACGTAGCGCGCATCGCTGCCCAGGTCGCCGCTATCCAATCGGACGCCAGCCAGGATGTGACCGAGCCGATCACGCACCGATCGCGCCACGTCCACGGCCGTATGGATGGCTAACCGCGGGTCGTAGGTATCCAGGAGCAAGCTGTAGCGGTTGTACGTCTCGGCGACGGCCTCGAAAGCTTGCTGCTCGGTGTCGAAGAGCTGGATCAGCGCGTGCGGCACCGTCCCGGTCGAAGGCAGGCGGAAGCGGAAGGCTGCCCCGAGGAATGACGTGCTGAAGC
This sequence comes from Chloroflexota bacterium, assembly GCA_051006215.1. Taxonomy (GTDB): domain Bacteria; phylum Chloroflexota; class UBA6077; order UBA6077; family CF-72; genus CF-72. The sequence goes on from JBPCIO010000107.1 coordinate 23,609, forward strand.
ACCCGCCGATACGCGAGGACCGAGTCGCCACGAACGGGTCCTGGGCACGTCGGAGCGAGAATTCCGCTACCGGCTTGCCTCGCGCGGCCCAGACGACGCGGCTGGCCTTCGTCGCAATGAGGGTGGCCAGATTGATGGCCTGCAGCAGCCCACTCTCGAGCAACAAGGCCTCGTCGAAGGGCGCCGTCACCCGCAGCAGCGGTTCATGCGGAAAGGCGATCGAGCCCTCGGGAAGAGCCAGAATGTCGCCGCTGAAACGTAGCGCCTGGAGGTATTCAAGAAAGGCGGGAGGGTAGTCACGGATCTGCTGCAGAAAGGCGATGTCCTCGGCGGTGTATTGAAAACTGCGCACGAACTCCAGCGCCATCTCGAGTCCGGCCACCAACAGGTACGCTCCACCAAAAGGCGCGCGGCGCGTATACAGGTCGAAGGTCGTGACCGCCGTGCGCCCGGTCCGCCAGGCGACGTACGCCGAGTCGGGGTGATACAGGTCCGTGAATAGGCCCGGGTGGTACGGCGTGTACGAGCGGGCCAGGGTCATGGCCTCATGGTACCCCTCAGAATGGGCTTCCCTTGGCACACCCGCTGCGTATACTGCTCGCAGCCTGATGATGAGCACCCTGACTCTGACCGACGAAGCTGTTGTGCGCCTGCGCAACGTTCTCGACAACCAGCACGCCCCTGACGGCGCGCTACGCGTGTTCGTGTCGCCCGGCGGCTGTTCCGGTTTTTCGTACGGCATGTCACTGGAGTCTGAGCCGGCCGATGACGACGAAGTCGTCGAGCAGTCCGGGGTCAAGGTCGTCGTGGACCCGTTTTCGCTCCAGTATTTGAGCGGCGCGCAGATCGACTTCGTGGACAGCCTCATGGGCGGCGGCTTCACGGTGGTAAACCCGAACGCAGTCAAGAGTTGCGCATGCGGTCAGAGCTTCGATACTACCTTTGGCGGCGGCGCCGCCAAGCCCTGCCACTGAGTCCGCCAGCTACTGAACGCTCTCTTTGAGCGGCGTTCCGATCACACGCGGCGTCGTAGGCCACGGCGACCCGGTGCCAGGCTCGTCGGTCAGCCCGACCGAATCGAAGGACTGCAGATCTGTCGGGACCTGAATGAGCGTGTAGCCGTTGCCAGAGTGGTCTGGCCAAACCAGGCCCCCACTGACGCGCTCGGTCCCGCGCACAAACCACACCTGGTATGCGTGGCCCTGCTCCAGGGGCGGCATGTTGCGGCACATCACCATACCCGTACCAGACAGCGGATCCATGTACACCGTGCCACGCGAGGGTATGTCCTGGACTACTGGCTGGAGCAGCCGAACGGCCAGCTTATCGGAAGCCAGAACTTCGGCGACGTGGTCATACCGCGCCGCGCGGTCGCGGGCAATCTGAGCGTCGCTCTGCAGGGCCGCGATCTGTGCCTGCATCATGGCCACCCGGCTTACCGCAACGAGCGATAGCACCAGGGACGCCGCGGCAACCAGCCAGGCAGGCGAAACTCGGAAACGCTGCCGCAGTCGCCGCGAGGCTGAAGTGGACACGGGTAGCTGCCCGGTGCGCCGCGCGGCGTCGAGTATGCGCTGCCCCAGCGCCTCGGGTGCGTCCACCTGGGGCACGGCTGAGCCAAGCATCGCTGCTACTTCGCGAAACTCCCGCAAGTGCGCGGCACACCCCGAGCACGTCGCGGCGTGGGTCTCGACGATTTGGGCCTCGGCCGGCTGCAGACAGTCGAGGGCCAGAGCGGCAGCGCGATCCAGAAACTCATCACAGCTCATGCTGGGGTGCTCGACCGTCACCGCTCGCTCCACAGCTGGGACAGCTCGGGCGCCTTGCGGAGTTGCTGGAGACCCAGCCGCATGCGGGTCTTGACCGTACCTAGTGGTACACCCAGCATGGTGGCGATCTCCACCTGAGTCAACCCTTTGTAGTAGGCGAGCTCGAGTGGCAGCCACTGCTCCCTCGGCAAATTAGCGAGGGCCCGCCCAAGAGCCATGCGCTGCTCGAAGGCGCCGGCACGAGACTCGGGATCGCCTTCGCTCGAGGTCAGGCCGAAGGTGTCGAGGAAATCGACCAGGCCGTCGCCGCTAGGATCCGGCGGAGCGCTAACCCGGTGACGTTGTTCTAGCTGCCGCCGCCGCAGCACGTCGATAGCCCGGTGGTGGGCAATCCCGAGCAGCCAGGGCAGCAGCCGACCCCGCCCTGACTGATACGCTGCCGGCTGGCGCCACAGCTTCAAGAACGTCTCCTGCACGACTTCTTCGGCGGCCGGCCCATCGGACAGCAACCGCACGGCAAGCGAGAACACGCTCCGACTGTGGCGTTCGTAGATCACTTCCAGGGCCCGGGCGTCGCCCAGAACCACCGACGCGACGAGTGCCTCGTCGTCGTGCTGCGCTGCGTTGACCGCGCTGCGAGCTGAAGCCGAAGGCCCACCTGCCTCGAATGTGAGCCCGAGTTCCACGGCCAGGGGAGTATAGCCCCGGCGCTGGGCGCAGGATACCGCCACGGTCTGACCTGACACCGCGCTCGCGCTCCTTCCTATCAGAGGTACGCTCGAGCCTGGGTTCGCAGATTCAAAATGTAGGCTCGTTGCGTTATGACGAGTAGCTGAAACCCGCCCGTGATGCCACCTCGCCCACTCGAAACGTGCCTGTGACGTATTCAGCCCTAGGCTGGACTGGTGTCGAGGCCAACCCGTCCCCGCCGTCGCGTGCTCAGGCAGCCGACGTGCAAGCTGGCCAGTCCATTCCTGCCGTTCCGAAGTTGGCGCGTGCAGTTGCTGGGTGCTGGGCTCGCCGCCGCGGCGGCACTCGGTTCAGCTCAGTCCTTCGCCTCGGCCCGCGAGGCCGCGGCAAGCTATCTCATCCAGCCGGGTGACAATCTGCTGGCCATCGCCGCCACGACCGGCGTCCAGTTCGATCGCCTGGTCAGCCTGAATGGCATCAGCAACGCCGACTTCATCGTCGCCGGCCAGACGCTCGCGCTCGACGGCGCAGCCCAAGCCTCGACGCACGCGGCGGTGCAGAGCCCCTCTGATTCGAATGGTGTCCCACGCTATACGGTGAAAAGTGGCGACACCCTGTGGGACATCTCCCAAGCCGCCGGCGTGTCACTCGATGGCTTGATTCAGCTGAACAATCTGAACAATGCCGACCAGCTCAGCGTCGGCCAGGTGCTCCGACTTCCGTCTCCGGTGGGCGGCCAGCAGTCCGCCGCGATCGCCACGCCGAAGCCGAACGCGACCCCGACTGCTGCGGCCAGGTCGGGTGCCTTGGCGCCGCGGGCGCCCACTTCGCTGCAACAGCGCGTAGCAGCCGAAGTGTTGCGAGTGGGCGGCCCGGACGTGCACGTCGGCGTTGCCGCCACCAACCTCACCACCGGCGAGAAGCTCAGCCTGCACGCGGACGACGCGTTTCCGTCGGCGAGTGTGATGAAACTACCCATCCTGGTTGAGTTGGAGCGGCAGGCCACGACTGGCCAGCTTCCATGGACCGAGAGTCTGCGCGCCGAGGCGAGCGCCATGATCGCAGTTTCAGACAACAGCGCCGCCAACGAAATAGCGGACGCCATTCACCCTCGCTCGGTCAACGACACGATGGGAAGACTCGGACTGGGCGCCACGCACTTTGTCAATCTCTTTACGGATACCCGAGGTCCATCCGCCCCCGGCATGAACCAGACCACGCCTGCGAATATGGCCTTCTTGCTCCAGCTGATCGCCACCGACCAGGTCGTCAGTCCCCAGGCGAGCGCCGACATCCGCAACTTGATGGCTCGTAACGCCGATCGCAGCAAACTCGTGCGCTCGTTACCCTCGGATGCCCGCGTAGCGCACAAAAGCGGCTGGTACGACGGTGTCGCCAATGATGTAGGCATCGTCAACGTCGACCGTGTACCAACTCGGTGGACGATCGCCGTGTTCACAGAAAACCTGCCTGACGGCGAAACGGGCAACCAGGTCGTGGCAGCGGTGTCGAAGCTCGTCTACGACGCCTGGGCGCCCCAGTGACCACCGGCCTCTGACGCCGGACGCCTGACACCCCCGTGCGGCACGCGTTCGCGCCGCGAGCGCCGAGTCTCTGAGACCCGCTGCATCTCACGCTCTATCAGCAAGTAGTCCTGGGCGGAAAGCAGGTGCACATCGCCCTGAAGCGCCAGATACCACTGCTCGGGCGGCCAGCGTTTCAGATACAGCAGTCGCGGCGCAAGGGCTTCAGCGTCCAGACCCTCGCCAGGCTCGAGCGTCATCTGGGCTCGGGTGTGCACGCGATACGGGAACGGATCGTCCTTGCGCTCGTGGTTGATCCAGGTCAAGTGCCGATCTTCGAAGTACGCCGAGGTCACCATGGCCGTCGCTGGAAAGATGCGGTCGTATATGACGTAGTACAGAACGTGATCGCCGACCGCCACGCGCTCTGCCTTTTTGCGGTGGCGACCGCGCAGGCCGAGCAGCGAAAAGTGCATGCCGCGGGTGATGGAGTAATTTTCGGGGCTGACGGTGATCAGCCAGTGGCTTCCGGGCATGGTCTCTCTCGGACGAGGGTAGCATGGCCTTGTGACCGAGCTCGTGATCCACGCAGGACACATCTTCACCGCCGCCGAACGCGATTCACTGCTGAAAGACGCCTGGCTCCGGGTCCAGGAGGGCCGGATTGTCGAGGTGACCTCGAGCGAGCCACGCGCTGGCGACGGCGCGGTCCGCTTCGACGCACCCGACGCGACGTTGCTGCCTGGCCTGATCGATTGTCACGTCCACTTTGCCATGAGCGGTGGCCCGGACTGGTTGTCTGAGATGCAGGAGTCCTACGCGCTGAGCTGTTGGCGGGCCGCTATCCACGCCCGCCGGACACTCGCAGCTGGCTTCACCACGGTTCGCACCCTGGGCGGACGCCCGGGCGCCGACCCAGCGCTCCGCGACGCGCAGATAGCTGGCATCCTCGAAGCGCCGCGCATCGTCGCCGCCAATCTGGCCGTCTGCATGACGGGTGGCCACGGGGCGTGGATCGGTCGGCAAGCAGACGGCGCTGACGACGTCCGAAAGGCGGTCCGCGAGCAGCTTCAGGCCGGCGCCGACTGCATCAAACTCATTGCGACCGGCGGCGTTATGACCCCCGGCGTTGAGCCAGGTTCACAACAGCTGACAGACGACGAGCTGCGGGCTGGCGTGGACGAGGCGCACAAGGCTGGCCGCAAAGTGACTGCTCACGCTCACGGGTCAGCGGGAATTCGGGCGGCGGTGCTGGCGGGGGTCGATTCGATCGAGCACGGCTCGTTCATGACCGACGAAATTATCGAGCTCATGAAAGAACGCGGGACGTTCTTTTCGGCCACCCTGTGCTCGGCCCAGGGGTTCGTCGACGCGCCGCCCAACAGCGTCGCCGATTGGGCCATGGCCAAAGCCGGGCACGTTCGGGTAGCGCTCGACGAGAGCTTCCGCCAGGCGTATCACGCTGGTGTGCGACTCGTGCTGGGGACAGACGCGGGGACGCCCTTCAACCGCCATGGTGAGAACGCGCGCGAGCTGGCGTTGATGGTCAAGCTAGGGGTCTACCCGCTGGATGCGTTGCGAGCCGGCACCCGCAATGGCGCCGAACTGCTCGGCAAGTTGGACGAGCTCGGCACACTCGAGCCGGGCAAGGCCGCCGATCTTGTTCTGGTTCAAGGCAACGTCGCCGCCGACATTCGCCGCCTGTGCAATCCGAGCGGAATCCAACTCGTCGTGCAGGCTGGACGGATTGTCCACCGCAAGGAAGCGCCCCTTGTTTCAGGCTGACAACGGGCGCCGCTTCCACTCTTGCTCGAACTCGAGCAGGACGGACAACTGACGATCGTTAGGAAGAGCTTGCCAGCGCCCGGTGCGCACAATCCGCAGCGCTTCGGGCGCGCTGTACCCCTGCGCGACCAGCACTGCACAGGCCATCAGCGGCCCACGTCCTACGCCATGCTCGCAGTGCAGGAATGCGCGGCCGCCCCGGGAAAGGTGTTCGAGCACCCACTCCACGCCCTCGCTCATTTGAGCGTGCGTAAAGCCATGCCGATCCAGGGTCGGGACATGCAAGAACTGAATCCGCGCCGCGGCTAGCGCCTGCGGGTCGTCCTGCGCCTCGAGTCGACAATCGACAACTGCTGTTACGCCGTGCTGGGTGAGCTGTTTGATGTCTCTCGTTTGAAAAGCACCGCCCACTGCGAGCTGCGGGGTCACGTCCGAGTAATTGAGCTGCTTAGGCTGGAGGTCAGTGAGCCACTCCATGACTCGCGCGAGCACCCGCAGCCCGATGCGTCCACCCGGCCGACGGTAGCTGTCGACGATCGCCTCGCGATCCGAGGGGTAGGGAATCGGGTTGTCAGGCGCCATCAGCTTCGAGCGAGCAACGATCAGATCTCACACTGAGTACCGTCTGCAAGGCGCCTGACGATCAGCGCGTGGCGGCGACTGGAGTGCGCGAAACTTTCACCGTGCGCCGCCGCGGCAATTGAGGTCCGACCGCCAAACGCTAGGAGTGCACGGTGCTGGCTGGCTCGCCTACCAAATGGCTCGCCTACCAAATGCCCAGCTCGGCTTTGGCTTCTTCGGAGGCCATGATGCGCGGGTCCCAGCGCGGCGTCCATACCAGGTTGATGTCGACATCGTTGATGGCCGGGAACTGGTTCACTAATACCGAATGCGCCTGCGTCTTGATGACCGGTCCGAGTGGGCAGGCCGGCGTCGTAAGTGTCATATCGATGATGACGTTCCGCGAATCGTCGTCGATCTGCACGCCGTACACCAGTCCCAGGTCGAGAATGCTGATGCCAATCTCGGGATCGTAGACCGATTTCAACGCCTGGCGGACGTCCTCCTCACTGGGCAGGCTTCCGCTTTCGATTTGGGTTTGGGTGCTGGTCTCTTGGTCAGTCATGACTCAGTATGGCTCCTAAGTCCAGCCTCACGCTGGCTGGGATTCACGGTGTCGGTATAGCTCGACGGTTTCGCGCAACGTTGTCCAGGGCAGTAGCGCACACTTGACGCGGGCCGGATACTTTTTCACCCCCTGCAGCGCGTCGAGCTCCTGTTCAAGCTCTTGAGGCGCCGGATCACGGTTGGCCATCTGGCGCGTGAAGTCCTGTACCGCCGCTTCGGCTACGTCGAGCTTCTGACCTTTGACGATCTCGGTCATCATCGAAGCTGAAGCCTGACTGATCGAACAGCCACGCCCGCTGAAGCTGATGTCGCGGATGCGCTCGTCGTGTTCGTCGATACCAACGGACAGCTCGATCTCGTCGCCGCACAGCGGGTTGTGGCCTCGGTTTGCCAGCGTCGGATTCGGAAGTCGACCGTGGTTGCGCGGGTTTTGATAGTGGTCGAGAATGATCTCCCGCGACAGGTCTTGCATGCTCACCCGTGCTCTACTCCGACCTGGATGGCGTCGCCTTCGACGCGGACTGCGTGTGTTTCAACCGCCTCATATGCTGGAAGCTGCGTAGCTGCGCCAGTCCGCACGTCGAAACGCGCGCCGTGCCGCGGGCACTCGATCTCTGCGTCTTCGAGCTCGCCTTGATCCAGCGATCCACCATCGTGCGTGCACAAGTCGTCGATGGCGTAGAACTGCCCGGCGACGTTGCAGACCGCGACCTCGTGATCTCCCACGCTGAAGACCGCGACTCGCTCGGGTGGGATCTCGGACACCTTGGCCACCGTCTGCCAGCTGGTCGTCATGCGTTCCCCGCCTCGGCCCGTATCTCGTGCTCGGCTATGGCCGACCAGAGCGCCTCTTCGACCCGGGGCAGTCCCAGTTTTCTCAACGTCGACTGGAAAAAGCCCTCGACAATCAGCTGTTCAGCAGCTGCGCGATCCAGACCTCGGCTCTCGAGATAAAACAGCATCTCCTGGTCGACCGGACCGACCGCCGCCCCGTGCGTGCAGCGGATGACGTCGTTGTTGAGAATTTCCAGCTTCGGGTCCGAGTCGGCCTTGGAGCGTTCCGACAGCAGAATGTTCTTCTGTTCCTGGCTGGACTCGGTCTGGTGGGCCGACGTGTTGATGCGGATCAGCCCAGTAAAGTTCGCCGACGACTGATCGCGCAGCGCGTTGTGAATGATGAGATCACTCCGCGTCGCATTGCCGGAGTGCTCCTGGAGAGTCTGGAAGTCGACATACTGGCGTCCGTGTCCATCCACCACGCCCAGCACGTCTGCCTGACTGCCGCGCCCTTCCAGGACTACCTGCACCGTATTGCGCGCCAGCCGGGCACCGAGCGCGACATTCAGGGTGCGGAGGGACGCGTCCTGCGCCAGGTGAGCGCGCTGCCACGAAAAGCTCCACACCTCCGGCGCCCAGCGCTGCAACTGCACATAGCGCACGTGGGCGTTCGGACCCACCACCTGCTCGACCACTCCACTTGCTACGTTTGAACCACCGCGGTACTCCTCGACGAGGCTGACCTCCGACCCTTCGTCGGCTATGACGAGCGTGTGGACCAGGGCCGGCTCAGCGTAGGCATGGCTCACCCAGATCGGCCGTTCCAGCCGCGTTCCCCTGGGGACGAACACCACCAGGCCAGCGTTGAAAAACGCGTAGTGCAGAGCGACGAACTTGTCTGATTCCGGCAGGACGACGGTTGCAAAATGTTTTTCGATCCGCGCAGCGAGCAATGGGTCCTCGAGCGCCTCGCGCAGGTCTACCGCCCGCGCGCCATCCGGCAGCGGCCCCGGCGTAGCGGTGCCGTTGCGGAACGCCAGCGCGCTCGCGCCAGCCTGCTGTGCCAGGACCTCAGCCCCGCTCGGTCCGCCATTTAGGTGCCGTCGAGCGCCTGCTGCGAGTGGGTCGATGTCCTGGAGCGGCAGCCCGCGCAGGCTGGTGCGTCGCCAGCCCTCGGTGCGCTGGTCGGGCATCGGCGTACGTTCGAACGCCTCCAGGCCGCGCAGGCGAACGGCGCGGAGCCAGGCAGGCTCCTGACGCGTGTGCGACAGCTCTTCAACTGTCTCGCGGCTCAACGCCAGACGGGGTGCGGAAAGTAGTTCGCCAGGCACGATCAGCCGATAGAACCTTCCATTTGCAGTGCCAGCAGGCGATTCAGCTCGACTGCGTACTCCATCGGTAATTCCTTGGTGAACGCTTCGAAGAAGCCGTTGACGATCATCGTCTTGGCCTCCGTTTCGGTGAGCCCGCGACTCTGCAAATAGAAGAGCTGCTCGTCCGAGACCTTGCTGACAGTCGCCTCGTGCCCGATGTCGACCTGTTCCTCATCGATCTCGATCGACGGGTACGTATCACTGCGACTCTTGTCGTCGAGAAGCAAGGCATCGCAGCGAACGAACGCCTTCGATCGCACCGCGCCCTTGGCCACTTTGAGCAGGCCTCGATAGGCTGCCCGCCCGCCATCCTTGGTGATGGACTTGGACACGATGGTGCTGGTGGTGTCTGGCGCCACGTGGATGACCTTGCCGCCAGCGTCTTGCAACTGCCCGGCCCCGGCGAACGCGACCGACAGAATGTCAGCCCTGGCGCGTGCGCCGAGCAGGTACACGGCCGGGTACTTCATCGTGATCTTCGACCCCAAATTGCCGTCAACCCATTCGACCGTGGCGTCTTCGTAGGCTACCGCGCGCTTGGTAACCAGGTTGTAGACGTTGTTCGACCAGTTCTGGATGGTGGTGTACCGAATGTGGGCGCCAGGCTTGGCGATCAGCTCGACCACGGCCGAATGCAGTGAATCCGACGAATACGTCGGCGCCGTACACCCCTCGATGTAGTGCACCCGCGAGCCTTCGTCGGCGATGATCAAGGTCCGCTCGAACTGACCCATGTTCTCGGCGTTGATGCGGAAGTAGGCCTGGAGTGGGATCTCGACGTGCGTGTTCTTGGGCACATAAATGAACGAGCCGCCGGACCAGGTGGCCGAGTTGAGCGCAGAAAACTTGTTGTCGGCGGCCGGGATGACGGTCCCGAAGTACTCCTTGACCAGGTCTGGGTACTCGCGCAGGGCTGAGTCCATGTCCAGGAACACCACACCCAGCTTCTCGAGATCCTCACGGATCGAGTGGTAGACCACCTCAGACTCGTACTGAGCCGAGACGCCAGCCAGAAATTTGCGTTCGGCCTCAGGAATCCCCAGCTTGTCGAACGTTTCCTTGATATACGCAGGGACGTCGTCCCACGACTTCTCGGCGCTGTTTTCGGTCGGCCGCAGGTAATAGAAGATGTTCTGGAAATCGATCTCGTTCAGATCGGCTGCCGGCCAGGTGGGCATCGGCTTCTTGAAAAAGATGTCCAGCGCCCGCAAACGAAACTGGAGCATCCACTCCGGCTCGTGTTTGTACGCCGAGATCTGCTCGACGATCTCACGATCCAGGCCGCGGCGCGACTTGAACGCATACTGCTCGGGATCGCTGAAACCGTATTTGTAGTCTTTGGTGAGATCTGCTGCCTTAACGGCCATGGCTAGTCGCCTCCTCTGTGTCCTCAATGCCCAGTCGACGCAAGATGGGGTCGTAGCCCTCCGACTCGAGCTGTTGCACCAGCTCGGCGCCACCAGACTCGACGATGCGGCCTCTGGCCATGACGTGGACCTTGTCGGGTCGTACGTAGTTCAAAATGCGCTGATAGTGGGTGATGAGCAGGACGCCCATCTGCTGCTGTTGCTGGTGAACCAGGTTAATACCATCGCTCACGATACGCACTGCGTCGATGTCCAGGCCCGAGTCTGGCTCATCCAGAATTGCCATGCGGGGTTTGAGCATCGCCAGCTGGAGCATCTCGGCGCGCTTCTTTTCTCCCCCGGAAAAGCCTTCATTCAGCGCACGCGTGGCGAAGCTCGAGTCGATCTGGAGGTGTTGCATGCGCTCAGCCAGCTCCTTGCGAAAGGCGAGCGCGTTGATGCTCTCGGTGCCGCGTACGGCCTTGACCGCGGCGCGCAAGAAGTTGCCCGTACCCACGCCCGGGATGGCGATGGGATTCTGAAACGCCAGGAACATACCTCGCTTGGCCCGCTCGTCGGGTCGCAGGTGCAGCATCTCTTCGCCGTACCGTCGCACGCTACCCTGCGTCACCAGGTACTTAGGATGGCCCATCAGCGCATTGGCGAGCGTGCTCTTGCCCGAGCCGTTGCGACCCATCAGCGCGTGGACCTCGCCGTGGCCGACGACCAGCGTGAAGCCCCGCAAAATTTCACGTCCCTCGACCGAAACGTGCAGGTCCTGAATTTCGAACAGGGCGTCCGATGCGCCGTTGAGCGTGCCGTTTGAATGCGTCATGCGTGCGCGAATTCACCTTTGCGTGAGGATAGAGTAGGCGTGGCGCCGAGCGATTCGAGCGGCACGAAGTTGGCCGCCGCGTGCTGGAGCGCGTCAGAAATCAGCAAGTCGTCTAAGGTGGTCGAGTCCAGAACTCCGAGCACCGCGGCCTGTACCCGGTCCCAGATGGAGCGAGACATGCACACGAGGTCGCGCGCGCAGGTGCCCGGCAGATAGTCCTCGGCGGTGCAGTCCACGGGGGCGACTTGCCCCTCCAGGACGCGATAGATGTCGCCCACGGTAATCAGCGCCGGACCGCGCGACAGTCGATATCCGCCGTGCACGCCACGGGTGCCTTCCACGAGCCCTGCCCGCCGCAGCTCGCCGAAGAGCTGCTCCAAATAGGACAGCGGCAAGTCCTCATTCCGGGCAATTTCCGAAAGGGATAGCAAGCGCTGAGCGCCATACGACCGAGCCAACTCGGTCATGGCGCGAAGGCCGTAGTGTACGCGCGTCGATACTTTCATCGTTTCTGTGGGTAGCTGGGCGGGCGACCTACGCCACTCGGAAGGACGTAAGCCAAATCCTACCCAATCACTCGGAATTATGGCGTGTTGTACTGTATGCTGTCAATAACGTCATCGCCAGCCGAGGGAACTGCAACCATGATTGACATCACTCCAACCGCTGCAACCAAAGTCAAAGAGCTGCTCGAGGAATCGGGCAAGGCTGACCACGCTCTGCGGATTTTCGTGCGCGGCATGAGCTGCTCCGGGCCAGCCTACGGCATGACCCTCGACAATGAACCTCGCGACGACGATAGCGTCGCCGAGTTCAGCGGCGTGCGTGTCCTGGTCGACCCGCAGAGCGCCCAGTACGTCGAGGGCGCTCAGGTCGACTATGTCGACGGGCTGATGGGCCGCGGCTTCACCGTCTCGAATCCAAACTACAAGGCCGAAGCCAGCAGTGGCGGCGGCTGCGGCGGCAACTGTTCCTGCGGCGGCCACTGACCGGTACCCGCCTCTCCCGCTGAGAGTGCGCTGGCGGGCGCAGCACGGGTGAGGGTGGCCGTCGAGCCTGCTCGCCGGCCTCACGCCGAGCCGTTTCTGCGTTGAGGAGGCGCTCCTCAGCGTGACCGTCTCAATTGAAGACCTGTACCGCACCCTACAAGTCGCGCCGGGTGCGGACCTGGAAACTATCCGCGCCGCGTACCGACGACTAGCTCGCCTCTACCATCCTGATCTGAATCCGCGGCCTGAGGCCGCAGCGCGGATGCGAGCCATCAACGCTGCCTACGCCGTCCTATCTGATCCGGCTCGCCGCGCCACGTATGACGCTCGACGCTACCTGCCCCGCTCGCAAGTCGTCCACGCGGCACGTCCAGTTCAGGTCCACCCGGTCATGTCGGTTCCGCAGCCACCCACCCCGCTGCAGCATCGGGTCGATCGCATTGTCGCCATCCTCGGCATTGGGCTGCTGGTGGGCATCGGCTTCTACGCCGTGAATGTCGTCCCGTACGCGGCCCAGCAGTCGCAGTTTCAGCGGCCCGCAAGTGCGCCGTCGCCAGGCGCGACACTAGCCCAGGCACCCACCCTCGACCCCGCCTCGGGTGTATCCGTGCCCGAGCGATTGCGCGCCGACGCGGCCTTGAAGAGCTTTCCGGGCCCGGTTCTGGTGGCGCCGGCAGGCCTGGAGCCATTCGCCAGTCTGCCAGTGGTGCACACTGAATCCGCCAGCCGCGGGATCGCGCGTTACGCGATCTACTACAGCGACCTTACCAGCGGCGCAGCAACGATTTCGGGCCTGCTTGGCCGTGAATCCTTCGACACCGGCGCTACTCGGTTGCCGGACTGCAGCCCAGATGGCACCTACTGCTCCGGCCCGGTGCCCGGACAGCCGGCCGGGCCGGCCGGGCTGGAGCTATTCCGCACGCCCGGGCTCGTCGGCGACTTGCCTGCCTACGCCACCCATCGTGTGTGTTGTAACGGCGTGTTCTGGTCCCTCAGCTGGTACGAGCCGCGCGCGAATATGAGCTACTCCCTCGAGGTGTCGCGCAGCGCGGCAGCCCAGTTCGGAAGGTCCGTTGCCGAAGCCAACGTGGATGCCGCGCGAGCCTTCGCGGCGCTAGCCTCTGGGCTGGTGCGCCTACCGTGAACGCAAGTGAGTACCCTGAGGCACATGTTCAAAGTGGGGAGCGGCTCGCTCCAATACGAGCTGGTCGAAGATTGGGAGCAACTTCCGTCGGGGTTCAGGCACGCGGACGTGGCCGGTGTATGCACCGACTCCGGCGGCAACGTGTATCTGTTCTGCCGCGGCGACCACCCGGTGATGGTGTACGACCGCGATGGCCGTTTTCTGCACGCCTGGGGTGAGGGCGAATTCTCCTACCGCACCCACGGCATGTACATGGGCAAGGACGACCACGTCTATCTGGTCGACGATTCTCACCACAGCGTCGGTAAGCACAACCGTGACGGCAAGCTCCTGTTCAAACTGGGCCCGTCCGAAACGCCGTCCGAGACATGCTACGACGGGCGCACGCCGGCTTCGGTCACCCGCGCCGCGGGCCCGTTCAACCGGCCCACGAATGTGGCCGTCGCCCCGAGCGGCGATCTGTTTGTGAGCGACGGCTACGGCAACACCCGCATTCACCGCTTTGATGCCCAGGGGCGCTTGTGTGAATCCTGGGGACAACCTGGCTCCGGCCCGGGCGAGTTCCGGGTGCCGCACAGCACCTGGGTGCATACCGACGGTCGCGTATTCGTGTGCGACCGCGAGAACGACCGCATCCAAATTATCAGCCCCGAGGGCGAGTACCTGACGCAATGGCTCGATGTGCAACGACCCCAGGACATCTTCATCGACAAGGATGACCGCGTGTATGTCGGGGAGCTGGTGTGGCGGGCTGGGCAGAACTCGTTCCGACGCGGCCCGATCCACGTCGAAGAGCCGGCGCGCTTGAGCATCTACGACATCCAGGGCAATGTCCTGCTGCGGTGGGGCGGGTCTGACGCTGCCCAGCCTGGCAACTTCGTCGCGCCGCACGGGATCTGGGTCGACGATCGCGGCGACATCTACATGGCTGAGGTGACCGACACCATCGGTGTCAAGCCAGGCATCGTGCCGGAGGGCACGCATACCCTCCAGAAATTCGCTCGGGTGTAGCCGCTTGCGCTTCGGCGCCGGCCGTCGAACAAGTCCGCCACTCGTCGATCGGGACACGAATGAGTCGCCCCGCGCGAGGAGGTCCATGCGCGCACCACCCCGCTGGCGAGCGTCGCCGGTCACTGGCTAGCCGGCCATGCGCGCTTCCGTGTCGGGTGCGGCCAACCATCGACACTCACTTGGAGCGCTGAGAGGAAGGGATAGCCCCCACGTGTAACCGTAGCTGTGGCTGCGACTGGAGCGTCCAGCCGCGTACGCAGGAGGCCGCGCTGACCCACCGCATTCGAGCGCGAGAGCTTGGCGAGGACTTCCACGTCGAGCCCGACTATACGGGTCCGGTCGTAACGGGTATGGCTGGCGTAGCCAATTGTTCGCTTGAGGCATACTGTGTGGCGAGGCTCGTACACCGTGTGAAGGCCATCAGCAAGAACCGACCTGCGCCCCAGGGGCCGCGTTCGTGGCACACCGACGAGCTCGCGGCCATCGATCGGCTCGAGGTGGTCCAAACAGCCCTGAAGGTGTTGTGCCAGACGACAGGTCTGCGGATTGCGCTTGTCGCGCGCGTGACACCAGCATCGTGGACAGCCTGCGCCGTGCTGGATGAGGCCGATTTTGGGCTGAAGCCAGGCGATGAGCTGGAACTCTCGACAACCTATTGAAGCATCGTCGGGGGTGCGGTCGCACCCTTGATTGTCAGCCACGCCAGCGCCGATCCGCGTTTCATGGAC
The DNA here is from genome assembly GCA_051006215.1 of Chloroflexota bacterium. GTDB lineage: Bacteria > Chloroflexota > UBA6077 > UBA6077 > CF-72 > CF-72. The sequence continues at coordinate 38,707 of JBPCIO010000107.1, forward strand.
CATCCAGGTCTCAAGCTGTATGGCATCGAAAGCTACATTGCCGTCCCACTCAATCGCCGCGACGGGACCTACTTTGGAACTCTGTGCGCCCTCGATCCGCTGCCGGCTGAGCTGAACGAGGAAGGGCTGGCGATTTTTGAACTGTTGGCAAGTTTGATCGCCTTTGAGCTCGAAGCTGAAGATTCGGAGCGGCGGTCTCGGGCGGTGGCCGAGCAGATGGCAGCTCAGGCACGCGAGCTCGTCCGCTTGGAGGAGCGGGAGCGAATCGCGATGGACCTGCACGACGGTGTGATCCAGTCGCTGTACAGCATCGTTCTTAGTCTTGGAGCTCAAGAGCTCAACCAGGAGCCGAACCAGCCGGACCAGGAGCTCACCCAAACCATTGCTCGGCTGAACGACGTCATCCACGAGATCCGCAACAACATCTTTTCTTTGAATGTGCGCGATCTGGGCGAGGCCGGCTTGCGTAGCGGAATCCAACGCCTTGCAGACGAGCTGCGGGTGGGCACGCTTGTAAAAGCCCGTGTCGCTGTCGATAGCGGAATTGAAGATGGCATCGATACTGACGCGCTACGGAGTCTGCTGTACATTGCGCGCGAAGCAACCTCGAATGTGATTCGACATGCTGGCGCCACGAGCGTAACGATTAGCGTTAAGCGCGCAGGCGAGCATCTGGTGATGAGCATTCGTGACAATGGTCGCGGCTTTGACGTGAGCGCGGCTGGCGCACAGCGCGGCAACGGCCTGCGCAACATAGCCGAACGCGCGCGATTGATCGGTGGAGCTGCCAGCATCGAGAGCCAACCCGGCCGAGGCACACAGGTGTGCATCCGATTGGGTCTGATGGCGCTACACGGTGCCAGCCCTTGACACAATCACCCATCCGCCTGCTCCTGGTCGACGACCATGCGGTCGTGCGGTTGGGAATGCGAACCCTGTTCGAGCGGACCGGCCGATTCGAGATCGTGGCGGAAGCCGCAACCGTAACTCAAGCAGTTGTGGAGGCTCGCACGCAACGGCCGGACCTCGTGATCATGGACTTGCGATTGCCCGACGGCACAGGTGTGGAGGCATGTCGCGAGATTCGCTCTGAACAACCGGACGTGCGCGTCATCATGTTGACCTCGTACTCCGACGAGGAGGCGGTGGTGTCTTCGATTGTCGCCGGAGCGGCCGGCTATTTGCTGAAGGAGACGCCTCCACGGCGACTCATCGAAGCGGTCGATACGGTGGCTGGCGGAGGTTCGCTGCTCGATCCCGGGGTGACGCACGTGATTCTGGATCGTCTCAGGCGCTCCGCCCGCGGCGGGGTTGACGATCCATTCCCCACCGCACGCCTGTCGACGCAGGAGCGCAACATCTTGGCGCGGCTTGCCGAGGGAAAGACGAACAGGATGATCGCGACCGAACTCTGTCTCAGCGAGCGCACGGTCAAGACGTATGTCAGCAATTTGCTGCAGAAGCTCCATCTGAGCCGGCGCGCCGAAGCAGCCGCGTTCGCTGTTCGCCAGAGTCGAGACGAGAGGTAGCCTTTGGCGAACCGCTGAGACGGGGTCAGGTCCTGGCCAGATGGCCGCACTTTTGTCGACCAATGGCCGCCCGAACGACGATACCCGGCACCATCCAGACATGCCACGCTTGTGATGGGAGACTGCGCTCGCGGTGCTGGTGTCCGCGTAGTCGACCGGAGGCGAACCTGTATG
>JBPCIO010000108.1:0-5218 GCA_051006215.1 Chloroflexota bacterium
GGAGACGGCCCTCATCAATGCTATCCATGGCCAACGGGCCGAACCCCTGGCGCGGCCGCCTTTTCCGGCTGCCTCGGGTCTGCACTCGAGCCCGACCGTCATACACAATGTCGAGTCGCTCGCCAACTTGCCCGATATCGTGCTCAACGGTCCGGAGTGGTTTCGCTCAGTTGGCTCAGCTAACACGCCAGGCACGAAACTGGTCAGTCTGGCGGGCGCCGTCCGTCACCCCGGCCTGTACGAGGTGCCGGTCGGGGTGTCGTTGCACGACATCGTGGATGACTTCGGCGGCGGCGCCTCAGTCGAGCTGGGTGCGGTCCTGGTCGGCGGACCCTCAGGGTCGATTCTTCCGATGTCGGTGCTCGATACGCCGTATGACGTACAGCCGCTTCAAGCTGTAGGCGGTGTGCTCGGAGCGGGCGGAATCGTGGCATTGCCAAGCAGCGAGTGTGTTGTCGCCGCGGTGCGTCACACGGTTGCCTATAACTCGCGCGAGTCATGTGGGAAATGCACGCCCTGTCGCGAAGGCACGCTGCGCATGCTCGGCCTGTTCGACGACTTGCGGCTCGGTGCCGCTCCGCCGAACATCCTCGATACGATGGCTGAGTTGAATGACGTGCTGGCGTTCGGCTCCCTGTGCGGGCTAGGCCAGATGGCGCCCAACCCGGTCCGCGCCTTGCTCAGACACTTTCCTGACTCGGTCGCCGAGCACCTGGCTGGCGAGTGTGCCGCGGGCGTGTGCATCGCCAACGGAGTTGCTGAGTGATCGTCGAATCGCCGGTCGAGCGGCTGAGCGTGAGCGTCGACGGCCTGCCCATCCAGATGCCCGTCGGCGCTAGTGCGCTAGACGCGATCAACGCCGCGGGTGTGTACGTTCCGCAACTATGCAAGGACCTCGACCAGAAGGCTCGCGGCGCCTGCCGCACGTGTCTTGTCCAGATCGAAGGCGCGCGCGGATTTCCAGCCGCGTGCACGACCCCTTGCGCCGACGGGATGCGCATCACCGTGAGCTCGCCCGAGGCAGCGCGCATCCGACGCGGGGTGATCGAGTTGACCATGGGCATGCACCCTGACGCGTGCCAGACGAACCCTCCCAACACGCACAACGACCTGCTCGACGCCGCTCGGGCCCACGGCGTCGAGTCGCCTCGGTGGACGCCCGCGCCAGACACGTCTGTGGATGTCAGCAATCCTTTCTTCGTCCTCGACATGCGGCAGTGCATCCTGTGCGCGCGCTGCGTGACGGCGTGCGACGAGGTCCAGCACATCGGTGCGATTGCGCTGCTCGGTCGCGGCGGATCGACAAAAGTTGGCACATTCGCCGACCAGCGACTGCGTGAATCGATCTGCACCTCGTGCGGCTCGTGCTTCGCGGCCTGCCCCACCGGCGCGATCTACCCCAAAAAGGTACGGACCGACCCAGTCAAACGCGTGGACACCACCTGCCCATATTGCGGCGTCGGCTGTGCGATCAAACTGGATGTCTCTGCGGATGATCGGATCGTTCGTTCGGACGATGAACCCGCCAACGCCTCCAGCCAGGGCATGCTGTGCGTCAAGGGACGCTTCGGATTCGAGTATGTCAACCACCCCGACCGGCTCACCCGACCGCTGATCCGCCGAAACGGACGACTCGAACAGGCTTCATGGGACGAGGCACTCGAACTGGTCGCCGACAAGCTCGTCGAACATCGCGGCTCCTTCGGCGCGCTAGCCTCAGCCAAGGGCACGAACGAAGACGCCTACGTCATCCAGAAGTTTGTCCGCTCCGTCATGGACAGCAACAACGTCGATCATTGCACGCGGCTGTGCCACTCGCCTTCGGTACACGCGATGCTGCAGTCATTGGGCAGCGGTGCAACCAGCAACTCGTATGTGGACTATGAGCAAGCCGGCTGTTTGATGGTGGTCGGCTCGGACAGTTCCTCGAACCACCCGGTGGTCACGGTCCGTTTCCGACGCGCCGTCAAACGCGGCGCGACGCTGATCGTGGTCAATCCCAAGTGGACCGAATTGAACTACTACGCCGATATCTGGCTGCGGCAGCGGCCCGGCACCGACGTGGCGCTCTTCAACGGCCTGGCGTACGTGCTGCTCGAGGAGGGGCTGGCCGACGCGGAGTTTATCCGCACCCGTACCGAAGGGTTCGCTGAGTGGGCAGAGGCGGTGCGCGAGTATCCGCCAGCGCTCACGGCTGAGATCACGGGCGTACCCGAAAACGACCTCGTCGCCGCCGCGCGCGCGTTTGGCAAGCCACCCTTCAGCGGCTCGTGCATGATCTGGGGTATGGGCATCAGCCAGCACTCGAATGGCACGGCCAACGCACATGGTGTGATCAACCTCGCCCTTGCCGCCGGCATGGCCGGTAAGCCTGGCAATGGTATCTCGCCGTTGCGGGGTCAGAACAACGTCCAGGGTTGCGGGGACGCGGGCTGCATTCCCGACAGCCTGCCCGGCTATCAGGCGCTCACGAGCGAGAACCGCGCTCGATTTGGTGCGGCCTGGGGCCGCATGACGCAGCGCCCAGCCGGTCTGACCGTGACCGCGATGGTCGAAGCCGCAGGACGCGGCGACCTGAAGGCGATGTACGTCGTCGGCGAGAACCCGTTTCTGGACGAGGCCAACCTTGATCACGCCCGCCACGCCATGCACAACCTGGATTTTCTGGTCGTTCAGGACATCTTTCTCCAGGAGACCGCGGAGGCCGCACACGTGGTCTTGCCGGCAACGTCGTTTGCTGAAAAGGAAGGCACCTTCACCAACAGCGAGCGTCGGGTACAGCGGGTGCGGACGGCTCTTGCGCCCATCGGGCAGTCTCGCCCGGACTGGGACATCACCTGCGACATCGCCAGGCGTGTCTGCCGCCGTTTGGGGCTGGACGAACGCCAATTCGAGTACCTCTCGCCTCGCCAGATCATGGACGAGATGGCTGGGCTCACGCCGATCATTGCGGGAATCAGCCACGATCGCCTGGATCGTGAGGGGGGCATCCAGTGGCCGTGTCCATCACCCGACCACCCTGGCACTCCGAACCTGTACACCGAAACGTTTCCGCGCCCGAGCGGCCGCGCGCGTTTGACTCCCGTCCGCCAGGGACCAGCCGCCGTTGAGTTACCCGACGACAAGTTCCCAATGCTGCTCAACACCGGCCGTGTGCTGTACCACTGGCACGGTGGCACGCTGACGACTCGTGTCGACGGACTGGTCGAAATGGTCCCGCGCGTGGAGGTCACCATCAACACGATCGACGCCGACACGTACGGGGTCCGACACGGCCAGCCGGTCGAGGTGACCTCGCGCCGCGGCAGCATCGTGTGTCAGGCGCGCGTCAACGACGAAGTCGCGCGGGGTGAGGTGTTCATGCCCTTCGTCAGCCTCGCTGGCGCTGCCGCGAACTTTCTAACCAACAACGTCTACGACCCGAATGACATGCCCGAATACAAGGTCTGCGCGGTAAAGATCAACGCTGCATAGCCATACGTACAATCCAGTGCCGGCGTGTTCGTGCTGTACATCGGGCTTTATGTTGTCGGGATGCTCGTGGGCTTGGCCGCCAAGATTGCGCTCGACGTTCAGCTACGTCGACCAGGCAGCCGTCAGGTTCTCGGGCTGGTCATTTTTTGTTTGCTGGTGTGGGGTGTGCTGTCGGTGACGCACGCTGCATTCACAGCGCTGCTGCTGCCGATGGTGTGGGCCGGCACCGGCTTCCTCGCCGGGCTCGGTAGCCGCGAGATGCACACCGCGAGCTGAGGACGGTCCAAACATGGTTGCTCTCGAGCCCGAACGGTTGCAGGACGACCTAGGCGCGGATTCGCCAGATCCGTTCCTGCCTGGCCCATACGCTGCCTGCACCCGCCTGTCCACGGCCGACCGGGCACTCCTCGAGAACGTTGCTGGGCACTTGCCGCTGCTGGCAGATCTCACCCATGCTGACGCGGTACTGTTCGCCCGCGCTGATGACCAGGCGGTCGTTGTGGCGCAGGCGCAGCCCGTGCCCGTGCCCAGCCCATATGCTGCGCCGGTCGCGATCGGCCGGACTATGGCCCGCGAAGAGTCGCCGCTTGTATTCCGCGTACTGTTCGATGGCCGGGTACGTAACCAGGTGACGACCACGGTCATTCGCGGAGCGCCAGTCCTCCAGGAGGTCTTCGCTATACGCAATGAGCACGGCACCGTCGTGGGTGCCTTGCGTAGCGAGATGCTCCTGATCGAACACGAACGTCAGCGCAAACGACACGCGACCTTTCGTCGCGCGGTTGCGCGGGCGCGTGAGCTGATCGTGGCCGGGCGATTGCGGGGTGGCGAGCGACTGGGTCGCCTGGGCGTGCATGACGGCATCATGGTCATCGACGCGGCTGGGCGGATCGAGTATCTCAGCGCGCCCGCCGAATACCTGTACCGCCGTCTGGGGTATGCCGACAACCTGGTCAAGACCCAGTTGCAGGAGCTCGAAACCAACGAATACATCTGCTTCAAAGCCATGGAGCGCGGCGTGTGTCTCGAGCAGCGGGTACAGGAGCAAACGTTGGTCTGGATCAAGCGTGTCGTGCCGCTCGCATCCGGCGGCAATGCTTCGTGGCCGACGCTGCTGACTGGCCGCGGCGTGCCAAGCGGCGCGGTCGTAGCTATTGAGGACGTGACCGACGAGCTGCAGAAGGAGCAGGAGCTGAAGATCAAGACGGCGATGATTCAGGAGATTCACCACCGCGTAAAGAACAACCTGCAAACCATCGCCGCCTTGTTGCGACTCCAAGCGCGCCGGACGGGGAGCCCCGAAGTTGCCGATCAGCTGCGTGAAACCGTCGGCCGCATCATCTCAGTTGCGGTGGTACATGAGTTCCTGAGCCACGAGGAGACAAGCGTCATCAACATCCACGAGGTCGCCAATCGCATCCTGGCTGAGGTGCGCAACGGCGTCCTGGATCACACCCGCCCTATCGCGCTGAGGCGGGAGGGTTTGCGTACCTTCAGTCTGCCCGCTCAGCAGGCGACCTCGTGTGCGTTGATCATCAACGAGCTGGTCCAGAACGCCGTCGAGCACGGGTTCGTGGTGCTGGCCGGGGGCAGTATTGTGATCCGACTGGCAGAGCAGGACGATAGCCTGTACATCGAGATTCAAGACGATGGCCGCGGCCTGCCCCGCGATTTCGATTTCTACGGCCAGGGTGGTCTGGGATTGCAGATCGTGCGCAGCCTGGTCCGCGAGGATCTCAAAGGT
>JBPCIO010000109.1:0-27278 GCA_051006215.1 Chloroflexota bacterium
GCCCGGACCGTGGTGGCTGCTGATCAAGATAGCCCTGTTCGCTTTTGTGTTTGTGTGGATACGCGCGACCTTGCCGCGGCTGCGGTACGACCAGCTCATGCGGCTATCGTGGGGCCTGCTCCTGCCGCTTGGGCTGCTGAACGTGCTGGTGACGGCGGTGCTGATCGTCGCTTTCTCAGGAGGCTCGGGCACTCATGCTTGATGGCGCTCGCGGGCTGGCCAAGGGATTTTTCACCACCCTGCGGCACGTGACCCAGCCGCCGACGACTGGCTTGTACCCGGAGGTCAAGCGCGACCTACCAGCCGCGTTCCGCGGCCGGCACCGGCTGTATCGGCATGGAGACAACCTCGAACGCTGCATCGGCTGCGAGTTGTGCGCCGCAGCGTGCCCCTCGGGAGCGATCTACGTCCAGGCCGCCGACAACGACCCTGTCAGCCCAATTTCGACTGGCGAACGCTTCGCGGCCGTCTACGAGATCAACAGGCTGCGCTGCATCTTCTGCGGATATTGCGAAGAGGCCTGTCCGGTCGACGCGATCCGCCTTGGGCCCGAGTACGAACTGGCCGACTTCGAACGGAAGAGCTTCGTCTACACCAAAGACATGCTCCTCGACCCCCAGGACTTCGCGCCGCCGCGCCAGTACCACGCCGACGTCGACCAGACCGATCCCGAGCTCCACCGCGAGATTCCCGAGGACGAAGACCTGGGTGAGGTCTATCGCACGCATCGACCCCTCGACGCAGCCATCACGTCGACCCCCGACAAACAACACCATCCCATGGCATGAGACGATCTCAGGAGCGAACACAGCGCAGCGGCGAGCACTGCTGCCATGAGCGCTAAGCGCTGACCCGTGGAATCTCTATTTTTCCCTTTGTTGTGCGGCTGCCTGGTCGCGCTACTTTCGGCGCTCGGAGTGGTGGTGGCGCGGCGACCGATCTATGCGGCGATGGCGCTGCTTTTGCATAGCTTGAGTCTGGCGGCGCTGTTCGGGCTGTTGTCGGCGACCTTGGTGGCGGTCGGGCAGGTCATCATCTACTCGGGCGCGATCGTGGTCCTGTTCCTGTTCGTGGTCACGCTCTTGCCGACCGGCGGCCGTGAGCTGGCCCCGACCAACAGTCGTGTTGTGGCAGCGTGCCTCGCCGGCGGCGGCATGCTGGTGGCACTCGCTGCCGCCCTGGCAAGCGGCGCCCTGCCACCCACGCCAACGGCGATCGACCTCGGGGTAGCAGCAGTTGGGCGATCCCTGTTTGGTCCACTGGTCGTCGCCTTCGAGCTCACCGCGCCCCTGCTTTTGGTGGCCATCGTCGGCGCAGTAGTCATCTGGCGCCGCCACGAGCCCCGCGTCGTCGCTCGCACCCCGCGCGCCCTTGAAACAGCACCCCGCCGCCTGGTCATGCATCGATGAGCGCCGAGATCCTGGTGCTAGCCACGAGCGTGGGCCTTTTCGCGATTGGCGCGGGCGGCGTGCTCCTTCATCGACACCCGGTCGCGATGCTGATGGCCGTTGAGCTGATGTTGAACGCCGCCAATCTGTTGATCGTTCTGGCTGCCCGCGTCCGCGGGACGGTGGACGCCGAATCCGCGGCGCTGATCGTGCTCGTCCTCGCGGCGGCCGAAGCAGTCATCGGGCTGGGTCTCGCGCTCGCGCTATTTCGGCGCAAGCCGGCGCCGGACATCGACCAGGCGGCGGAGCTCCGCGGCTGATGCGATGAGCCTCCTGACCTGGGCCTGGCTATTCACGCTGCCGGGGCTGTTGCTGACCGCCTTCGGTGTGCCGGGCAGTCGACGAACGGCGGGCTACGCCAGCCTGCCGGGGCCACTGGTGCTGCTGCTCGTGGCCGTGGCCGCACTGGTTGGCGGGGGATCGGCGGCAGTCCAGTTCGAGAACTGGCTGCCGTTCCTGCCAGATGGGGCGTTCAGGAGTCTCGCCGACCCGTTGAGCGCGCTGATGCTGGCAATCCTCGGCTTCGTGGCCACGCTGGTGTACGTGTACACGCTCGGCTACATGGCCGACGACCCCGGACGACGACGGTTCTTCGTCTACCTGGACCTATTCGTCGCCTCGATGGCCCTGCTGGTCCTGGCAGGCAACCTGGCGGTGCTCCTGATCGGCTGGACGGGCGTTGGTATCTCCAGCTTCTTGCTGATCTCCTTCTGGCGGGACAAGCCCGGCACCCTGGGCGCTGGTCTTCAGGCATTGGCCGCGAATGCCGTCGGCGATGGCGCATTGTTGCTGGCAGCTTCCATTGTGCCCAGCGGCTGCGGCTCCCTGATCAACCTGGGTACCCAAGGCTGCACGGCGGGGCCTGGCGGCGCCGAGTTTCTGGCGTTGCTGCTGTTCGTGGCAGCCGCCGCCAAATCTGCGCAGGGCCCGCTGTATTTCTGGCTGCCCAACGCTATGGCTGGCCCCACCCCGATCAGCGCCCTTATCCACGCCGCGACAATGGTTGCCGCTGGCGTTTATCTGCTGGCGCGCACCCACGCACTGCTTGCGGTCGCACCGAACGTCAGTCTCGCCATCGCGGTTGTTGGCACCGTTACCGCGCTGGGGGCAAGCCTGGGCAGCATTTTCCAGGCGAACTTCAAAAAAGGCATTGCTTATTCGACCGTCGCCCAGCTCGGCTATATGTTCGCGGGGGTAGGTATCGGGGCGCCATTCGCTGGCCTTTTCCACCTGTTTACCCATGCCTCCTTCAAGGCGCTGCTGTTCTTGGCGGCTGGCATCGTCATCCACGGCGCGGGCGGCCGCGAGTCGCTCTCAGCGCTGCGTGGGTTGGGGCGCCTCTTTCCGTTCAGCCGAGTTGGTTTTCTCATCGGCTCGTTAGCCTTGATCGGGACGCCACTGGTGACCGCTGGCTCTTTCAGCAAGGATGCGATCATCGACGCGGCTCTTGCTTCGCGCCAGCCGATAATCGGCTGGCTCCTGCTGGGAGGCGTTGTCCTGACAGGCGTATACATCGGGCGCTTATTCTCCATTGTGTATCTCGCGCCGGTGGTCGAACCAGACGCCGTTCACCACGATCGGGCATCCGAGCGGCCCATGAACTGGTCGCTGGTACCCCTCATGGGCGGGGCGATCGCGTTCGGCTATCTTGGTTTGTGGTTGAAGGACCGACTCGCCACCGTCCTCGACACTGCCGAAGGCCTGCCCGGGCCGATCACTCCGATTGGTTTGGCGGCATTCGTGCTAGGGGCAATCGGTTTTGGCCTGGCGTGCTGGTACTTCGGTAGGCAACCCGCACCAGCCCAAGACGTGCGTGAGCCGACGTATCGGCCCGACGGATGGGTGCGCGCCATTGCCGAAGCCGGCTACGCAACCGCAAACGGGCTGTCGCGGATCCAGTCGGGCGTCCTGCCGCGCTACGCGCTCGGCTCGCTCATGGGGCTCGCCATCATTGTGCTAGCACGCCTGGTAGTGCGATGAGCCTGACCCCGCTCGGCGGGCCTCTGTTGGCGGTCGGCATCCTGGTGTTCGGAGCAGTGCTGGTCTTGGTGCTGGTGAATCCCACTTCGCGGCGACCCAGTCTGGCGCCGCTGATCGGCGTCCCGTTTGCCGTCGGAGCTGCGGTCGTGGGCGCCCAGGCGCCGCAGCCGCTCGGCCTGGCGGTCATCGCGCTGTGTGGCATGGCAGGCATAGCGGTGTTGCTGCTGCCCGCACTCCATGCTGAGGTGCCTGCGCACGTTGCCGAGGCCGCCGCGCTGCTGCTGCTGGGTGCCGCCGGCGCGCTTGCGCTGGCCAGCGCAACTGACCTGCTGCAGGCTGTCGTGGGCCTCGAAACGTTGGCGCTGAGCGCGGTCATCCTGGTCGCCCTGGGCGTGGGCGACCGCTCGCTGGAGGCGGCCTTCAAGTACTTCGTGCTGGGGGCGGTTTCGCTGGCTGGGCTGCTGTACGGCCTTGGACTCGTGTATCTGGGAACAGGCTCATTCGGCTTTCCGAGTGCGGCGGAGATCGCCAGTAATCCGCTGATTCTGGCAGGCGTGGTCCTTGTGGGCATGGGCTTCGCCTTCGAGCTGGCCCTGTTCCCCTTCCACTGGGGTGCGCTCGACGCCTACACCGCCGCCGATCCGTCACTCGCGGGCTTCGTGATGAGCGCCAGCAAACTTGCCGCCGCTTTCGCCCTGGGCCGGTTGGTCCAGGCAGCCGGGGTGGAGCTCGCTCAGCCCCTGATCTGGATCGGCTCCCTGACGATTGTGTGGGGCACGTTCGGCGCTCTAGCTCAGGCTGCCGATTTCAGGCGCATGCTGGGTTATTCGGCTATCACTCATGCTGGGTTCATTGGGCTGGCGCTCGGATCAGGTCCGAATGGTCCGCAGACGGCTGCGTTCTACGCCACGATGTACGGCAGCATGGCCATGCTGGTGTTCGCCGGACTGGCTGGCAGCCGCGGGACGGACCTTCGGGGGCTGGGTCGGCTGCGAGCGACCGGGCTCGGGCTCGGGCTGTTGTCCTTGAGTGGCGTCCCGCCGACGCCCGGCTTCTGGGCCAAGTTGGCGGTGCTGGTCGTGGCCTGGCAAGCGGCCGGCCCCGTGCCTACGTTGATCGCGGTCGCGGGCGGTGTTTTCAGTGTTCTGTATTACCTGCGCCCGTTGCCGGACCTGTTTGCAGCGCTGCGGGGTGAGCGCCTGATCTCGCGTGCCGTCGTGGTTCCAGGCGTGGTCGTCGCCACCGTAGTGGTGGTGGGCTTCGGCGTGTTCCCAGGCCTGATCTGGACGCTGGCTCACCCAAGCTGAGGCTGGCCTGGGCACGCGTTGTGCGAAGCTGCACAGCGTGGCTCTTCGGGACGGACAGGCGCCGTCTAGCAGCCCGCGCTCTGGACTCCAGCAACGCGCCGACCTGCCGATCGCGCGCGGCGTCGCGGTGTTGCTGATCCTTCTACCCATTGGGGCGTGGTTGGTCATCAGCAACATGGTTGCCGCGGACTCTCCCCAGCCCACCCCGGATCTCGCCAACTTCAATCCGCGAACGATCTTCACCGACAGCACGCCGCACTTTCTGCCGCCGCCGGTGGCCGTGCTTCCGGCTGAGGCGAACGCTGGGCCGCCGGCACCGGCGGAAGCCGACCAAACGTCTGGTTCTACACCCGCCTTCGAGCAGGTGAAGGTTGCCAACACTGGCGGCATCGGGGCGATTCTGCGCGCCGACCCGCCCAGGGGCCGCCAGGTCGCGGCCCTGCGCGACGGCACCCTGCTCCGAGTGCTCGAGCACCGCCAGTTTGACGATGGCACGGAGTGGCTCAACGTACGAACACCAGACGGCACAGAAGGCTGGGTCTTCTCGCGCCTGGTCGCAGCCTCGCAGTAAGCCGTACGCCCACCGACCACCCGCCCGCTGCCACGCGTTCGGCAACAGGTTGCGTGTGCAAATTCGCAACGCGAACTCCACCACCGTTCCCACGGGCGATTGCGTCAAACGTGTGTATCGGGTGTGCGGGGCGGCCACTGCGCGGCGCGGTTCGTGCCGCCAAACGGTACGAGCTTGCCGCAGCCGCCCCAGCAGTGCACGCGCTCGGCCAGCACCTGGCGGGCTTTGCGGGGGCCAGGGGCGGGCTGCTGTGCTGCGGGGCGCTGTATGCCTGGCCGCACGCGCGGCAGGTCTGGAGCTGCTTGAGCTCGAAGTGCACTACATGCGCGGCATGGTAGGCGCCCGCCTACATGGTTCCGACAGGCAGCGGGCGGAGCCGCGCAGCGGCGGGCGAACGCTCGGGGACGTGCGGACGCCGATTGGTATTCGCAAATCCTAGAAGTGTGCGAAGACGGGCGTGCCGATACTGGCCCAATCCCACAAGAATTTGGCGTCTTCGGCTACCAGCCCGGCGCAGCCATGGCTTGAGGGAATGCCAAACTCATCGCGCGGCTTCCAGTAGTTCTCGTGCAGCGCTTTGCCATCCGCGCTGAAGTATTGCGTCCAGCGCACGTTTTCGACTTTGTAGTCCGCGCGCTGCGCGTCTAGTCCGATGAGGCTGGTCGACTCCATCGTTTCCTTCTCGACGCGCCGCTGGATCGCGTACCTGCCTGGCGTTGTCTCCCAGCCCGGACGGCCAGTCGAGGTTCGAGCAAGCCGCACTACGCTCGGCCCTTCGTACGCCACCACGACCTGGTGCAGCAAGTTGAGATCAATCCAGCGGCCGGTCTGGCTACTAGCCGAGCCTGGTGGCGGCGGCGCAGACGGCAGCGAGACCGGTCTGAGTACCGAGCTGTACAAAAACGTCGTGTCGCTGAGAACGGCCCAAGTAGGGTTGTCTTTGATCACCTCTTCGCCCGCCACCCAGCTCGACACGACGATGGGGCGACCGCTGGGCAGCTCGCCCAGGCTGGGCGTCCGCGTCGAGGGTTGAGGCCGCAGGTTGGCGCCGTCGACATACGACAGCCCCCACCACCGCAGTGCCGAATCGACTCGCTGGGGCGGGTCGATCGGTCCAACGCTGAGGGCCTCCAACCACGAGTCGGCGCCGGAGTAGGGATCCTGGACATGCAAGCGCGGCCCATCCTGAGGCTCCAGCTGTTTGAAGGCGGTGGCGGCCGGTGCGAGGCCAAGGAGTAAGGTACCGCCTCGATCGGACCACAGTGCCGCGTCGGCCACCGTGGCGACCCAGCCAACGCTCAAATCCTCAGGCGGCGCGACCTGGCCGGCGGGCGGCCAGCCAGGCGGAGGTTGGCCTGACGGCCCCACCGATAGCACATCAACCCAGGCGTAATTTTTGGATCGCGCCACCAACACGTACAACCGTGGACCCGTCTGAGGCTGGACAAGCAGGAAATAGTCCCAGCGGGCCGCGGTGCCGAACTGCACGGCATTGTCGTCCGGACCGCTCCACAGCGGCAGCGGGCTGAGCGCCTGAACCCAGGCTGCCGCCATGGGCGCCGGTGTCGGGGGCACCGTCGGCACGGGCGCCGGTGTCGGAGGCGCCGTCGGCGTGGGCGGAGCCGGGCTCGGCTGAGGCGTAGGTGTAGCCAGGGGCGTCGGGCTCGATGTCGGCGTCGGAGAGCTGGCTTGGGGCGTCGGGGACGGGGCCGCGGTTCGGGTGGGGGGTGTGGTTGGCTTTGGCGTGGCTGTACTCGGCGCGGCCAGAGCCGGGTTGGGCCGCCCTAGCGCAGCCGCGCCCATGAAGCCCAGGCTGAGCCAACGCAGGAAATCACGGCGAGCGAGCGGGGGATAAGTCACGAAAGAACGTTGCCGGCGCAGTTGCACGGCAGGAGTCTAACGGGCACGGGTTGTGCACGAGTTAACACTTGCTACAGGCGAGCCAATACCGTATGGGGAATCGAGAACCAACCATCTCTGTTCTGCTATATGAGTGTGCGCAAGAATGCCAGACCAGAAAAGCAGGGCGTCAGCGGCTGTAACGTCGTCGAGGGGTGCTTCGTTTTTCGACCAGGACACGGAGCATGGCTCGTCGTCGCGTCAAGCATTCGGCACAGAAACTTGACGTTCTCGATAGACCTGATACCATGGGGTAACAGTCTTGTCCGTCGACGTGCGAGCTGTGCTTGAGCGCAACAGTTCGCAGTGCGGCGGCAGCCAACCGCCGCCCAGGCCGCGCACCGATTGGGGGCGGTTTTTTTGACCTCTGAGAGGGGAACCCAGGAGTAACGAAACACAGTGAGCCTTGATCTTTTGCACGAACCTGAAGAACTCAGCCCCGAGACCGAGCGAGTCGATCCTGAGGTTGAAGCAGAGGCGGCTGTAGCTGAGCCCATCAGTCGCTTTGGACTACTGTCCGAGGAACTTTCGGGCGGCGCCGGCGCGATGTATCTGCGTGAGATCGCTCACCATGAGTTGCTGACCGCTCAGGAAGAGGTGTCGTTGGCGCAGCGTCTCGAGTCGGGTAAGGCTGCCCTGCGCGAGCTCGCGACCGCGGATGAAACACTCGAAGACCCGCTGCGCATGGAGCTGGAGCATTCGGCTGAAGACGGAGAGCGTGCGCGGCGGCGCTTGATTGAGTGCAACCTGCGGCTGGTGGTCTCGGTGGCGCGGCGCTACCTCGGGCGCGGCCTGTCCTTCCTCGACCTTGTCCAGGAAGGCAATATCGGCCTACAGATTGGCGTCGAGAAGTACGACTGGCGGCGCGGGTTCCGTTTCAGCACCTATGTGTACTGGTGGATTCGACAGGCGGTAACGCGCGCCATCGCCGACCAGAGCCGGACCATCCGACTGCCTGTGCACGTCACAGAGTTTCTGACCAAAACTGCGCGCGCAGAACGCGAGCTGGCGGCCGAGCTCGGGCGTGAGCCCACCGTTGACGAGGTCGCGCAGTTCCTCGACATCGATCCCGAGCGGATCAACGAGGCTCGGCGCGCTGCGCGTATGCCACTGTCGCTCGAAACACCCCTCGGTGAGGACGGTGAGCTGACCCGCGGCGATCTGATCGGCGACGATACGGCGGCCGAAGCGGCGCGTGACTCGTCCGAAGCCTCGGACTTGTCGGAGCGGTTGGAATCCGCGCTCGACGAGCTGCATCCGCGTGAGCGGCAGGTGCTGCGACTGCGGTTCGGTCTCGACCGTGGTCACGAACGAACGCTGGGCGAAGTTGGCGAGGAACTTGGCGTGAGCCGTGAGCGTATCCGACAGATCGAGGCGGAGGCGCTTGCCAAGCTGCGGCGCATGCCACGGCTGCGGCGCGAACTGCTCGAATACGTTTCCTAGCTGGTTATTCCGCCTGCTTGCAGCCCTGCGCGGGCCTGCCCTTACCGCCCGCGCAGGGCTGAGGTGAGGGCGTCCAGATCTGGTGCTGCGCTCAGACCCATGATCGTGTCGGCCAGAGCGTGTGGATCGGGTACCGACTTCTCCACCAGGCTGACAAACTTTCCGAGAAGGTCTGCTGGCGAGATGGGATTGTCGGGCTCGCCAGTGGCGAATTGCACGCGCGTGGAAAGCACCGATCCGTCGGTGAGATGGATTTCGGCTGCGGCCGGCCACTCGCGGGGATAGCCCGCGTCCAGCGCGGGATCCTGGTAACAGTCGGTCCGCGCCATCAGCGTCCGCACGCTCGGGTCATGCAGCTTTTCCAAGGTGTACGCGTCGATGCTGCCAGTGCCGTAGACCAGCGCCGCCGCCGCGGCGTAGGGCGCGCTGAACTGGGCGTCGACGATGCTTCGCGGCAATCGCTTTTGCTCTATGGGGTCGGCTACCAGCAGCGCACCACCGCTGAGCACGCCGAGACGGATGCGTTGCACGCTGGCTGGCTGGATGCGATGCTCCCGCGCGAGCTGAAGCATGCAATCGATCAGCCCGTGGTTGTACCGACAGCACGCGTAGGGCTTGATCGATACCCGCATGACCTGGAGGGCCTGGGTATCGCCGAGGCCACTCAGCAACTGCTCCGGATCAGGCGCATCGCTGAACGCGTGGAGTACGCCGAGGCGGCCTTCGAACACCGTACTCGGGCCGCTGAAGCCGGCCTGCCCCAAGCGGGCGGCCGTGATCCCCGCGTGGCCCGCCCAGCCGGCGTTCAAACGTTTGGTCCAGCTGCCGTCAGACAGATACTCCAGCGAGCCTGCGGCCATGGTGCCGGCGATACCCAGCGAGTTTGTCAGCGCTTCACAGCCGAGACCCAGCAAGCGACCCGCCGCCAGTGTGGCGCCAAACACGCCGGCCACGCCGGTGGGGTGGAACCCGCGCGCATACGCCGAGGCCGGATTGAGCGCATTGCCAACCCGCATCGTGACTTCGTAACCCACCACGATGGCCTCGAGCAGGGCAGCCGGTGAAGCGTGCAGCTCTTCGGCCAACGCCAGGGCGGCTGGAATGACCGCCACGCCTGGGTGAAGCGACGATTCCGTGGTCACGTCGTCAAGCTCGACCGCATGCGCCGCCGTGCCGTTGGCCAGCGCCGCCCACACCGCGGAGGTTGTTCGGCCACCGCTGCCGAAAAGAGTGGCCTTGCCCTCGCCCCCAAGGCTGATTGCCACCTTCGCTGCCGGCGCACTTGACCCCTGCCGGCTCCCAGCCAGCCCCACGCCAATCAGATCCAGCAGAAGCTCCAGCGTCCGCGTCCGCACTGCGCTGGAGAGGTCATCCCAGCGCAGCTCAGAACAAAACTGAGCCAGCCGAGCAGCAGCACTCGACGCGGGGGCCGCGACCACAGTCATCGCCTATACGGTACTACCCGTCCGTCGCAAAGGATGGAGTAATCAATGTGGAACCGCCACAGCCGTAGAACGCGCCGAAGCCGTCGAACTGGCCGCGCGTTAGGAGGCTACCGACTCATGGCCGTAAGGATGAAGAGTGTCAGTCACATGACGAGCACGAGCTCAACTACGACGTTGCTGACGGTCAGGACCGCATGGCGTGGGCGGCGCTACCTACCGAGCGTGTCCGTCTCAGGATCACGCGATGACCGGGCGCGCTCAGCCCGAGCGCGCGGCCGCGATCAAACGACTGGCCGAGCTCAGGCACGCCTTCAGTCAGCGAGCCGGCGAATTCAGGTTGACCAGGTTTCTACTTGATAATCGCCTGCGCTTTCAGATAAGCGACGGCTACGGTCTTGGCATCCTTGTGATCGATGCCAACCTGCTTGTCCAGGTCGGTCAGGTCGGCGGTCGTCAGTTTGGCCGTCACGCTGTTCAGCAGGGTTTTCGAGTCCGCACCGCTGCTGAGGATCTTGTTGCTGACGACGGGCGCGACGTTGTCGGCCAACTGCAGTTTCATGTCGTCCGCCAGCAGAACGTAGTTCTTCAAGATGATATTGGGATCAGTGGTGAACAACAGGCCGATGTCGATGTCGCCACTGTCGAGCGCGGTAACCGTGAGCGGCCCGCCAGCGTCCAGCGGTTTGAAATCTTTGAACTGCAGCTTGTACGTATTCTGCAGCCCCAGCAGGCAGAACGGCCGCTGTGGGCATTCAGGAGGGCCGCCGAGAACCATCTGGCTAGCGACCGGCTGAAGATCGCTCATCTTTGTCAGTTTGTTTTTGTCCGCGGTGGCCTTGGTAACCACGAACCCGTTCGTGTCGATTGCGTTCGCCGCGTAGTCGAGCACCGTAATGTTCTTGGGTGTCAACAGATCCTGGAGGGCTTTCTGCGTGACGGTTGGATCCGAGGTGGCTTTGGAATTGGTCTTGGCCAGGAACGCCTCCAGCGTGGCCAGGTACTCGGGGACCAGGTCGATCTGACCTGACTCGAGCGCGGGCTCGACAATTTCGCGGCTACCCAGGCGTGGGTGGCGCTCAATGGTGTACCCGTTGGCTTCGAGCACGCCGGCGTACAGCTCCTGCAACACTTCACTCTCGTCGAAGCCAAAGGACCCAACCTTGACGGTCGGCTTTGGACCGCCAGCGGCGGCGGCGACAGGGGACGGGCTCGCGACAGCGGCGGCAGGACTCGCCGACGGACTCGCCGCCGGCTTGGGGCTGGCCGCGGCGGCGGCGGCGGACGGGCTGGCCGAGGTAATGGCGGGCGCCGCAGTTGGCTTGGCGGCGGTAGTCGGCGGGGCGACCGCGGCCGTCGGGCTTGGCGCGCCCCCCGTCGAGCAGGCGCTCACAAAAAGCGCCAATGCCGACGCCCCGGCGGCAAGCAGGCGGAAATTCCGCATTGGGTAAAGCTCCTTTCGCGGCTCGAAACGAGCCGTGGCGCGGGTTGAGATAGGGTAAAGCGCTCCCCCACTCAAGCAGAAGTTGGGCGAGATTGCAAGTTTGTCACGGGTTCGGGAGTGACTAGCGCGGCCGCTGCTGGAGATTGACGTCGGCCGCCACTGATGCAGCCCGCAGCCCGGCTGACACCACGACCCGCTCGAAAGCGCCGAACGCAATTTCGACGGCGATGGACAGCAAGGCAACCAGGAGCGCTCCCACAAACAGCCGCGGGTACTCCTGGCGGGCCAGTCCGTCGACGATGTACCGGCCGAGACCGCCCCCAGCCACGAGAGCGCCCAGCGTGGCCGTCGCCACGATGGCCACCGCCGCGTTGCGGACGCCAGCGATAATGAGCGGTGCCGCGATCGGCAGCTCGACGTTCCTCAACACCTCTAGCTCCCGTAAGCCCATACCCCGCGCGGCTTCGACGATATCCCGGTCGACCTCACGCACGGCGACATACGTATTGGTGAGGATCGGCGGGATACCCAGCGGGACAAGCGCAAAGAACGTCGGCCAAAATCCAAGTCCGAGCTTGAGCGACAGTGCCACGGGCAACATCAGCGCCAGGAGCGCGAGCGACGGCATCGCGCGTCCGATGTTCGCCAGATTGATCGCCAGGAACCCGCCCCGGCTCGTGTGCCCGAACAACACTCCGACCGGCAGTGCAATCAACACTGCCACGATCGCGGTCGCGGTTGACAACAGCAGGTGTTCGCCAACGCGGTTGGGGATGCCGTCAGAACCAACCCAATGCTCGGCTCCGCTCAGCCAGCTCACGACGTCGAGGAGGAAGCTCACGCCGCGGTCGTCCGCGTCCAAGGCGTGAGCTGACGCTCAATGAGCACCAAAATGCCGTCGAGCACGATGGCCGTGGCAATCGACAGGACCGAACCGATGACCAGCGGCGTGGCGAAAAACTGTTGAATGCCCTGGAAGATCAACGCGCCGAGACCGCCCTGGCCGATCACCCCGGCGACAGTGACCAGGCCAACAGTGGTCACCACCGCGACGCGCAAGCCGGCAATGATGATCGCGAGCGCGAGAGGCAGCTCGATCCGCCAGAGCATCTGCCGCTGCGAATACCCCATCCCAATAGCCGCCTCGCGGACATCCGGTGCCACTGAGCGGATCCCGCTGACGATGTTGCGGACGAGAATAAGGAGCGTGTAGCTCACCAAGCCTATTTCCGCAGTGACAATCGATAACCCGGTGAACGGGATCAGTAGCGCGAACAGCGCCAAACTAGGGATCGAATACAACACCCCCGCGACCCACGTCACGGGTGAATACAGCAGCGGCACCTGTCGAATCACCAGGCTGAGGACGAAGGCAAACACGAATCCGATCCCAACGGCGATGCCAGTCAGCTCCAGGTGCTGGATCAGCCTCTGCCAGATATCCGGCAGGTGATCGAATGTCCAGTCCCACAGGATCAGCGGCTCGCCAGGTCTCACGTGAGGCGGCTCACGCGACGCTGGCCGCCGCTACAGGCTCCGGCTCAGCCCGGAATGCCGTCCCAAGGCCCTCGAGCGTCAGTACACCGAGGTATGTTCCGCGCTCGTCGACTACGACAGCGGTCTGGACAGCCGAAGCCAGAAGCATCGAAAGTGCATCGCGCAGAGTCGATTCGAAAGTGACGAGCGGGGACGAGGCATCGACGTTGTCGGCCGTGAGCATCTCGTCGGAGGCAAGCTGTTCGACCTTGATCCACCCCTGCGGACGCTCGTCGCGGCCCAGCAGCAACACGTAGCTGTCGCCTGCGTCCAAAGCGCGCGCCCGTGCGTTTCGAGCCAGGTCACCGACGCGGGCAACCGTTCCCCGCTCGATCTGGACATCGCCGACGGTGAGCAGCGTCAGTCGCTTGAGGCCTCTATCGGTGCCCACAAAGCGAGCCACAAAGTCGTTAGCTGGCCTCAGCAGTAGCTCAGTCGGTGGCGCGTACTGCGCCAGGTGGCCGCCCTGCTGCATGACAGCCACACGTGTGCCCATTTTTATGGCCTCATCGATGTCATGCGTTACGAACAATACCGTCGTACCCAGGGCACGGTGCAGGCGCAGGAACTCGTTCTGGAGACGCTCGCGCACGATCGGGTCAACCGCCCCAAACGGCTCGTCCATTAGCATGACGGGCGGCTCGACAGCCATGGCTCGAGCGACGCCGATCCGCTGGCGCTCGCCGCCCGAAAGTTGGGCTGGATAGCGGTTGCGGACCGTGGCCGGATCCAGACCGATAAGCTCGATGAGCTCCTCGACCCTGTGCTGGACGCGCTGCTTTGGCCAACCCAGCAGACGCGGCACGGTCGCAATGTTGTCGGCTACCGTCTGGTGCGGGAACAGCCCGACCTGCTGAATCACGTAGCCGATGCGGCGGCGCAAGGTG
Source organism: Chloroflexota bacterium (assembly GCA_051006215.1). Classification (GTDB taxonomy): domain Bacteria; phylum Chloroflexota; class UBA6077; order UBA6077; family CF-72; genus CF-72. The sequence continues at coordinate 13,958 of JBPCIO010000109.1, forward strand.
GTCACCTCAACGCTCATGACGTCCTCGTCGTCGATCAGCACCTGGCCGCTGCTTGGCTCGACCAGCCGATTGACCATCTTCAGGCTGGTCGTCTTGCCACAGCCGCTCGGGCCGACCAGGACGCAGATTTCCCCGGCCGGCACTAACAGCGACAGGTCCACCACGGCGCCCTGATTGGGGCCGTACTGCTTGCTGACGTGGCGGAACTCAACCGTAGCCTGGTTCATCAGAGGCGCTCCCCGGCTGGTATGGCAATCGCTAATCGGCTGTCCGGCGGCGCCAGCGGACACACCCAGCGCGGATCATAAGTGCACGACGGGTGGTAGGCGTAATTGAAGTCGAGGCTCACCCGGTCAGGCTCAGCGCCCGAGCCGAGGTCCGCGCCTTTGATCGTATCCAGCAGGTACCGCCCGCCTGCATACGTTGCATGCCCACTCGTCGAGTCGGTGAATGGGACGAACAGACCACCCGCGTAGCCTTCGATCCAGAACGCGCCCAACCGCAGCGGCGTGTGTCGAAGCTCGAAGTCGAGGTGGCCAATGCGCCTGAAGGGCACCTCGCTGGCCGCCGCCGGCGGCCCCTCATCGCTGGGAGTAAAGTGTGCCTCCACTTGCGCTGCGGGATCGTAGGGCCAGTACGCCAGTCCGACGAAGCGCTGCTGGTCGATCGACGGAATCGGGCTCTGCGGATGCGCGCGAAACAAACGGTCCTTCTCGGCGCGAAACCAGGTTAACGTCTCAGCGTCGCGCGGTCGGTGGCGCAGGCTAGCAAACAGCTCGGACAGCTGGCGACGCCAGTCGAGGAGCTCGAGATAGGGGGACGACGGCGAGCAGGACATGTGCGAGGTCAATCGGCGGAGTGTGGCAAGCCAGACAAGATCGCGCAAGTGGCGCGCCTGCCACGCAGCGTGCGAAGGCAGCCAGAACCCGAATTCCTCCTATGCTCCAACTGGAGGCAGATTCGCGGCCCGTATGGCTTCGTTCAGGTTGCCGACCTCGGTCACGACGGCTTCGCTGAGCTGGTCAAGCTGGGCCTGGACGCGTTGCGAGAGATCGCCAAAGACGGCGCTTTGACTTTGCGTGGGCGCGGTGTCGCCGCTGGCAATCAGACCGCTTAGTGCGGCCAGCTTGCCGTTCAGCCGAATCGGAAGGCCGAGCGTATCACTGCGGCTCTTCGCCTCAGGCTGCATCAGCTCGGCTTCGATCGGCTTGAGTCGCTCGACGACGTCTCGTGCAGCTTTCGCTACACCTTCCAGCTCGGGCTTGTCCTTGGCCCGACTCGCCCAGTCCTCGGCGCGACGTCGGAGCGCCCGCAGCTGGTTGATGGCCGCATGCGTGTCCGAGAGTCGCGCGTGCACCTGCTTCAACAGCTCGAATTGGGTGCCCAGGTCGGCGTCGGTGGCCACCACGCGCGGGTCTTTGCGGACCTCGAATTGCTGTTCGAACGTCTGTGCGCCCACCTCGAGGCGGACCTTATACGACCCGGGCGGCACCAGCGGCCCCGAAATACCGCCTTCGGCGAGGTCATTGGCAACCTCGTCGTCGTCGATCTTGGTCGCGTCGGGATACCGCAAATTCCAGACAAAGCGGTTCAGGCCGACTTCTTTGGGAATGCGCGGGTTCTTCAACTTAGCCGCCACTTTGTCGTTCTTGTTCCCTTTTTCGATCTGCTCCGCCTCGTCCGGGTTACGGCTCGAAAATGTGCGTATTTCCGTACCGTCCGCCTCGAGGAAGCACATCGAAATATCTGCCTCGGGCTTATCTTTCAGGAAGTACTGGACGATGGCGCCATTCGGGGGGTTCTGGCCTGCGTCGAGGTAGCGATCAACCTTGGCGCCGGTGCGGTCGTCCTGTGTCTGGCGATACGTGACCATGACCGCTCCGACCATGCGGTAGTTCTTCCCCCGCACGGGCTTGTGTGAGAATCCACCGTTGACCATGTAGCGAACCACTGGTCTCGGCTTCACCAGAACCGCAGCCTGCTCGACTGTTTCGGATGTCATCGCACGCACCGGCCCCAGGTCGTCCAGGATCCAGAACGACCGCCCGTGGGTCGCCAGCACGAGATCACCCTCGGGCTCGCGGACGACCAGATCGTGGATTGGCACGGTCGGCAAATTGCCTTTCAACGGCTGCCAGCTCCCACCGTCGTCGAACGATACAAACACGCCCGTCTCCGTCCCGGCATACAGTAGGCCGCGTCGAGTCGGGTCCTCGCGGATCGTGCGGGTGTAGACGTGATTCGGCAAGCCTGTCGTAATCCTCGTCCACGACACGCCGTAGTCGCTGGTCTTGAACAGGTAGGGCGAAAAGTCGTCGAATTTGTAGCGGGTAGCTGCAATGTATGCCGCCCCGGCGTCGTGTGGCGATGCCTCGAGGATGCTGACGAGCGACAACTCCGGCAATGCGCTGGGAGTGACGTCGTGCCACGTCTTGCCGTCGTCGCGTGAGATGTGCACCAGGCCGTCGTCCGATCCAGCCCACAGTAAACCCTTCTCGAGCGGCGACTCGGCGAAGGCGAAGATGGTCCCGTAGTACTCGGCGCCAGTATTGTCCTGAGTGAGCGGTCCGCCGGAAGACTCGAGCTTCGTCACGTCATTGCGCGTAAGATCGGGACTGACCACTTCCCACGTGGCGCCCTGGTCCGTTGAGCGAAAAACATGGTTGCCGGTCACATACAGCACGTTTGGATCGTGCGGTGACAGCAGCGTCGGAAAGGTCCACTGGAAACGATACTTGGCGTCTTTGGCGCCGCCGCCGAGCATTTCTTCGGGCCACACCTCGATGCTGGATGCCTGACCTGTTCGATGGTCGTAGCGGGTCAAATAGCCGAGGTAACTGCCGGCGAAGATGATGTTGGGGTCATCCGGGCGCACCGCGATGTAGCCGCTTTCCCCACCGCCGATCTCCCACGATTCGGAGTTGGTAATGGCAACCAGTGGCGACCGGCTGGGCACCGAGATGGTCGTGTTGTCTTGCTGTGCTCCGTGCAAGCGGTACGGCGTCCGCGAATCGGTGGTGACGTGGTACAGCTCGGCCGTGGGCTGGTTGTAGAGCGAGGACCAGCTCGCCCCGCCGTTGAAGGTGATCGTGGCCCCGCCGTCATTGCCCTGGATCATCCGGCGCGTGTCCTTGGGGTCGATCCACAGGTCGTGGTTATCTCCATGCGGGGTGGGAAACTCCACGAATGTTTGACCGCCGTCGTTCGACTTCCAGGTCTCCATGCTGAGTACCCACACCGTCTCGGGGTCGCACGGGTCGGCGACAACGTGGTGGTAGTACCAGGCACGTTGACGAAGGTTGCGGTCGTCACACAGGCGGTCCCACGTCTCGCCACCGTCGTCTGAGCGAAACACCGCCCCGTCGTCTGCCTCGACGATGGCATAGACGCGATCGCTCTGCGCCCCAGACACCGACACGCCGATCTTGCCGAGAACGCCCTGCGGTAACCCCTTTTTCCGCGAGATCTCGGTCCAGGTATCCCCAGCATCGGTCGACTTGAACAGCCCGCTGCCCGGGCCGCCACTGGTCAGGCTCCAGGCACCCCGCCGCGCTTCCCAGAACGACGCGTACAGAATGCGTGGGTTGTGCGGGTCCATGCTCAAGTCGCTGGCGCCCGCGTCCGGACTTCTGAACAGCACCTGATCCCAGTTCTTGCCCGCGTCATACGAGCGAAAGACGCCGCGCTCCTGATTCGGGCCGAACGCGTGCCCCAGCGCCGCTACGTAGACGATGTTGGGATTGGTCGGGTGGACACGCACCTTCGCAATATGGCGTGTGTCCGCCAGGCCAAGGTGCGACCAGGTCTTGCCAGCGTCGGTCGACGCGTAGACGCCGTCACCGTGGGATACGTTGCCGCGAATGCAGCTTTCGCCCATGCCCGCATAAATCACATTCGGGTCAGACGCAGCCACGGCGATGCCGCCGACCGAAGCCCGCTCGAAGAAACCGTCGGACACATTCTCCCAGTAGATGCCAGCGTCGGTCGTCTTCCACACTCCACCGCCGGTCGAGCCGAAGTAGAACACGCCTGCGTCTGAAGGGTGACCGGCGACGGCGCCAACCCGGCCCCCGCGGAAGGGCCCGACCAGACGAAATTCAATGGCTTTCAGCAAGTCGGCTGTCATGGTCGTAAAGGGTATCCCGCTCGCGAACCGGTCGCGCGCGCCGAGCGAGTGGCCGGCAATGTGTCAACGGGGTGACCGACTAGAACACAATGATCCCGCGAGCTCGTGAGGGACAACGTCTATCTCCACTGCGACGTGGACAAGATGTACTACTCCGTCGAGGCACTGGAAACGCCTTCGCTGGCGAACGATACGCGCGCAGTCATTATCGGCATAGACCCGCGCGAATACGCGCGCGGCATCGTCACTACCGCGAATGGCGTGGCTCGCTCGATCGGGATCACCAGCGGCATGAGCAATGCCATTGCCACTCGGATGGCCCAGGAGCGGGGTATCGAGGTGGTGTTCGTCACGCCCCGCCACGACGTATACGCGGCCTACTCGCGACGGCTGATGGATTTGCTCCGCACCGAGACCTCCCTGCTCGAGCAGCGCTCGATAGACGAAGCTGCCCTTGACTGGCGTCAGCATGGCTTTGTCAAAGAGCCGGTGGCTCGGGTGCGACGGCGGATCCTCGACGACATTGGTCTGTCGGTGTCCTTCGGAGTCGCGGACTCGCTGCTGGTAGCGAAGATCGCCTCCGAGGTCGCCAAGACGCGCGACGACCACGTGTGCATCGTCGGCCCCGACGAAGCGTCAGCCTTCCTGGCGCCGCTGCCCGTACGCGCACTGGTCGGTATCGGTCCCAAGTCAGAAGCACGCCTGCGCAGCTTGGAGATCAGCACCGTGGGCGACCTGACCAACCATCCACTGGAGTGGTTGGTCGATCAATTCGGATCAGCCTACGGTCGCTACCTGCATCGCGCCTGCCGCGGGGAGGACGACTCCACCCTGGTTGGGGAGCGAGCCTGGAAGAGCATCTCAGGCGAGCATACCTTCAACCGCGACACGGGCGATCGAGCCGAGATCTGGCTACGCCTCCAGGCCCAGGCGCAGGACGTGGCCGGGCGCTTGCAGGCAGAGCACCTGGTGGCCGGCGAAGTGGCGATCAAACTGCGCTATGGCGTGACCTGGGAAACGGTTACGCGCCAACAGCGGCTGGGCAATCCGACCGACGACCACAAGCTGCTAGCCGCCGGGGCTGCCGCGCTCATGCGCAAAGCCTGGACAAGGCGTCCGATCCGACTCATCGGCCTACGCGCCTCGAAACTCCAGCCGAAAAGTGAGTCAACCCAGCTCTCGCTCGACGAGTTTTGAGCTTCGGACTGGGTACACCGGCTGCATTGTGAGCGCCATGCGGATCGTCGCACAGTTCGCCGACTACCTGCGCTCCTGCTACGCGCCCATGCCAGTGCCCCTGCTTGACGCGGCGTGCCTGACCCGAGACGAGCGTTTGGGCGATGCCGCGGCGGCCGTCGTCCTGGGTTCCGGACGTGCACAGCTGTTGCTGCGCGGCCGCGGGCTCGGCGTGAGCTTTGTCGGCTACGCGCCGAATGGCGGGCATGTGACGATCCTGGAGCGGGGTCAGGTGACTCACCCGTGCGTGGCTCCGCCCTCCTTTCGCGTAGCCGCCATCGTGCCAGCGTTCAATGAAGCCGACGTCATCGCAGGAACGCTCCAGTACCTGGTGAACGAAGGAATCGGCGTCTATGTCATCGACAACTGGTCGACGGACCAGACCCCGGCCATCGTGCGCCAGTTCACCGGTCGTGGCCTGCTGGGCATGGAGCGTTTTCCAGCGGACCATGCGCCCGGCCAGTACGATCTGCGGGGCATCCTCGCCAGGGTGGAGGAAGTGGCAAGCGGTCTCGACGCCGATTGGCTCATCTTGCATGACGCTGATGAACGACGCCGCACTCCCTGGCCAGGCGTTGGCTTGCGCGACGGGCTCTACCATGTGGAGCGGTCGGGCTTCACCTGCATCGACCACGTGACGCTGAACTTCTGGGCCACCGATGACAGCTACGACGCAACACGCGATCTGGAAGCCCATTTTTCGCACTTCGAGTTCAGTGACCACCCAGGCCACTTCCACCAGCGGCGAGCCTGGAAGAATCTCGGCCAGAGAGTCTCGCTCGCGCCAACCGCCGGCCACGACGTCGGCTTCCACGGTCGCCGCGTCTATCCGTTCAAATTCTTACTCAAGCACTACCCCATCCGCTCGGCGGCGCATGGACGCCGTAAAGTGCTTCAGGAGCGTCGAGCGCGCTGGAACCCCGCCGAGCGGACCCTCGGCTGGCACCAGCAATACGAGCAGGTCCAAGCATTCATCCGCACCTCGGCCGAGCTAGAACAGTTCGATCCGCAGACGTTCTACGAACGCCGGCTGCTCGAGCGCCTGTCTGGGGTGGGCATCTTCGCCGAGCCACCGGACTGGGCGACGCCTCCGATGTGGCACCCACCGCCGGCCGCCTGAGATCCAGGCTCACTGCCCGGGTGTGGGTTAGCATTCCGCGCGAAGCATGGCTGTCCCCGAGGCGGGCCGCGGCAACGGCACCTACCACGCGGCTGAAGCCGTGAAGGAGCGCGTGCGGCGAACGCGGATACTCATTGGAGTGGGCGCCGCAGTAGCAGCGCTGGCGGGTCTGAACGTCATACTCGTCAATGCGGATATGAGCCGCCTGGAGCAAGCTGGCCCGCAGCGCCTGGCGCTGGCCGGTGGGGGCGTCGACCACTTTGTTCCGAGCATCCTGCTCAATCTGCAGCGGGCCCAACAGTCGGCCAACACGGTCACCAACATTCTGGCCGACGATCCGCGGCACTCGCTGGCGTACGTCGAGGACAAACGCAATTTGGAGCGGTGGCTCGCATTTTGCGGGTTTGGCCTGGCGACACTCTTTTTGGGCCTGGAAACCAGGATCCCGGTGACGACTGCCGGCCCGCGGTCGCCGACAGGCTCGGACCTCTCGCGAATGCTGATCCTGCTCGCGTTAGGCTATGGCGCGCTGTCGATTTTTGAGAGTGGCTGAGGCAGATACCTGCTAGATTGACTACGTGTCGCCCGACAAAGTCCACGCAGTTGCCGAGCGTGTGGATGCGTGCCTGGCGACCAGTGTCTGGGACCTCGCACCAGCCAGGCAGGTGGCGGCTGATGTCTCGACCGCGGCGGAGGTCGCAGTCTTTGCGCTGAAGCTTTCGGGCAAGCGGCGGCAGGCGCGGCTGGGCGGCAGATTCAGTCGCCTGGTGGTGCGGTTCTCGCTGGCCGCCTGCGTCGCGCTGGCCAGTGCCGCCACAGCCTGCGAGCAGCCGAGCAGCAGTCCCGAAGCGACGGCTCAGGCCGTCAGTCAGCTACCCGACAGCGCATCGCCGCCTACGATCACTGCTCAGCCGCGGGCAAGCCCCGCGCGGTTCACTGAGCTTGTCTTGCTGGACGCTGGCAGCGCGTCACAGGCATGGGCGTTGATGGCGCCCAAGGATGGTGATGCGCCGGTTCTCGTCGACCGCGCCGGAGCCGGCCTGGACACCGTCGGTGGCATGTACAGCCTGGCGGCGCAGCCGGTCACGGTCGGCACCCGAGACGGCCCATCCCAGTTCCTCGACGCACTGCAGGCCGCTGTTTCCACCGGCAACGAAGCGAGCGCGGCAAGCGTGGCCAGAGACCAGCTTGTGCAACGCTGGGGCCAGGACGAACGCTATTTGGCTGCGACACGGGCGATTGGCGGTCAGCCGACGGTTCTCGACGCCGCGTACAACGCCGCCGCCGCGTCGGCGGCCGGAGGCACGCATACCTACCTCAGCGGGGTAGTGCTGCGGGTCGAACCTGACAATCCCGTCCTGGCGGTGATCGACCGAGCGCTGCTCGAGTCTAAGCGCCCCACTCGCGCCGAGGACGTGGTGTACGTGGCCATTCGCCCGAGCGAGGTCTCGCTGTACGAGCCTGGCCAGGTTGTCAATCTGCGCGACGTGGTCGTCGATAAGCAAACCACTGACGTCAACGGTCAGCCAGCAACAGTCTACGTAGCCAATGCGGCGCTGGACGGCGCGCGCGTTGAGCCGACCGAGCACGTCGACTTGCAGGCGCTTCTTCAACCGCGGCTGCAGGTCGTCAACGAGGACCTTGCACTCCAGGACCAGGTGGCCAGCTCGGTGGGAACTCCGGCCCCGCTGTCCGCACCCCAACCAACCGCCGCGCCCGGCGCAACAACGCCGCCGGTACAACAGCCAATCATCGTTCAGCAATCGAACAACAACGGCTCCTCGTACATCGGCGATTTCCTGATCTTCATGTGGCTGACCAACGGCGGCTTTTACCGCGGCGGTCGTGGAACCACCATCATCAACAACTACCCGGTGTACAACTCCGGCCGGCCAGGCGGCAGCGTTTATTACTCCCCTCCACCGGCGCCTGGCGGGTCCAGTCCATCGACGATTGCGTCGTCGCAGGCCGCATCCCGCAGCACGGCGCTCGAGGCGGCGCGCTCGTCGGTATCCGGCCAATCGTCAGGAACGGGCGGGGGTGTCGCCGCTACGAACAAGTCGGCGGCAGATGCGACCTCGCGGGTGAGCGCCGCCACCAGCAAGTCTGCGGCCGTGGCTGGGGCGGTGAGTGCGTCGTCGGCTGGCAAGAGCATTGCTTCAGCACCCAGCAGCGCGTCGTCCAGCACGGCCAGTCGGAGCGCCGGGTCGGTGTCCGCCGGCAGCAGGGGCAGTGTCGGCAGTTCCTCTGGATCGAGCAGCGGCAGCAAGGGCATCGGCGGCAGCTCGAGTAGTTCCGGGAGCTCGGGCGGTTTCGGTGGCAAAGGCATCGGCGGCGGAACAAGCAGCAGCTCGTAGACGCGTTCAGCGGGTCGCCGCACGCGTGCTGAATGGCACCGCCAATCCAGCAGGCCTCGGCCTGTTGGAGCGCGGCCACGAGTACCAGCCCATGCTGCGGCAGGATCTCGACCCGTCCGTCGTCGCCGCTTTGATTCGCATGGCCCGACTGGCGGTGTCCGTCGCCGAGGCGCTCTGCGAGTGTCCCGATCCCGGCGTCCGCCGCTCGGCCGCTGTCCTGGCTGCTCGCGCCCACCCGGTCCTGGCTGCTTTCGATGAGTGACGGTTCACCCGAAAGTGACTCCTGGTTGAAGGCGCTGATCGAGCGCTCATCGCTGCTGCCGAACGCCTCGCTCCGACGCCACTGGCGAACAGTGATTCCGTCGCTGCCGATACCCTTGCGCTACGAGCTGGCCGCGATTCTCGTCGAAGTCGAACACGCGCTCGTGTGCGATTAAGCACTGCCCGGCGAGCCTGGGACCGTTGGCAAGCCGGCGCCGGCCCCTGGAAGGGTTGGAGCGTGTGCCCTACGCTGGTTGCACCGGAGATCGAGGCGGTTACGCCGCGAGCAGTTCGGTCACCCGCAGCCAGAGCGCTGGCCGCTAGTCTGGCCGGCTCGCTCCGACACGGCGGCGTCCTGGTGGTCCTCGATCTGGAGCCAATCCTCGGCGTGCACATAGCTGCCCTCCTGAATGAGTGGCAGGTGGCGAACGGAGTGCTGTTGCTGCCGCGCTGGCCTTACCACCAGGCCATTTTGCCGGTCGACGGCCTGGTCCACGCACTGGTCGGACAAGCCGGCCGACTCACTCGCGAACTGGTCCTGCCCAACGTCGCATTCGTGCTGGACGCCGACCGCACCCGCCCGGTATCCAAACGCTCGCTGAACGATCAGCGGGCCGACAACCGGTATCAACTCAGCCCCGCCGATCTCCCCAACCTCGCCGCCCTGCGCGCGCACGGCATCCGCGAGGTGCTGAAGGTCTGCGCCGGTTGAGAAGCGTCTTCCCCACAGCCGAGTATGCAGCGTACGTTTCAGCCTGGGATGGTGTGGCGGCAGCCGGCATGCGAGACCTCAACCTCGACGCGTGGGCCGCCGGCCGGCGGTACCTCTCTCTCGCCCGTGTGGAGCTCAGCGCAGCCGAAGCGAATGAACTCCAACACTTGACGGTCGCTTTCAGCGCGCTGCTCGACGTAGCGGTCGAGAGCATCTTGAGCGAGCCGGCTTGGTGGTCGTCCCTCGCCTGGCCGTGGCCGGCCATCGAACTGGCGCGCCAGGAGCCGGCCCACCCTGGCCGGCGCGCCAGCCTGTATGGACGCTTTGACTGCCTGCTGGACGCAGCCGGCACGTGGCAGGTCATCGAGTACAACGCGGACACGCCCTCTGGCGGCCGCGAAGCGATGGGCCTCGAGCCGGCCATCGCGCGAAGCTCGGCTCCGCTCCGGGGGCTCAGCAGCGGACTTGCCCATCTGCTCGTCAGGACGCTGTTGGAGCGCATCGAGCACCACCCAAGACCAGTCCGGTGCGTAGGTATCGTTTCGTCGCACAGCTGGCTCGAAGACATGGCACAAGCAACGTGGCTTGGCTGGCTGTTGAGTCGCGCAGGACAACCCACCCTCGTCGGGGACGTGACGGACCTGGCGACGCGAGCCGGCCGCATAACCTTGCGTGGCCAACAAATCGATGCACTCTACCGTTTCTATCCCATCGAGCGCCTGTACCGGCACGCCATATTTGGCAGCCTGTGCGAAGCGGCTATAGACGGCGATCTGCTGGTCCTCAACGGTCTGCGTGCATTCCTGGCCCAATCCAAGGCGTGCCTGGCCTGGCTGTGGTCCAACCGCTTCAACCTGGGGGGCTCGGGCCGCGAGACGATCGAACGTCATCTGCCGCCCACCTTCCTGGCCCGCGACCCCTCAGCCCCAGGGTGGTTACCGCACGCCGTCGTCAAACACGTGAATGGCCGTGAAGGCGACTCCGTGATCTTCGGCAACGCGCTCGATGCCGCGGGCTGGGAGGCGCGACTCATCGAAGGCGGCTATGTCGTCCAGCAGACAGTTGCTTCGCCAGGGCTCGAGGATGTTGAAGTCGACGACGTGCAGCGGCGCGTGCAGCGGGTAGGCCCGCGATACGCTTGCGTCGGGGCGTTCTCGATTGGCGGGCGGTTCGGCGGGTGCTACACCCGCCTCGATGGGCCCATCACGTCGGGGCAGGCGACGTACGCGGCGACGCTCCGCCAACCTGCCGCGGCCGGACGTCGGCGCTGAGCCGCAGCAACGCCTGGCGGTGGCCATGCTCCACGAGGTAGTACGTCTCCTGGCCGCCACGATAGACCTCGGCTTGAAAGCGCAGCGTGGCATGCATCTCGACCCGCCGAGCGCCTCCCAAGCGGCCGACAAGGTCCGCGTGCTCGACGCTCAGCGCGGCGACGATCCGACCCGGCGCGCTGATCCTGAACCCGTCGACACCCATTTTCACGCTAGCCTTGAGCGCGACGAGTCGGCGCACCAGGTCGGGCCGCAGCAGACACCCACCCGCCTGCGAATCGGGCTCCCAATCGATAAGCACCTGGTGGCGCCAAAGGCGAGCGCGCGTGACCTCATGGCTGTCCCCCAGGTCCGTCGACAGCTCAGCGTCCGCGTCCGCCAGCGCCGCGTCCACATGGCCAAGACATACCTCCAGGTCCATCGTGTCAGTCCGCCTCCGACGAGCAGGCAGGCCAGTACCATACCCCCGCCGATACCCACCGAACACTACCAGGCTGGGAACGTTCCATGCTCTCCCACCGTTGTTGACAGTAGGAGAAGCCGACCATGCCTGGTCTAGTTCATTTTTCGACGCCTTTGCGCGCGGGCGCCACGGTGGGCGTTTTCGCCGTGCTGGCCAGCCTGGCGCTGGCCGCGCATGGCGCCACCGCCCAATCAGCCACTGGGACCGTTACCGGCCGCGTGGTGTGGGGTGCGTGCATTCGCGGAATTCCGCTACCGATGCTGCCCAGCGGACAAGCGCAGTCTGGGACAGCGGTTGCGCCAGACGGGTCCGCCCCGGAGGCACAGATTGCTCCAGGTTCACGCCCGATGCCGGTCAACGGACTACCCGCAGGCGCCGTGCTGGTCGCGGTGCAGAACACGGCTATCAGCGCTCGCACGGATGAGGCAGGCAAATTCACGCTAGGGGGTGTGCCTGCTGGCCAGTACATGACGGTCGCTGCCGGCCCGGTGGCCGATTCAGTGAGCGCGACCGCCGATCGACCCAACGTATTGGTCAGCGGTGGGCAGAGTGCGGACATCGGCACCCTCAGCCTCGGCGGCTCCGGCGGGCCATATGCAGGCGCATGCCGGTTTCCAACCGGTGTCGACGGCAGTATGCCCATGAGCCCGCCGACCCCGCCTTCGCCGGGCGATGTAACGACCCCGTAGGAACGCCGCGGCGAAGACGGCGGTGGTCCCACACGGACCGAAGTGAGCGTACTCCCGTGTTAGCGAGAGAGCTTGCTCGTTTCCAGGAGACGATGGCGCTGCTGTGCGGATGTGGCGAGGTCGACCACGGTCCAGGCAATGGCCAGAGCGCCATCGAGTACGCCCTTGTCTCCTGTCGACGCAGCGCAGTATGGGGTGAACTCCGGTCGCTGATTGGCGGCGTCTCCGCAGTCGAGGCCGATGGAAGGATGGATAACGGGCATCCGCTGAGCGACGTTGCCCATATCGCTCGAGGCGAAGGAGCCCACGTGCGTTCCGTGGTCTGACAGGAAGTGGCGTCCCAACCGTTCGGCGTTGGTTTTGTACAAATCGGACCCGTCCTCATGTATGGCCGAGCGATGTTCTGTTCGCGGCACGAGGCGCTCCGAGACTCGAGGGTCCGACGGCGCGATACACTCCCACAACGCACATGGCGTACGACGAGAACCTTGTAAACCGCCTCCGCGAACTGCTCGGCGTCGAAAACGCCATCACCGAAAAGAAGATGTTCGGCGGCGTCGCGTTTCTGCTGCACGGCAACGTGTCCGTTAGCGCCTCGCGCAACGGCGGCCTCCTGGTCCGCATCGATCCGGCCGACACCCAAGCATCCCTCGCGCGTCCGCATGTGACGCTGATGAAGATGGGCGGCCGCACGATGGAGGGCTGGATTACCGTCGCGCCTGCGGGGTTGAAGACCAAGCGCGAGTTATCCGCGTGGGTCGAGCAAAGTGTCACCTTTGCCAGGACGCTGCCGCCAAAATAGCCGCGCAGCATGCAACTAGCCAGCGGCACAGCACGCACTAGAGCGTGAGCCTGCCGACGCCGAGTCACACGAGCGACGAGCGCTTCAGCTGTCACCCCATCCTCTCATCCCTCCACTGCGCCTGGGGCCCCCTTCGTCACGGCGCCCCAGGGCATGCCCAAACGCTCGTTTAGCGGCGCGCCTCGAAAATGCGATTGAACGGGGTTTCGGTGGCGCGGCGGAAGTGGCTCAGACCGTTGCTGGTCACGACCTCGCGCAGTGGGGCCTCGGTGGCAATGGTACCC
>JBPCIO010000110.1:0-5394 GCA_051006215.1 Chloroflexota bacterium
GCGACGAGCGCGAAATGGTGGCACGTGGACTGCTAGGCGCGCCGCATGGTTCTGCGTGAGGCGCGCGCCGATATCGGCGGCTTCAAGAAGTTCCTGCTCCGTGGCAACGTCGTCGATCTGGCCGTCGGTGTCGTGATCGGCGCCGCCTTCGGCCAGGTTGTCCAGGCGATCGTCAAAGACATCCTCAACCCGCTGCTGGCCGCCATGGGCGGCAATGCCGACGTCTCGAGCCTGAGCGTGACCCTCGGCGGCATCACCTTCCCCATCGGCGACCTGCTTCAGGCTGTCATTTTGTTTGTGTTGATTGCCGTGATCGTCTACTTCGTCGTGGTGCTGCCCGTCAACAAGCTGGTGGATCGCTACAAGCCCCAGCCGCAGCCGTCACCGACCAAAGAGTGTCCGGAGTGCACGAGTAAGATTCCCGAAACGGCCCGCCGCTGCCCGCAGTGCGCGGCGCAACTGCTGCCACCCTCCGAAGAAGTCGCCGCGGCGATGCGCCAGGTAGCCGGCCCCTCAGGCGCGGACATCGCTGATCACGCGGCTCAGGTGCTCGCGCAGCGACTGACTGGCGGCCCGGAGAACCCGGTCCGATCGGAGCGATAACTGTAAGCCGCCGCTTGCCTTTGTAGGTGTCCAGGCGCAGCAGAGACGTCGGAGCCGGGATCGACGAACGCATGTGCCGTCGGGCGTGAGGAAGAAGAAGCGCGCTGCGCTGACTACGCCCGAGCGCACGTTCGCACCGCCTGAGGCGCGCGTGGTCCACGAGCAGCGGATAGCCCTGGAACACCAGCATCGACGTCCCCCGGTTGGGCAGGAAACAATGGAGGGCGTCGTTATCGACCGTACTTCGGAAGTGATAATGAAAGTGAGTCTGCGAAGTAGCCTGACGCGCCCCGGAACGAGTACCGACGGGCGCGAGATTAAGGCGATGGATTGTCTGGGCACTGACCTAGAAGTCCGCCCGAGAACGGGATGCTGGGATGTGCAGATCGGGACGATGGCGAGTGTCAGGTGGTTGAGGTGAGTTTGGTCGCGTGTGACGCTCATTGGCGACACTTTGAAGTCCCTGCGCCTCGCCAGCTGGCTCGCTCTGAGTTCAGATTCGATGCCAACGACCCTCCGCAGCCGGTTGGAATGCGGCCCGAATCGACGAGCCCATGCGGATGCAAGAGTACCGCGGAGCGCGTGTGGCCGGTACCGGTTGCTGCCTCACCGCACAATGATCAGATCGATCGGTTCCCGCCGCTCCTCGAACCTTCACGTCGTCACTCGGCAGCCTGCCTGCTCACTGATTACCGCTGGGCGACGTCGTGATTGTCGCGGCGAACTGGCGCACAGCCGCTTCCTGCGCTGGCGTCTCGATAGACCCTGGTCGTGCCTGGCGAACCTGCGAGATCGCCGCCTCGGCATTAACACCCTCGCTCACGAGATAGGTGGCAAGCAGGGTTCCGGTGCGCCCAAGCCCAGCGCCGCAGTGGACTGCCACGCGATTGCCCGCCGCGAGACTTTCGCGGATCGCCGCCACCCCGGCTCGAAGCTGCTCGTGCGACGGAGGGGTGAAGTCAGCAACGGGCAAGTGAACAGTGTCGGCTCTCACGGCCTGCAGGAGTTCGGGCGGATCCGCTTGCTCGTGAAGGTTCACCACGCGGCCGATCCGCTGCTCCCGCAATATCTCGATGACTTGGGGCGCGATCAACGGGTTGACACACGCTGCGAGGCGGTCCGCGAGCAGCCAGTCAAACAGGTGGATGGACTCGATCATACTGTCTGCATCGTAATGACTCTATCCGTCATATCAGCCAGCGATGTAGACGGGAACGGGCTTCCCAGCGCGGCATGCACGTCCTTATGTGTATCAACCCCACCGATTACATCCTGAGGTCGTTTACCCACCCATGCCGTTGCCCTGCTCCGATCAAACATAAAAGTTCGCTCTCGCCCGACGAGTGAGCGGGCAGGACAGTGATGGGCGGTGCTTGCACAAGCTCCTATAAGGCCACGCCTCCCAACCGGCACTTGCTCGGTGCCGCCGCGCGAACAAGTCGATAGATCAATCCAAAGACACCAATGGGTCGGCAAAACCAGGGGGTCAGACTTGTGCGCGGCAACACCTCAGGCATTCTCACTGTCCAAAAACAGCGATTGTCTCTCGCAAGGACGGGGGGCTATTTCCTGTGTCGGAAGACGCACAAGTAATGAGGCTCACGAAATACCATGCCCCACACAGCGGATCTGATCGCTGGCTCTTAGCTTCGCAACCTGCGGCAAGCAAAGAACCGCTCAACTTCTGCGGCAGGCTATTTCGCAATTGTCGTTACACTGGCAGACGTGCCGAAATCGTTGCCGCGCAGCACGCCCGTCGACCAGGGGGTCGACCCAGCCGGAATCCTCGCATTCCTCGACGCGCTCGCGGCGCGACCTGATATCGAGATGCACAGCTTGATGCTGGTGCGCCATGGGCACGTGGTTGCCGAAGGCTGGTGGCATCCGTACAGCGCCGACCGACCGCATCGGCTGTACTCGCTCAGCAAGTCGTTCACCTCCACGGCGGCGTCCTTCGCCGCGGCTGAGGGCCTGCTCGACCTCGACGACACCATCCTTTCGCATTTCCCGGAGTTCGAGGCGGAGATTACCGATCCTGGCAGCCGGTCCATGCGCATCCGCGATGTCGCGGCGATGGCCAGCGGCCATGAGGAGGAAACGATCGGCCAGACGCTGGCATTGGACTCGCATGAGCCGGTGCGCGGCTTTCTGCTCCTCCCGCCGGACCGTCCGCCCGGCACGGTGTTCGCCTACAACCAGCCGTGCACGTACACGTTGGGCAGCATCGTCCAACGCGAGGCCGGGATGTCGCTCAGCAGCTACCTGCGACCTCGACTCTTTGATCCGCTTGGCATCGGCCAGGTCGGCTGGCAAGCGTTTCCGAATGGTCGCGAGCAAGGTTACACCGGACTGCACGCCCGGACCGAGGACATTGCCAAGCTCGGACAGCTGTACTTGCAGCGCGGTCAATGGGACGGCGCCCAGTTGATCTCGGAGGAGTGGATCGCACAGGCCACGTCCAAGCAGGTCGACAACTCCATGCGAGCGAATCCCGATTGGCAGCAGGGCTACGGCTTCCAGTTCTGGATGTCGCGGCATGGTTACCGCGGTGACGGTGCTTTCGGGCAGTTTTGTGTGATCCTGCCGGAGCAGAACACAGTGATGGTCACCACCGCGGCGACGCTCGACATGCAAGTCATGCTTGATGCCATGTGGGCGCACCTGCTGCCGGCGCTCCGCGAGTCGGCGCCGGATGTCGGCGCGCAGGAGCAGCTTTCGGCGCGACTTCTCGGGCTGGAGTTGCCAGCCTATCGGGCAGACGAGGGGCCGAGTGATTGGACGCCGTGGCTCGGCTACCCTTTCCAGGTGGCACCCTGGCAGGGGGAACCTCAGGCGCAGCCTCTGCTCACGTCCATTCAACTGGACCGTAAGGATGGGGAGTTGCAGGTCACGTTGCATGAACCTGACAACGCGCTGACTTTGGCAGTCCGCACACGCGGCTGGAATGTTTCTGTACCTGGTGATAGGTTCGGCAAAGGCATACCAGTGGCCGCGGCCGGTGGTTGGTCCGATCCGAAAACGCTCCGGCTCGAGGTCATCTTCCTCGAGACGCCACACCGCATGGACATCGTGTGCTCCCTGGAGGACCGCCG
Organism: Chloroflexota bacterium; assembly: GCA_051006215.1. Taxonomy (GTDB): domain Bacteria; phylum Chloroflexota; class UBA6077; order UBA6077; family CF-72; genus CF-72. Next base: position 3,696 of record JBPCIO010000110.1, read on the forward strand.
CGCGAACGTCGCCTGGCGACTACCGCCACTGGGCGCGGCGGAGCTCAAGAATCTGCGCAACCCAATTTAGGGCGCTGGCTTCGGCAGCGAGAGGGCGGCAGGATCGCGGCCAGACCCAGGATCGCCGTACAACCGAACAGCCAGGGATAGCCGCCTCAGGCGAGCAAGCTCCCGCCAATGAGCGGCATAAGCTGGGTCGCTGCGTTGGCGGCATTGGTCAGGGCGGCCGCATCAACAACGCGCCTTTCGCCTGTGTCAGCAGACGACCCCGCCCGACTTGCATCGGCTCCGCCAAGAACTCCAGCAGCGCTACGCTGTCGTCGCGCAGACGATATACGAGCGCCCCAGCTGCGGTGAACGTCTCGTCGGCGAGCGCCGCTGCCCGGACTGCAATCTTTTTAGTCGCGCCATCGGCTTGGGCGGCCACTGCCCCGAATGCGAGGCGTCTCTTCTGCTGGTCGATCTCCTCGGAGAGGAGGTGGTTGCGCCTCACTGAGTTATCCACAGCGGCGCGCGAATCGGCGTGGACATGACGCTCTGCTCGCGCAGAGCTTGGATAACCCCTTCGGGGTTTCCCACATGCCCACCCCCGGAGTGACGACTACGGGCGGCGCGCTCCGTTTCTGGGATACAATGATCCCCCACAAGGAAGAGCTGCGCATCAACCCGATGTACACGCGTCTGGCGGCCGACTTACATCAAAGTGGCGCCAGCATGAACACTGACGAAAAGAAGCACGTTCAGCAGTATGTTGGGCGCGCCAAGCTGTTCATCGCCAATATCACCCAGCGGCGTCAGACGATGTTCCTGATCACCACGTGCATCGTCGAGCGGCAGCGCGCGTATCTGGAGCATGGGATCCGGTAGCTGGAGCCGCTCAGCCGGGCCGGGATCGCGGAGCAGCTCGGCATTCACGAGAGCACCGTCAGCCGAGCCACGGCCAGCAAGTACGCGCTCCTGCCAAATGGCGAAGTCATCCCGTATTCGTACTTCTTCACGCCTAGCCTGAGCGTGAAGGACATCTGAAGGAAGCCATCGACAAAGAAGGCAAGCCGCTCACCGATCACGACATCCAGGAACGGTTGCAGGCCAGAGGCATCCACATTGCCCGCCGCACGGTCTCGAAATACCGCATGCAGCTCGACATCCTGCCCAGTGCATTGCGGTAGTCGTGTGCTGGACCGGCGACTGCACGCGCCCTGTTCGACCGCTCGTCTATGTGACCAGTACTCGAGCTCAGCTGGCGTATCAGCGTAACTCCAGGTGGGCGTTCTGACCCATGCCCTGCTGTACCAAAACGCGGTGCGGCCGGCCTGGCCCCGGCTCTTGCGGCTGACATAAACCCAGGCCATGAAAACTGTTCGCATCGTCGAGCCGGGGTATTGAACCTGGGTGAATGCCACGCTCTGGTTGAACGTCATACTGACCGCGCGGATGAGGCCGTCTCGATGCGTCCCGATGATCGCATCAAAGGCTGATCACCCGATTGCATCAGCAAACCAGTCCCCATGAACCGTCCGACGTGATTTCTGCACGTATGATTGAACCGTCGCTAACCTTGCCGTTCTCGATCCCAATTAGCAGGTTGGTCGTCGACGACCAACCCCGCAAAAGTCTCTTGTTGGAGGCGGCATTGGCCAGCGTCGACCGCGGTCTCATGGACGAGACCAAGCAATGGCGACATAGTCATCGCGCCCGG
>JBPCIO010000111.1:0-18400 GCA_051006215.1 Chloroflexota bacterium
TCCGGCCGGATGTAGATCTCGTCGAACGTCAAGGCGGACGCACTGTTTCGCGTCGCCACGCGCGCATCAGGCGAACGGACGGTGGTTGGATTTGGAAAGTCGAGTCAGCTGCACGCAGTGCGACCGCGGTCGCGGGCCGTGCCCTAGTCCATGACCAGGAAGCGAGCCTGCACGACGGCGATCAGATCACCCTCGGTAGCGTATCAATCGAGTTTCGTGGCGATCGCGAACCACCCGCGTCGGACGCCAACGCCACTCTTGTCGGCGTCGGACCGAACCTGACTGCCGCCGAGATCCGGGCGGGCGATAGGGTCATCCCGGTGAGCGTGCCCGAGGGACGTGTGCTTAGCGTTGGACGCCATTCAGACGATCTCAGGTACCGGCCAGATGTTGACCTGCGCGACGTTCGCGGCGGCGCGACGATCTCGCGGCGCCACGCAGAGTTGTATCGGCACGAATCCAACTGGTTCTTGCGTGTTCAGGCCGACGTCATGAATCCCACCTTCGTGAACGATGTGCAGCTCGAGCCGCGTCAAGAAGTCGCCCTGAATGACGGAGACCAGCTGCGACTCGGTCGCGCGATCGCAACCTTCCACGCGTACCGGCGAGCCCGTTACGTCGACTCTGACGTGCTCCAACTGGTCGTGGGTCCACCCACGGACGTTGCGTTGGAACCTGGCGCACGGCATCTCCTGCCTGTCACGCTCAGCAACTTCTCTGGCCAGGTGGATTGGTTCCTGTTTGAAGTAGCCGGCGCGCCGGCGAGTTGGTTGCGTATCGTGGCGCCTGACGGCAGCGCTGATCAGCCGCCGCTCGTTCGACTCCTCACCTCTCAGACTCCGGTATCAGCCGCTGACGCGACGGCGACCGTCACGCTCGTGTGTTCACCGCCTCGCCAGGCCCAGGCACGCGCTGGAACATACCCATTGTTGATTACGGCCACGAGCCAGGGTGACGACCCGATCCGACGTTCAGCAACCGCCCAATTGACCGTGTTACCGTTCGCCGAGCTTGGCCTAGTCGCCGAGCCGCTGCTGGTCCGCGGGGGTCGCGGACGATACCCGCTCAGGGTGAGCAACGCGGGCAACGCGTCGACCTGCGTGGCGTTTGGCGCCATGACTGATGATCCGCTCAAGGTCAAGCTCGACTTCGAGGAGGTGACATTGGCCAACGGCGGTGAAGCTCCGGTGGAGCTGGACGTGAGCGTCAAGCGGCGCCCCTGGCTTGGACCAGAACGCACGCACCGGGTGCGTATCACCGCCTCTGCTGCGCAGGCTATCGCAGTTCAGATCGTGCAACTGGCCTGCCCGCCGCGCATTCCAGTGTGGCTCCAGAGTGTCTTTGCGCGGGTGCAGTCATTGCTCAAGCCGGTCCTGATTCCACTGGCCATGGTCGCGGTGGCGCTCGGCTTTGGCTACGTGCTGTTGCGCCCGCCGGACGTCAAGCTAACGTCGGAACCCGCGGTCGTCGCCGGCGCCGCGGACGCTCTGCTGACATGGGACGTGGACCGCGGAACGGGCACCGCCACACTCGAAAGCGCCGCGGGCAGGCAGCAAGTCGCACTCCCGCGCGGAGTGCTGAACATCAATCCGACCCAGTCGCAGGACTACAAGCTGAGTGCCCGCAACTGGTTTGGCTTGACCGGGACCGGCAGCGCATCGATCGCCGTACTCCGAGTCCTTGGGTTTTCGGCGTCGGTGGATTTCATCAAACAAGCCGGTGACCCGGTCACCCTGCAGTGGACCACCGAACATGCCACGTCGGTGGCCATAGACCCGGCTGACGAAATCTCCTCTCCAGGGGTGACCGGCAAAGTGATCGTCCACCCTACGGCGACCACACGGTATCGCCTGACGGCCAGCGCTGAGGGTTCGACGGCCACCGCGACCGCGGAGGCGCTGGTCAGCTTCGGTAAGCCCCGGATCACCAAATTCGAGCAGGATCACCCGCAAGCCAATCCTGGCGACGCAGTCCGGCTGACCTGGGTGGCCGAGGGATTCAGCCAGCTCCAGCTGAAGGCCTCCCCGAATGACCTGGAGCTCACCACTGACCAGGATGTAACTCGTCGAACTTCATTCCAGATCCGGCCGCTGCATAGTGGGGATTACTCGCTGGTCGCCACAAATCCGGACGGGACAACTGACGAAGCGCACGTAAGCATGGTCGTGGTCCCGACCAGGCCTCCCCGGCTGCAGGCCCCTGCGAAACCAATCTCGGCCGGTGAGACAGCCCAGTTGAGTCTCCATATCGAAGGCGCAAACGACCGCACCACAGCCACGATCACACCTGACGTGGGAGACGTCAGTGGCAAGACGAGCGTGGAAATCCAACCGACGCACACCACCCAGTACACGTTGAGCGTTACTGGAGCCGATGGTCAGACCCAAACGTCCGAGCCGGTGAGCGTCGTTGTGCTGCCGGCGGTCCAGCAGTTCAGCGTTGCACCAGCCGTCATTACCGAGGGCGAGCCCGTGCTCGTGTCGTGGAAGGTGGCCGACGCGGTGTCGGTCACGATTAGCCGCGACGACGGCGCCACGTTGCCGGTGGACGCTGGTACAGGTGACGTGCGGGATCGCCCGGGGGTATCCACCACAAGCTATTCCCTGAAAGCCAGAAATGCCAGTGGGGAGTCGATCGAAACGTCCGCGTCGGTGGCCAAAATCAGGGTGCAACCCGCGCCGACCCCAACTCCGGCTCCGCTCCCAACCCCGCCGCTGCCGCCGTCCCCGCCCACGTCGGCATGAATTGCAGATCGTGCCGCCCCGATCAGGTGCGCAGCAGATCGGGTTCCGCAAGCACGCGCCGGCTGTGGAGCCGCGTGCGCAGCCGTCGAAGCCCGTTGTACAGGATGCGCCGCGCGTTCCCGTCGGTCACCCCCAGCTCAGCGGCAATCCTGGCAGAGGGGCAGTCCTCGAAATACCGCAGCACGACCGCGGTACGCTCACGCGATGGCAATTCAGCCAGCGCGCGCTGGAGACGCTGCACCTGCTCAGGATCTGGGACTTCTTCTTGATCGGGGGCTGGCAGCTCGATTCCCTCGAGCGGCATCCACGTCGGAACGCCGCGGAGCACTCGCCGGCGAACGTTCAGAAAATGGCCGTAGACGAAACCCGCAAATGTGTCGGGACCTCGCGCGTCCCCCAGGTTGAGCGCCACCGCCGCGCACGTGTCAGCCACCGCATCCTGAACGACATGCGCTCCACGCGACCAGAAGACCGCCCGCCCCCAGCTCTTGACGCGCCGCTCGACCGCCAGCCAGGCCTCAATGTCGTTGTTGTCCACTCGCAGCCGACAGTAAATCTCTTCCCAGTCCATATGAATGCTCCCTCACCGTGGTCGTGCTCTCAGATGACCCACGGTATCGATCGAAGCTGCCACTCACTTGTCGTCTGGCTGACAGGTGAAGAGTAAGCGCGCTGACAGCATCCGGCGCAGGCGGAGTTAGTAGATGCGCTTCCGCACGCCCTCTTTGTTGAGTACCAGTACTCGGCTGTTCTCCCAGCGGATGAGTGCTTGATCGGCAAAGATACCCAACCACTTGTTGAGCGTCTCCCGCGTCGTGAAGGCCAGCGCCGCCAGTTCACGCTGAGTGGTTTTGGGTGTGCTCAAGGTGCCGTCTGGGTGCGCGATTGCTTGCTTGAGAATGACACGCGCAAGACGGGCGGGCACGTCGAAGAAGGCCGCGTCCTCGATAATGTCGGCGTCGCGGCGCAGCCGACGACTCATGTCAGCCAACAGCGCGATCGCCACCGGCGGGTGCTCATGCAAGAAACGCAGGAAATCGTCGCGCGCGAGCAGCAGAAGCTGGGTTGGCTCGACTGCAATGGCGTCTGCCGACCGCGGATCGCCGTCGAGCAGCGCCAGCTCGCCGAACACATCGTTCGGCTCAAGGTGTGCGAATGAGATCTCGCGACCCTGGAACTCAGAGGTAAGCGACAGCTTGACACGACCGCTTTCGATTACACACAGGTTGACGCCCGGGTCACCGCGGAGAAAGATGATCTCATTGCGCGCATAACGCCGGTGGCGCAGGAGGGCGGAAAGCTGTTGGAGCTCAGGCTCTGCCAGTCCACCAAACAGCGGTATACGCGACAGGGTCAGCCCTTGCATGCGCGTGTAACATCCCCCACCCCCCGAGTGTAAGCGCCCTGACCCCTTGGCGGGCGCGCATGAGCATAGCGTGCAGACATGAACCACTTCACGTTTTTCGAACTCGCCCGCATTCGCCAGGAAGCGTTCGTCGACGAAGCAAAGAAGCACCGCCAGGTACACAGTATCCCGCGGGGCCGTAACCTTCCCCGCCGCTCAAATCTCGATCACGTATTCGGTGCCCTCCGGTGTGTGTTGGGGTTGTTGGCGCCTTGACAGACGGCGTGGAGTAACGGTGGCGGTTCTCATTCACCTCTCCTTCGAGACGGCCTCGATCGGGCTGTCGAGTCCGACCAGGCAGCTGGCCAACAGCAGCGAATGCGAAAGGAACCACGAATGAAGTACGGATTGGATTGTGTTACTCCCCCCATGCTGAACCAGGGTCAAGCAATGCTGAATCTGGGATGGTCGTGGCTGAACGTTTACGTGGGTGGACCCTATTTGTCTGGACACACCCCTTGGTCCAATGCCAGTGTGGGTGCGCTGGCCGGGATCGGGTTTGTCTTTCTGCCCCTGTACGTCGGCCAACAGAACGTGCCAGGTAATCGTACCCTACGCGGAACCCTCAACTACGAGCAGGGCACATTGGATGGTACTGAGGCGACGGTGCTCACCGGGGCGTGCGGTTTCGACAGCTCTACGCTGCTTGGCCTGCACCTCGAGTCCGGCAACTACGAGCATGACCCCGACGGCGTGCAAGAGTACGTGCGTGGCTGGGTCGAGGTGGTGAATGGCGCCGGCCACCAGGCGTTGCTCTACAGCAATGCTATGACCGCGCACGTCCTGGGGACTCCCAGCCTTGTGGACCTCACGTGGGTGTCGGACCCGGTTGTGCCAGGTTCGAAGTACCGGCGGGCGCCCGAAGGTCGATTCGATCCGTCGTCGGACCCGGCGTGGGATGCCTGGCAATTCGCCTTTGGCGGCCAGATTGGCGGGGTCTCAGTCGATCTCAATTCTGCTCGAGACGACTTCCCGTTTGCCAGCCAGTCGCAGTAGGACCTGTATCACTCCATCCGGTGCGTCACCGGTGGCCCATCCACACCAGCGACTACAAGCCCACAGTGCGCAACCCGACGACAGTATTCACATGCTCGCGACAGAACTCACATGGCCAGGCGGCTACTCATAGCCCGGCCCACCAGGGTAGCTCGTCGATCCCGATCGCGGCGGTCGGCGGGCTGACTGTGGGAGTGTAAGCGTGACGACAGCTTCTCGATTGTTGCGAACGTACGCTGCAGACATCAGCGAAACAGAAAGGAGTTCAGGCGATGTTCAGTCTCTCAGATCCAACCCACATCTCAACCGGGAAGACCAGCATGCAATCTCCTAGGCGAAGCCAAGACTCTCCCTGTGCCCGCGTTGTCGTTAGCCGCGGCCTCGGCGGCGAGCCACGCACGTACAGATTCACTCCAACACGATCGCGCGCGTCAGCCTATCGGCGTCTGGCACTCTCCATCTTGCGAGTCGACATTGCCACGTTGAGCGCTGAACTCCGGGCCGCACGTACTGCCTGAACGGGCGTGCCTGACGCCATCGCGGGATGCACGCGCGCCAGTTGCGTCCGACCGCACCGCCAGTCAATCTCGACCAGAGTACCCGACTTCGCTCGACGGTTCGCGTGTGACCACGTGGGCGGCTGCCCCAAGACGCCGCTCGGGCCAACCGGCCAGCCCAACTGATGCTAGTCTGCGATGTAGCGGGCGATGGCCTGCTCATCCCAGCTGAAGCCCAGTCCTGGACGCTGCGGGATCTGTATCGCGCCGTGCACCAGCTCGAGTCTCTCGTTGAACAGGGGCTCGCCCCACGGCATGTGCTCCAGGTAATAACCGGTGGGCGCCGACGCGATCAAATGCACATTGATCTCGGGGAATAGGTGCGAGCACACACGCAGGTTCCACGCCTCCGCTAGTGCGGCTGTCCGCATGAACCCGGTCACGCCACCGACGCGCTCGACGTCGGGCATGAGAACCTCGCACGCGCGCTGCTCGATGACGTCACGGAAACCGTGTGGGCTGTAGATGTTTTCTCCCGAAGCCAGCGGCGTGTCCAGCGCGGCCGCAATCCGCGCGTGGCCGACGAGGTCATCGTGCGCGATCGGTTCTTCGATCCATGCCAGGTCGAACTGCTCGAGCTTGCGGCCGATCCGGATCGTGTAGTCGACGTCCCAGCCCTGATTGGAGTCCACCATCAGCGTCACGTCTGGCCCTATTGTCGCTCGGACCACCCGAACCGCCTCCAGGTCGTCCGCCATGCGCGCCCGACCCAGACGCATCTTGATTGCTCGAAACCCTTGACTGAGGATCTCGTCGGCCTCGCGCCCCAATGCGGTCAGATCGTTGGTCAGCCATAACCCCTCGCTGGCATACGCGCGCACCGGGTTTGCATTGGCGCCAAGTACGTGCGCCAGCGGCTCGCCGAGCGCTTTGCCGACGATATCCCAGACGGCGATATCTATGCCGGCCATCCCGATCAAGCTCAGGCCTGCGTGTCCCCACTGAGTGATGCGGGCCCACATCCCACGCCACAGGCGCGTGGTGAAAAACGGATCCTCACCCACGGCTACCTCGGCTAGCTCCGAAATGACGTGTTGCACGGCGCGGGCACCATGGGCGCTGAATGTCCAGAGGTAAGCCAGGCCGCTCGGGCCATCGTCAGTGGCGACGTCGACCAGGACGAACCACATGTGGGAGTACTGACCAATACGCGCAACCACGGGCCGTTTGATTGGCACGCTTACCACGCGAGTGCGGACGCTGGTTATTTTCAAGTCCACCTCCAGCCGGCGTGAGCCAGCGCGATACGTAAGCCACGGAACAGCGTGAGTGCGGCGATGCGCCTTTACTGCAAAGCCGAGATTGAGTCCAGCCGTGGCACCTTCCCGAGCTCAATTCTAGGGCCGCTCTTCCACGTTTGCCTGGCGCCGCTCTCACCTGCCGCGGCGCCATTTCGAAGGTGTAGCGTCCCTCGGTCGCCGAGCGGCATGACCGCCTGCGCTAACTGTTGTAGTGACTGGCCTGCCCGTGGTGCTGACTTCACCGAAGCGCACGCAGGAGAGTTCTCGGAGTCGTTGTCCACGAAGCTGCTCGTGCACGAGGGATCTTTCGGCCCGACGTGCAAAGTCGCTGAGCCGGGGGGTCAGTGCGCTCACCGGTGGGGTGACGTCCAACGGCGTGGAGCTTGTCGGACAGCCGGTTTGGCCCGACGCTGGTCAAGGAATCGGTGCCCGCAAGAGGCTCCTCTGTTGAGATACGGCTCACGATCAGACCCCACGCCGCTTGAACAGCTGGGAAACTCTTAGCGGAGCGGGCGAAAGAAGGCGCGGATATCGGCGGCCAGGGCGTGGGGCTGCTCCAGGGCCGCGAAGTGGCCGCCGCGGGGCTGGACGGTCCAGCGCTGGATAGTGCTGAATGCCTGTTCGGCGAGCCTGCGCGGAGGGTGGAGGATGTCCCGCGGGAACGCGCAGTAAGCCATCGGGACCGTCACCGGCCGCGGACCCGGCAGCAGCCAGCCCTCATGCTGTCTGGCGTAGTACGGCCAGAACGTGCTGCCGATGGCCCCCGTCACCTAGTACAGCATGATGTTGGTCAACAGCTCGTCGCGCGTGAAACAGGTTTCGACGTTGCCATCGCAGTCACTCCAGCTGCGAAATTTTTCGACAATCCAGGCCGCCAGACCGACGGGCGAATCGGCGAGCGCGTAGGCCAACGTCTGGGGTTTGGTGCCCTGGATCGACGCATAGCCGGATTCTTCGCGCAGCCAGTGGTCGAGCTCCTCGCGCCACGCCACCAGCTCGGGATCATCGCCCAGCGGGGGCGGTTCATCTCGTCGCAGCGGCAGCAGGTTCAGGTGGATGCCGAGCACGTGCTGGGCGTGGTTCAAGCCAAGCCCCGCGGAGACGAAGGCGCCGAGGTCGCCACCCTGCGCACCGAAGCGGTCGTAGCCGAGCACGTCGACCATGAGCTCGGCGAAGATGTCGGCCATGGCGGGAAGACCGACGCGCGGCTGACCAGGCTTGAACGACAGCGTATAGCCCGGTAAAGATGGCGCGACCACGGAGAACGCATCCACTGCGTCCCCACCGTGCCGGGCCGGGTCCGTGAGCAATGGGATCAGCTTGTGGAACTCGAGCACGGAGCCCGGCCAACCATGGGACACAATCAACGGCAGCGGGTTCGGACCGACGCCGCGCGCGTGCAGGAAGTGGACGTCGACGCCGGCGACCGGCGCAACGTACTGCGGGAATGAGTTCAGCAGTGCCTCTTGAGCACGCCAATCGTACCCGTCGCGCCAGTAGGCCACCAGCCGCTGCAGATACGTCAAGTCGGTGCCGTACTGCCACGCTGGTGAATCGGGGGCTTCATCTGGCCACCGGATGCGACTCAAGCGCTCATGCAGATCGGTCAGGATCTCGTTAGTGACGCGCAACTGAAACACCCGCAATGCTGCACCCACGCCAACATTATGACCGGAGACGACAGACCGAGCTCGGGAGCATTACGCGGGTGCTGTAGACGCTACCCGGACGAGGAGGGTCTTGACTTCGCGCGCGCGGAACTCGAGTGGCACCGCGTCATTCGCCGGGGCAACTTCCAGGGCGCGCGGGTTACGCTCGAGCAGATCCACCTGATCGACAGCCTCGGCTCCCACTCCGAGTGCCAGACTGGCAGTTGACGTGCCGCCACCATCGGCCTCATACAGCCGCAGGATCAACGCGTCTTCGTCCTCCCCCCACTTGGCGGTCTCGACGACCACGCCCGGGTCGGTCACGCTTGCCAGTGAAAATTGAGTTGGCAACCGGCCCGCGTGAGCGCCCTCGCGCCGCCACAGAAGGGGCCGTGTCAGTGCGTACCCGGCGCGCCGGACTTCATGTAGACCGGGCGCGTGCGGCAGCACGCTGTAGGTGAAGTGGTGCTCGCCGCGGTCGGCGTCGGGGTCAGGGTCGATGGCGCCTTTGAGTAAGCTGAGCCACAGCGTGTCCTCACGCACGCTATAGCCGTGCTTGCAGTCCGCGAGCAGCGCCACGCCGTAGCGAGCGTCTGACAGGTCGGCCCAGCGCTGGGCGGGTACTTCGAAGGCGGCTTGTTCCCAACTCGTATTCTGGTGAGTCGGACGGTCGATCGTTCCGAACTGGATTTCGTACGTGGCACGCCGGTTGCGGATCCCCGTAGGAAAACCCACCTTGAGGAGTGATTGGCGCTCGTGCCAGTCGACCTCATTCACGAAGTCGATGCGTGGCGAACGCGCGTACACACACAGCCGCTGAATGATGTGGGAGCGCTCACCAATCCGCCACCGGATCTCCACGACGGCTCGTTCGGGACCTGACTCGCGGACAGCCACGCCTTCCAAGGTTTCGACATCCCGCGACTTGGCGAAGAAGTAGGCGTCGATATCCCAGGCATCGAAATTGATTGGCTTGTCTTCGAACACGACCAGGCGATTGCCCAATTGACCGGGCGGCACGACCTGGCGGTGGTAGCGCTTATCCCAAAGGCGGCTGATACGTCCGCGCTCGTCGAGTTCGATCTGCCAGAACGGGCTCTCGATCTCGCGTTCCGTAGCGTGTAGTGGACCCGGAGCTGGACTGGAAGCCTGAGATCCGACCTGAACGGCCTTGTAGCCGTTGGCGGGGACGCCTTCGCACCACACCAGGAGCCCGCCATCGGCCGTAGGCTGCGTCGGAAGAGAAACGCCTTCGACGGTATTCGGCGGAAGCTCCAGGTAGTCCGCGGACGGGAATGGGCTCGGGTTGAAGACGACCAGTGATTCGTGGTCCAGGTTCATGGCGCCGGCCAGACTCTCAGTTGCAGTGTCGAGCACCGCGCGTCCAAGGACAGCCAGCTGCTGGTAGTCGGCTTCGGCGTCGACATACACCGACGAAATGGCGGAGCCCGGTAAGATATCGTGGAACTGGTTGGTCAGAATCAACCGCCAACCCGCTTCGAGCTCCTGCCGCGGATAGGGGGTGCCGAGCAACGCACGCGAGGCCGCCGCGTACAACTCAGCGGCGTGGTACAGCCGCTGCGACAGCGCGTTGCGGAGTTTCTGTCGCGCCTGGCCGGTATACGTGCCGCGGTGGTATTCGAGGTACAGCTCGCCGTCCCAGACGGGCACGTCGGTTCGCTCGGCCAGGCTTGCCTCGAGACGTTCGAAGAAGTCGAGAGCGCGGCCCATCTCGACGCGTGGGAAGCCGGGCAAGTCCTTCAGGCGCCGGCCAGACTCGATCATCTCAATGGTCGGTCCACCGCCACCGTCACCATAGCCAAACGCGCTCAGCAGCTCTTTGTGCAGGTGCCGGTCCTGGAAGCGACGCCAGGTGCCACGCGCGATGCTGGGCATCAGGGTGCCGTTGTAGGTGGTTTGTTCGCCCGGCCAGAGTGACGGTGTGCACAGGAAATGCGCCAGCACGTCGCTGCCGTCCGGTCCACGCCAACGGAAGGTGTCGTGGGGGATGCGATTGGTCTGGCTCCAGCTCAGTTTGTGTGTGACGAAATAGGGCAGGCCGGCCGCCGCCATCAGGGTCGGTAGCGCCCAGGTGAAGCCAAAACAGTCAGGCAGCCAGACCACTTTGGTGTCCACGCCGAACTCGCGTTCGAAATAGCGCGTTCCAACCAGCATCTGGCGTGCGAGAGACTCACCATCTGGCAGGTTGCAGTCTGGCTCGACCCACATGCCGCCAACTGTTTCCCACCGACCTTCTCGCACTCGTTCGCGGATGCCCTCGAAGGTCTCAGGGAAACGTTCCTTGACCATCTCGTACTGGAGCGGAGTCGACGCCAGGAAGCGGTACTCCGGGTAGCGTTCCATTAACCGCAGCGCGGTCGTCCAGGTGCGGCCGGCTTTCTCGCGCGTCTGTTCGATCGGCCACAGCCAGGCGCAATCGATGTGCGCGTGGCCGGCGGCAATGATGGTTGGTTCGTAGTCGGCCGCTTTGAGCCGGCGGAGTCCCTCGTCGATGAGCTGGTGCGCGCGGGCAAGACTCTCGCGAAACGCAGCGCTGCCGTGACCGCTCCAGTCGATTGCGAGCAGGGCTCCCTCTGCCAGGCGCTCAATATCCGGACGCGCCGGATTGTCCAGCTCCAGCACTCTGAGTGCGTCCACCAGCACGCGCAGGTCGTGGTGCAGCTGGGTTGCGCCGGGGTCGACGCGCACCAGACGAAACACCGGATTCGGCTGCCACTGGACCTCGGCGAAACCGGTCCAGACGTTGGCCGTGAACTGGTAGTCCGGTCCGGCTGGCAGGTGGATCAGACGATGGTATTGATCGATGCCGTGGTAGGGCTTGCCATCCAGATACAACATGCCCTGCATGCGCTGGAGCTCTTGTCCGATACGGAAGCTCGGTTCGAGCGGATAGGTACCGAATCGCTGCGCCAGGAGCGCGGTCGCGTCGACCGGCCACGCGTCTGGACGGCGCAGATTGAACCGCAGCCAGACGGTGGTATCGAGCGCTTCGCGCCATTCGCCGCCAGGCGCCAGCATCGGGGCGTGGCGATCGTCATATTCGAATAGTTTGGCGCGGGAAAAATCCTCGCGAATGATGCGGACCTCCGCGGGCTCGCCACGCTCCGATTCGAGCCACCGCCCGATTTCGGCGGTTCGCCGATCCAATTGTTGAACCAAGAGCTCCACGCTGTACTCCTATGACGGTTGGCCTTGCCGGTGAGCCGAAAGTTGGGCACCGCAAGACTCTCGCAGGATGAGGTCCGGTATGAGGATGAGGACTTGGCGCTGCGGCGAGCAGCGTCGAGCATGCGATCCTCAGTACTTGCGCCGCGAGAGCGCCGACTGTTCGGACGCTTGGGGCACAACGGTGACAAATCGCCACAAGTTGGCAAACGTGCTCGATGCCGTCGAAGGCGACAAGGGCGATATCGGTCGGGCACCGCGAGGCCGAATTCAACGAATCGCTTTCACAGCTCCCACTGCCACCAAAGTCCGAGGGCAAAGAGGCCGTCGGTCGGCATTCAAGGCCAATCAACGTCTGCCTGGCATGGTAGCCACCGGGCAAATCGACGGTAGTTTCGAGCAGCAGTTGCGGCTCGAGCGCGACCCGGCCAGCGTCAGTGCTTCAGTCGTCCGCGACGTCAACGCCGCGCCAGGCCATTCGGAACGTAGCCGACAGCAGCGATCACCCGCTCCATGCCCATCCTGGTCTCGGGTCGGACGCGGCCGTTGACGATCCGCGAAACCGACATGAGCGAGACGCCGGCCGCCTGGCAACCTCGCGGACGGTGGCAGGCATACGCGAGAGCCAGACCGCAACGCGTGTTCGGGTAACACATTGCGCTACGCAGAGTACTCAAACGTGGGCGGCTTGGCGAATGGCAGGCCGGTTCACGGGCCAGACTTCACGTCCGGAGCGCATGGTACCGATATCACCTGCTCGAGGTGTCCAGCCTGGAGCACTTGGCGGGACATCAATAGCAAGCGGAGAGGCCTGATCGCTTGGCGGTGCCACCGACTTGACGGGGTCGGACAATACGCTCAGCATCGCGTAGAGTACCGATACCCTATTCGGGTGGCCAGTGGAGGCGGGCCCAGTCGCGGCACGCGCCCGCACCACAGGGGAGGTAAACATGCAGCGTTTCGATCCTGGTCCGAGTCGCCGACGATTCCTGGTCCTGGCGGGGGCAGCCGGCGCGGTAACCCTTCTGTCGGCCTGCTCAGCGGCACCCGCGGCTACATCAGCCGCGCAGAATGCCAACGCCGGACGGACCCCAGCCCCTGCCGGCCAGGCTGCACCCGTGGGCGGTGCGGCGCCCGCGCTCAGCAAGCCCGCGACTATCCAGGTGCTCACCTTCGTCGACGCGCTCAGTGGCAGCGATGCGCGCGGCCTGGCGTTGCAGCAGATCAACGCCAACTTCCTACAGAAGTACCCGAACGTCACCGTCAAATTTCAGATCGTGCCGTTCGACCAGCTCGGGCCCAAGTACATGACCGCTTTCGCGGCTGGCAATGCTCCCGACGTGACCTTCGTGCGCGACGACTACTTCGTCCGTATCAACGAACAGGGCGGCCTGGCAGACCTCAATCAGTGGATGAAGGAGTGGTCAAAGAGTGAGTTGGCCGACTTCTACAACGCCGCCGGCTTCGCTCGGGGTGTGGTCGGCGATAAGCGCTATCTGATGTACACCTTCGGGAGTGTCTCGGGACTGCATTACCGCAAGGAGCTGTTCCAGCAGGCAAACGTTGATCCGGCGTCAATCAAGACGTGGGATGACTGGGCCGCGGCGCTCACGAAGGTTTGCGTGGACAAGGGCGGCAAACATCCGGGTCAGGCCGGCTTTGATCCTAATAATGTGGCGGTGTGGGGCTTTACCGAGGCGCGCCTGGTTACGAAGAACGACTTCGACTCCCAGCTCGAGGCGGCCATGCTCGGCCTTGGCCAGGCACTCCTGACGCCCGATGCCAGATCCAACTGGAACAACGACGCTGGCATCCGCTCGATGACCATGTGGACCGACCTGATCGTCAAGCACAATGTCCAGCCGATCGACGACATAACCCGCGAACGTGAGGGGTCCGACCAGCTCTTTCAGCAGGGCCTGTCCGCATCGACCTGGATCGCCAACCAGCGATACAAGGACTTCCTCGACAAGTCCAGCTGGAATGCAAAGGACAACCTGGCCTTCATGGAGTGGCCTTCATTCGACGGCAACAAACCGAGCCCAGTCGGGGTGGGTGCCTGGACCATGGGAATCTCCAGCAGGTCGCAAAACATGGACGCCGCCTGGGCCTGGCTGAGTCACTATCTCTCGGCGGAGTCGGACGCCATCATGGCCCGGGTGGGCGGGGTGCTGCCGTCCCGTCTGTCCACCCTCAATGACCCAGCCTTCAATACTCCGAACTTCGCCTACTTCAAGCAGTACCTCGACGTGGCCGCGAAAGGCTCCTTCGAGCCGTCAAGGGCGATCGCGAAAGTCACTCCAGCAACTGAAAACGGCACGGCGTTTCAAGACATCGTCGTCAACCACATGCCGGTGGCCGAGGCGATCCAGAGATCAGCCGATCGCTTTGACAAGGCTGAAGCGGCCGCCTGATGGCCTCCGCCACCGCGACCACCACTGCCGGCGCGCTGCGCAGCGTCCGGCACCCGCAACGTCGCGTCGATCTCTTTCCATACCTGCTGTGTGCCCCGACCGTTCTGCTCATCCTTGGACTGACCGTCTTTCCGGCGGTGTACGCCTTCGTGATGAGCTTGTACAAGGTTCAGTTCATCGAGCTCGGCCAGTTTGTCGGCTCGAGCAACTATGCCAACGTGCTCACGGATCCGCTTACCGCCACGAACCTGCTGGTCACCGTCAAATTTGTCGGCGGATCGATCGTCGGATTCCTGATTACGGCGTTCGTTCTCGCCATGATTCTGAATCAGCGCGTCGCCGGGCGAGCGCTCTTTCGGACGGCCGTGCTCATCCCGTGGGTCACGACCCAGGTCGTGTCGACGCTCGTGATCAAGTGGATGGTCGACTTCGACTTCGGCTTCATCGATCAGGCGTTGCGTGGTATCGGCTTGCAACCAATTCGCTTTCTCAGCGATTCGAACAACGCCATGCTGACCCTGATCGGCATCACGGTCTGGCGCGCTGCTCCGTACGGCATGATCCTGCTGCTCGCCGGTTTGCAAACCATACCAGGGGAGCTCTATGAAGCGGCGCGCGTCGACGGAGCCGGTGCCTGGCAGCGCTTCACTCGTATTACTTTACCGTTGATCCGTTCGACCGTTTTGATCATGCTGGTGATGGAGAGCATGGGTCTGGTGAGTCTGGTTACGCCCATCCTGGTGCTCACCGGCGGCGGTCCTGCCGATGCTACCGGTGTGATCTCGCTCCGCCTGTTCAAGGAGGCATTCACCAACTTCAACATGGGCGTCGGCGCCACCGTCGCAATGATTATCTTTGCAGTCGACATCCTCCTGAGTGCGTTGTACATCGTGTTGCTCCGCGAGCGCGAAGCATGATCCGCCTGGCCAACGCGCCGAGCGCCTACCAGCGCGTGGATATCCCCCGCGGCGCGCTGTACCTGGTCCTGGTGGTGCTATCCATTCTGGCCATCGGACCGTTTGTGTGGGGCATCCTCACGTCCTTCAAGAGCGCCCGTCAGATTGCGTCGCAACCGCTCGCCTGGGTTCCCAATCCGCTGACGTTCGACAACTACGCGCGCGCGTTCCAGCGCGGTCTCGGCATCGGGATCTCCAACAGCGCGATCGTGGCGCTGGCCAGCGTGATCCTGAGTGTTGGGCTGGCGGCACTCACCGGCTACGCGCTGGCGCGCATCCGGTTCCGCTTCTCCAATCTCATACTGTTTTCAATCATCGCGCCTCAGTTCGTGCCCGGGCTCGTCAACCTGGTGCCAACCTACATCATCATGGCCCATCTGGCCTTGCTCGACACGTACACCGTGCTCATCCTGCTGTATACCGTGCACAGCCTTCCAATGGCCGTCTGGATCGTGAAGGCGTTTTTCGAGACGGTGCCGGTCGAATTGGAACATGCGGCCATGATCGATGGGTGCACGCGCTGGGGCAGCCTGTGGCGGATCATGTTGCCGCTGGCTCAGCCCGGACTGGCCGCCGCTGCGCTGTTCGCCTTTGTCAACAGTTGGAACGAGTTCTTGATCGCCATCACGATGACCTCGTCGGCCGAGATGCGCACTCTGCCAGTGGCGATCTATCTCAGCATCACCGATGTCGGGATCGACTGGGGCGCATTGATGGCCAGCGCGACACTGGCCGTCTTGCCGATTGCAATCCTGTTCGCGTTTCTCCAGAAGCGTTTTATCAGCGGCCTTACGGCCGGCGCTCTCAAAGGTTAGAGGGACATCGAAGAGTGGAGCGGCTTTAGCATGGCCTTCTCGGATCAGACACCGTGATCTCGCACAACACGCGAGGCGATTGGCCGATTACCCGCCAGAGCGGCAAGCTGGGATTCGTCTAGGCCTGGCACGGCGCCCTCGCTCGGTGACCAGGGTGCCGCCGTCAACGGACTCAGGCCCGGAATGGCGCCGGTATCCCGGCTACCAATGCTCCGCCCAGCCGGCAGACCTGGTTGGCCCAGACTCTGGGTGAACTCGTCGCCACACCCTGGCGCTTCTCCGTTGGGTCGACGCCGCGGCGCCGATGAGGATCGAGAATCTGCTATCGGGCGACGGTCCGGCGCAGTAGTTTCCAGTTCGGGCGCGGGAAATGACAGGTGTAGCCGTTCGGGATGCGCTCGAGGTAATCCTGGTGCTCTGGCTCAGCCTCCCAGAAGGGTCCAGCCGGGACGACTTCGGTGACCACTTTGCCCGGCCACAAGCCCGAGGCATTCACGTCGGCGATGGTGTCCTCGGCAGTCCGCTTCTGTTCGTCGCTGGTGTAGAAGATGGCCGACCGATAGCTGGCTCCGACATCGTTGCCTTGCCGGTTGCGCGTGGACGGGTCATGGATCTGAAAGAAGAATTCCAGCAGGTCCCGATATGAGGTTTGCCGCGGGTCGAAGATGACCTCGATGCTTTCGGCGTGGGTGCCGTGACGGCGATAGGTCGCGTTCGGCACGTCACCCCCGGCGTAGCCGACGCGCGTGGAGATTACGCCGGGCCGCTTGCGGATGAGATCCTGCATGCCCCAGAAACAGCCTCCAGCCAGGACGGCCTTCTCAGAATTCGGTGTCATTGTCATGATGGTGTACTCGCACGTTCGTCAGTATGTTCAACAGCCGAGGCCGCGTTGATACGATAACGCAGATTCTCGCTCGCCGCTCCGTTACCCGTTACAGAAGTGCTGCGGGCAGGCCAACCCGAGTACCTCACCCACGTTCGAGGCGTTGGCGGAGCGTTATCCACACCTGGCCGAGACCGACCGCGCTCAGGGCCAAACGGCACTAGCAACTGGGCCGCTGGTCGCACATGGCCACGAATGCCGCATTTCCGAGTTGGCGACGGACTCCGGCGACAGCACGATTGAAGGCCGCGTCGTCGTGGACGCCCGGATTGTCGTGGCCATGCAACCCGAGCTGCTCCTCTGAGCGACTCCGCGCCCGCTGCTTCGTCGACAGGCCCTAGCGGACACGCATGCCCGAACCGAGGCGTAGCATGGGCTGATGAGCTGGGATGAGGGGTTCGCCGAACACTATGAGGAGTGGGCGGCCCATATGACGGCCGACGTCGGGTTCTACGTCGACCTCGCACGCGCGGCGGAGCCGCTGGTCGAGCTTGCGATCGGCAACGGACGGGTCGCAATCCCGGTCGCACAGGCGACCGGCCAGCGAGTGCTCGGCATTGATTCGTCGCCGGCGATGCTCGAACAAGCCCATGTTCGGGCTGCACAGGCGGGCGTGGAGCTCGATCTACGTGAGCGAGACATGCGCGACCTCGCCCTCGACGAGCCGGCGGCACTGATCTACTGCCCGTTCCGCGCGCTCCTGCACCTTCCGACATGGGCCGACCGCCGACGCACGTTCGAGCGTGTCGCCGCTTCGCTCCAGCCCGGCGGACGGTTCGCCTGGAATGCCTTTGCCTTCGACCACCGCATCGCGGCGCAGATTGATGGTCAGCGCCAGCAAGCGCCGGTACCCCACACCGTCCGCTACGCGGTGGGCGACAATCGGATCGACATCGTGCGCGACGACGGCGCTACAAGCTCTCTCTGGTGGGCACCCAGGAACGAGTGGCTCGGCCTGCTCGACGTCGCCGGTCTCGAGGTGGAAGCGCTCTACGGCGGCTTCGCGCATGAGCCATTTGCCGACGACAGCCGAGAATACGTGTTCGTCGCCCGCGCTCGGCGTTGATCCCCAGGCTCGGAGCTTCAACACGCGTTGCGTGGGGCCCCGACGGGTCCCAGGGCGTGTCGATGGTGTGGCCAATAGAGGTGGGCAGCCCGCACGTGTCCTAGCCTCGGTGTATGGAAGTCATGGTTGTGCATCGGGTAGGCCACCGGCTGTCGACCGTTGGCAAGGTTCTTCGACGCTCTTGGTGACAATCGAGGGCACACGCCGAAGCCGAAGTATGCGTCAGAGTT
Organism: Chloroflexota bacterium; assembly: GCA_051006215.1. GTDB lineage: Bacteria > Chloroflexota > UBA6077 > UBA6077 > CF-72 > CF-72. The sequence continues at coordinate 18,146 of JBPCIO010000111.1, forward strand.
CAGCGTTCGAGTGGCGCGAGTGACTCCGTCATATTGCGGGGTGCACGACCGTGACGAGTCGCTGGACCGCCGCCCCGGAGGGCAGTTGTTGGCCGCGGCGAGGGCGCAAGGACAGTAACTCGCTAGCTCGTCAGGAGGGACATCCCTGCGGGTCGCGCCGGTGCCGGGCCACGATCCCCGCCGGCCTCACTCCAGTCGAACCGAGACACCCGTTAACAATCATCTGATTGTACAATAATGTCCCTTATCTAGAGC
>JBPCIO010000112.1:0-6468 GCA_051006215.1 Chloroflexota bacterium
CCGCTGCCTTTCGCCTCCTGATAGTTGTCGACCCGGTCATACGCTGCGGTCGCCTCCTCGGGCCCCACGCCCGGCAGGCAGCAGCAAGTGTGCCGGACGGCCGGATGCGTTCTACAGCTCGACGAGAATGCCCTCTCGAACGCCGAATACACCCAGAGGTTCAAGCAGCTCGAGCGCCTGGCTGATCTCCGCGGCCGTTACCGTGCGGTGTAATTCAAGGGTGCGGATCGTGTCGGGCAGGAGGTAGCGGGCGAGCATCTCAAAGTCAGTAGTTCCCTGGCCCGGCGCCTGATGGTCGCGGCCGGCGCGGGTGTCGTGGATGTGCATGCCGACGATGCGATTGCCGTAGCGTCGGAGAAACTCCTCGTGCTCGACGAACCCGAGGTAGTCGAGCTTGGCGCCGTGGCCGGCGTCGTGCCAGTAGCCAACCGGTAGTCCGTCGCACGCAGACAGCACATCCGCAAACTCGTCCAAGCTGGGGATTTCGAAATACCCGTCGCGGCACTCGATGCCGAGTCGAACTCCACTTTCCAGGGCATGCTTCCCGAGTGCGCGCATGCTCTCAATGGCCGCGTCCAGGTGAGGCGCCTTGGCGGCTTCGCGTTCCTGCCAGGCCGTATCCCGCAGACGTAGGTGCTCGTCCGAGAGCCGCCCGTGGCGGGCGATGGTGTCGAAGATCGCGCTCTGGCGCGAAGGGGCTCCGCTATTTCCAAGGTGCACGACAATGGCTTTGGCGCCCACTTCGACGGCGGCGTCGATGGTGCCTCGGAGCGCGTCGACAGACCGGCTCCGCTCGGACGGAATGGTGGAGGCGAGCCAGTCACCCAGCGGCGACGGGTATCCGTTTGGGCCCGCGGGAACAGGGCAAGGTCCGTGCAGGCTCGCGATGTGCATGTCACGTTTGGCCGCCGCGGAGGCGAGCGCACGCAGGGCATCATGAGTGAAGTGGGCGTAGGCCTCCACGCGTCGGAAGCCGAGATCACGATCCTGTTCAAGAAGATGTTCGGGGTTGGACCCAGGTCCGTTCCATGCAGTCGACAACCCGATGGGTTCGGTCACGCTGGTGACTGTAACCCGCTGCACGAGGGCGGTGGCTAGCTGAGCTGACGGATCGCCTGCAACAGTTCGGCCTTGGTCATCTTGCCTCGGCCACGGATCTTCATCTCCCGGGCACGGTTATACACCTCGTCCCGCGTGCGGTCGGCCAGGGCCAGGTTGGGATTGCCGGTGCCCTGTGTTCGCCGATTGGGAGTTCGGCCCTCCATGCGCCGGCGTTTGTTCACCGTGCGGGCCGCAATCTCCTCCGCCTTGTCTTCGGGGACGCCTCGCTCCAGGGTGCTGTCCTTGATGTGCTCGTACTGACGTTCGTCCTGGTTCGTCCAGCTAGGCATGCGCTGCTCAGCGCAAATCACGTACCCGCCCTGGTGAGGTGACCCCGGAGAGGCTCGAACTCCCGGCCTGCTGGTTCGAAGCCAGCCGCTCTATCCAACTGAGCTACGGGGCCATGGATGCTGTCGGGGGTGAGCGACCGGGCTCGAACCGGCGACCTTCGGAGCCACAATCCGACGCTCTAACCAACTGAGCTACGCCCACCACGCGGCTTGGGGGATACGGCAGACCACCCGAGAGGGAGGCCGCCAGAACTCCCGAAGCAGAGGAATTGTACGCAACGGCGCGGGCTCCGGCGAGGGACCGCAACAGACAGCGTAAAATGCGCCGGCGCGCCTGCATGCCGCCGAGGGAGCGCTTCTGAGTCTGGATCCGAGCGTCTCGGTCGTCATTCGCGCCAAGAACGAGGCACGCTTCATCGGTCAGGCCCTGGCTGCCATCTTTCATCCGGCTGCACTGGCGCCGCGCCAGGTGGTCGTGGTCGACTCGGGCTCCACCGACGCCACACTCCAGATCGTGCGCTCGTTCCCGACCATCATTCTCGAGATTCGGCCCGAGGACTTTACGTACGGCTACGCGCTCAACCTGGGGGTCGCCAACGTCGACTCTGAAATCGTCGCCACGCTGAGTGCCCATTCGGTGCCTGCCGATCCCGACTGGCTGCGCAGCCTCATCCAGCCGTTTTCACAGCCACGTGTGGCCGGCGTCTACGGAAGGCAACTGCCACGCGCAAACGCCACCATCCTGGAGTTGGTCGGCATGCGCCTGACGGGCGTCCTCAGCGAGACCGCCAAATACCTCGATCGACGACCGCTGTTCTCAAACGCGAACGGGGCGATCCGCCGTTCGTTGTGGCTCGAGCATGCCTTCGACGAAGAAGTCCGTGGCGCAGAAGACATCGCCTGGGTTCGAACGATGCAGGAGCGCGGCTATCTGATCGCATATGAACCCACCGCCCCGGTCTATCACTCCCACGGCGAACCTATCCTGCGGCACCTGCGGCGAGCCAGCCGTGACGTGCCGACGGTCGCGGGCAATCTGCTGCATCTTGGTTCCGGTGCCCGCGTCGCTCGCAAGACCCCCGGAGCGGAACCATAATAGGCACCACAATCCAACCAAACCTAAACCAGTTTGCCCCGTGAGCCTTGCGGGCGGGCTACTGCCTGGCAAAGAATTGTAACGGGGAGTTTACGGTTGCCTGCCAGGCGCAGGAGGTTGAGCAGTGGTCGCCAATATTTTGCTGGTGGAGGACGATGCCGAAACGGCGAGTTCGATGGCCAGCGCCCTGGAAAGCAGCGGGTATCGCGTCACCATCGCCGAAACCGGGAGCGAGGCCCGCGCGATCATCGATCACATGCGTCCCGATCTGATCATGCTCGATCTGATGCTGCCCGACACAGACGGCCTCATATTGACTTCTGCTCTCAAGACGCTTACCGACGCTCCCATCATCATTTGCAGCGCCCGACACGAGCAGGTGGATAGAGTGCTCGGGCTTAAGCTGGGGGCTGACGATTTCATCGCCAAACCCTTCGAGCTGGCTGAGCTCGAAGCGCGCATAGAAGCCGTGCTCCGTCGGGCGTCGCGGGTGCATGAGCTGCCGACCGCGCCCGCGGATCAAATCCAGGTCGAAGAGCTGGTCATTTCACAGTCTCGCGCAACCGTCGTTCTGGCTGGCCAGTCTGTGCACCTGACGCCGACCGAGTATCACTTACTGGTGGCTCTGGCTAGTCGGCCCGAGGAGGTGCTCTCGCGCGAAACTCTGGGCCAGTTGGTGTGGGGATATCAGGATCTGGGCACCGGTCACCTGATCGACGTGCACATCGGACGCTTGCGGCTCAAGCTGCGGCGTGCATCGAGTTCCGGCCCGGTCATCGTGACGGTGCGCGGCAAGGGCTACACCATCGGAACCGATCGGCCAGGCGTGCCGCGCGATGCGGTAAGCGACAGCGATCCTGGCTCGATCAGCCGCTAGGCTCGCAACCAGATCTCAACCGAGGCAGAATGCCGGGCTGCGAACCGCTCAACAGGCGCGGCCTACGATCCAGCCGGAATTCAGGCCGGAGGCGCGCTACGCAATGACCGAGCTCAGCGGCACGCTGGAAGGCATGGGACTGTCCGCCATCGTGCGCTTCCTAGCCGGGCTCAAGAAGACTGGCTGCCTGCGTGTCGCCGACGACGACTGGCACGGAGAAATCGTGTTTGAAGCGGGCGAGGTGACCGGTGCCAGCTTCGGTTCACGCGACGGGCTGGCCGCGTTGGATGCGCTGCTGCAGGCCTTGCCTCGTGCAGACTTCATCTTCGAGACCAACCCTCGCACGAGCGCTCCGCCGAGCATCGGGTTGAGCTTCGAAGCGCTGCAGACGCACCTCGAGAAGCTCGGCGCGCGTATCGACAGCGGTACGCCGAGCCTCCCTAGCGCGGACGCCGTGCCCGAGGTAGTCGTCCAGGCACCGTCGGCCGCGGTCGAGGATCCGCTGCCTCTCGACCGAGGCACGCTGCAGACGCTGCTCGTGGTCGATGGCAAGCGAACGGTTCGCCAGGTTGTCGCGCAACGCGGATCGTTCGATGCTCTGTGGCAGCTTGGGAGTCTTGCCACGCTGGGCCTGGTGCGGCTGCAGTCTGGCACAGCTTCCGAGTCAATTGCCGAGCCGTCTGCGGGTCGATCCGGCGGGCCGGCAGTCGAGCTAGAGCCTGCTGCTGGTGCGCACTGCCCCAAGCTCGGCTTCGAGGACGACCCGGGTAACGCGTTTGCTCGGCCGACCCGGCTTCATTGTTGCTTCGCCACCGGAGCTCCGCTGCCTTTATCCCTGGACCAGCAGCGCGATCTGTGCCTGACTGACTACTTCGGCACCTGCCCACGGCTCAAGGCGACCGGGCGGGCGGTCGCCACGCCGCGTGCGCAAGATTTTCGCAGCCCGGGCGCGGCGACTGGCCGGACTGGCAGCGCAGCGCCCGCTGCGGATGCTGCGTTAGCCACGGAAGCAGCGACACACGATCCGCGCATCGTGCGCTTGCCTGTTGTCGGCCGGAACATCGCCGGAGTGCGTGCGGCACCGAGTGAGCGACAAGCAAGTGCTACCGCTCAGCCACCCCAACACCTCGCGCCAAGTTCCGCATTGCGCGCTGCTGCCACGCCGCGACCGATGCCGCTACGTGCCCGCATTGCTCCGGTGACCACCAACGCGGACGCTGTGGTCGCCTCGGTGGCCGAAACTGCCGGCCCGACGCGCGATCCAGGCCCAGCGCAATCAGCGCCGGCGCGGCGCCTCCTGAGTGGACGGCGGCTCGCCCGATACATCGATGCCCCTGTGCCCCTGATCGCGGCCGGCGCAGCCGCGGTGATTGCCCTGGCGGTGTCTGCGTTGCTGGTCTTGCCGCAAATGGGCAACCTGTTGGGCGACGACAGCGCCGATCTGTCGGGTTTGCCAAACGCCAGTGCGGTGGCATCGGGAACTTCTGTGGCGCAGATCGCGGCGCGGCGTACGCCCGCCGCCAGCATCCCCGGTGGCGGCGCGAACGCCGATGAGGTCAACCCAACCATGGCAGTGCCGACTGCGCTGCCGGAGGCTGCACCCACTGTTGGCGGGCCAACGCCGGGGATCAGCCAGGCGCGTAGCCTTGCTCAAGCGCCCCCTGCGGGCTCACCGTCGGCTACCACCACGTTGTTGGATGAGACGTTCGTCGACAACGCCCGCAACTGGCCATCCAGTCCGCAGGGCACCGCCTGGTTAACCAACGGCAGCTACCACCTGATTCCCCGCCGGGCCGGGCAGTTTGTCGCCGTTGGCGTGCCATTGACTGAGGTTCCGCAGGATGTGGTGGTCAGTGCGACCTTCCGTAAGCTCGGGGGCGCGCCACCCGGCGGCGGCTTCGGCATCATCCTGCGCGATCAAAGCCCCGGTCAGCGCGACGGCGCCAACCAATCCGGCCAGTACTACGTGCTAGAGGTGGGCGACAAAGGCGAGGTCGGGATCTGGCGGCGCGACATAGATCATTGGGTGGACCTGCTTCCGTGGCAGCACGCTGACGCTGTTCACGTTGGCAGTGCGACCAACGAGCTGAGCGTGAGCGCGATAGGCAATCGTCTGAGCCTGTCAGTCAACGGCGCCCAGATCGCCACCCTGACCGACAACGCCTTTTCCAGCGGCGGCGTGGGCGTGCTGGTCGGCGGAGACGGCAACCAGGTCGCCCTCGACCACTTCAGCGTCCAAACCCCCTGAAACATTGATCAACTCCAACTGGCGACTGGTGAGCTCGAATCTCGGGCCCACCGAATGTTCCATGTCTGCCCGTTCTTTGCTGGCTCGAACCGCAGCCGTGCGCACATCGTAGTTTGCACGGCCTCGATCGGAATCAAGTACGTCTTGCCGTTCTGCGGACAATAGACCGCGAACGCGTCGATCTGGCCAGCGTAGCCACCGTCGCCTAGCGGTCGTCGCGCGTCGGTAATGCAGGTCTTGAAATTGACGCAGCCGTCTCGAATCTTGCCAGTCTGCACTGGATGCGGACAAACCGCCCATCGTCATCTAGCGCGAGATCGTGGCGCTCCTCGCCCCAAGGGATGAGCACAGACTTGCCCAAGCGTCACCAGGGTGGCGAGGATCATCGCTTCGCTGGTTTTGCCCTTGCTCGTCGGGTTGGGTATCATTCTGGTTCTCCTCTATTGCGGAAGTGGCGCAGCGGTAGCGCACGTCCTTGCCAAGGACGGGGTCGCGAGTTCGAATCTCGTCTTCCGCTCCAGCAGTCGCCGCTAGTCGGGCTCCACGGCGGGCGCAGCCGTGTCCACCAGGGTGGGGCGGTCGTCGCCTGAGCCGAGATGCAGCCAGTTGCCCACTACCGTCGGGAGGTCGCGGCTGGCGCGGCGCAGGTGCTTCAGCACCGGCTCACCGTGAGAGTGGTAGACGGCAGCGGTCGGCTCGTAGGCGATCAGGTAGCCGCGCTCCTGCATCGTGCGGGCCCAGGCGATGTCCTCGGCGCCGCCGATCTGCTCGTCGAACGGGTGCTCCAGCCACAGGCCGCGGCGGAAGGCGCCGTTGGCGTTGGAGAACAGCGGGCGCTTGTCGAGCAGGCGCGGCT
>JBPCIO010000113.1:0-16033 GCA_051006215.1 Chloroflexota bacterium
GTTCGAGACCACGACGATGCCGGCGCAGAACCGATCCCGCACCCGGGTTTTCAGACAGTTTTTAGTCGTTCCAGCGCGGCAACTGGCCCGACTCGACCAGCGTCAGCAGCTCCTGACGCCCGCGTTCAGCCTCGCCGGCTAACTCGGGGTGTTGTCGCACCAGCACCTCGAGCTCGTCCTGATCGAGCACCACGAACGTACCGTCCGGATGGGTCCACACGTCCAGCGCGAGGTCTATATAGCGCAGCTCGCCCCGGTCTGCCTCCAGCTCGGCCGGCAGCCCCACATTGGCATACCAGCCCTTGAGAATCCCGTCACGTCCGCTCACCTGGAAGACGTTGTAGCAGCGGTCCCAGTAATACCACTCGACAAACTCGTCGCCTCGTCTGAAGCTGGTGAACCCTAGTTCGATCAGATCCACGTTGAACTGAGCCCGCAAGATGATCCCCGAGGCGTCGCATCGAAGCACCACCCCATCCCAGGCAAATGCCTGCGAGCCATCCGGCCGCAACTTGCGCACGTGGATCGGCCTGCCTTCCTCGAGCATCAGCACGCTGCGCCGACCAATGCTTGTATACGGCTCCGGGCGGGGCACGTGACGAGGTGGTCATTTGTCAGGCCGGCCGCTTGCATGAACGCGTAGCAGATCGTGGGGCCGACGAAGCCAAAGCCGCGCTGGCGGAGGGCGGAACTCAACGCGCTGCTCTCGGGCGTGTGGCTCGGAACCTCAGTGCTGATCTTGCGCTCAGGCGTCAGTGGCGTGTTGCCCACAAACGACCACACCCAACCTTGAAACGAGCCGTGTTCGCGTTGCACCTCCAACACCAGTCGCGCGTTGCCGATGGTCGAGATGATCTTCTGGCGGTTGCGGATGATGTGGGTGTCGGCCAGCAGTCGTTGGATGTCGGTCGCACCAAATGCCGCGACGCGGGTCGGGTCGAAGTGGCAGAACGCCTCTCGATAGCCTGCGCGCCGCTGGAGGATGGTGCTCCAGCTGAGTCCCGCCTGTGCTCCTTCCAGGCTCAGCAGCTCGAACAGCGCGCGGTCGTCCCGCACGGGAATGCCCCACTCCTGATCGTGGTAGGCCTCCATCAATGGCTCGCGCGTTGCCCAGCTGCAGCGCCGATCCATCGCCTGCTCAAGCATCGGATCGCTCGGCGATCAGGGCCTCGAAAGCAGCCTCGTCGAGGATCGGCGTGCCAAGCTTGTGCGCCTTCGCCAGCTTGGAGCCGGCCTCTTCGCCGGCCAGCAGATAGTCCGTTTTCTTCGACACAGAATCACCCAGCGTGCCGCCCAGGTCTTTGATACGCTCCTCGATCCGGGTTCGGCTGTGATGCTCCAGACGCCCCGTGACGACGATGGTCAATCCAGCCAGTGGTCCTGTGCGCGACGCCGAAGCCTCAGACATGTTGACGCCTGCGGCCGCCAGCTTGTCGAGCATGCTCAGATTCAACCCGCTAGCCTCGCTCTGGTGGAACCAGGCGTGCACACTTTGGGCAATCTTGGGCCCGACGCCTTCGACCGCGGTGATGTCCTCGAGGCTGGCGTGGCGTAGGCGGTCCATCGAGCCGAAGGCGCGAGCAAGTAGCTCGGCTGTCTGGTAGCCCACGTACCGAATGCCTAGCGCGAACAACACCCGAGTGAGCGGGCGACTCTTACTCGCATCGATGTTGTCGAGCACATGCTGGGCGCTTTTGTCGCCTATGCGGTCCAGCGCAGTGAGCTGGTCTCTGGTCAGCCGGTAGATGTCGCTGGGGTCGTACACGAGGTTGTTCTCGATGAGCGCCCAGGCCAGCTTTTCGCCAAGCGTTTCGATGTCCATCGAGCCTCGGCCCACGAAGTGCTTGAGCAGCTCGAAGCGCTGCGCCCAGCAGCGTGCGAATCCACCCGTGCAGCGCGCCATCGCCTCGCCGACCGGCCGCACGACCTGTGAGCCGCAGATGGGGCAGGTCGCGGGCAGCGCGTACGGGATCGCTTCGGCTGGGCGTTTGCTGAGGATCGGCCCAAGCACCTGCGGAATAACTTCGCCAGCTCGTTGGACGAGGACCGTGTCACCGATTCGAATGTCTTTGCGGCGGATGTCATCCTCGTTGTGCAGGCTGGCCTGCTTGACGGTGACTCCGCTCACCTGAACCGGCTCGAGAATGGCAAACGGATTCAGGCTGCCGGTGCGCCCGACGTTGATGCCAATGTCGATGAGCCGGGTGGTCGCCTGCATCGGCATGAATTTGAAGGCGATCGCCCAGCGTGGCTCGCGGCCGATCGCGCCGAGCTCGGCCTGCAGGTGGAGGTCGTTGACCTTGACCACCACGCCGTCGATTTCGTAGTCCAGTAAGTCTCGGCGGTGCTCCCACTCCCCGCACGCAGCGACGACGTCGTCGATGGTGTCGACCCTTCGATTGTTCGGGTTGGTCTTGAAGCCCCAGCCGAAAAAGGCTTCCAGCATTTCCCATTGGGTGCGCGGCTGCCAGCCGTCTGCTTCGCCGAGGGCGTAGATGAACACGTCCAGAGGCCGTTTGGCGGTGATCCGCGAATCGAGCTGGCGAACCGACCCGGCGGCACAGTTGCGAGGGTTGGCGAACAATGGGAGACCGCTCGTCGCGCGTTCTTCGTTGATCCTTTGAAAGGCGCTGGCCGAGAGGTACACTTCGCCGCGCACTTCGACATGGCGGGGGGGCCCGTGTGTGAGCGCCAGCGGGACGGTGCGGACGGTCTTCAGGTTCGCCGTGATGTCCTCACCCTGTGAACCATCGCCGCGTGTCGCGCCAATGCTGAAGCGTCCCTGCTCGTACCGCAACATGATCGCCAGGCCGTCGATTTTGGGTTCGATGGTGAAGTCACGCACCTCTCGACCCGCCAACCGAGTGATCCGCTCGTGCCATGCTCGGAGTGCCTCGGCCGAAAACGCGTTGGCCAAGCTGAGCATCGGGACTCGGTGCTGGACGACCGCGAACTGTTCAGACGGACCAGCCCCAACGCGCTGCGTGGGCGAGTCGGGGGATTCAAGCTCGGGGTGCTCGGCCTCGATGTCGCGAAGCTCCTGCATCAGCCGGTCGTACTCGGCATCGGCGATCTCGGGCGAGTCCAATACGTAGTAGCGGTAGTTGTGGTGATTGAGCAGACGCCGCAGCTCTTCTGCGCGTGCATGTACGACCGGCAGACTGGGGCTGGGGCTGGACGAGGGATTTTCCACCTCAAGTGGCATTGACGTGTGGCCGGCAGTGTAATGTGCATCTGCCGTGACCCGTCGTGACATTCAAGCCGGCCCAGACGAGGCGCCTGTGGAGCCGGAATCCCTCGAGAGCTTGCGTGCGCGCATCGACGAACTGGACACTCAGCTGGCGCGCCTGTTGCAGGAGCGCGCCTCAGTTTCTCTGCGGGTGGGACAAACCAAGGGCGGCGCCGATTCGGCGCCCATTTTTGTGCCCCATCGCGAAGCCGAAGTGCTGGCCAATGTGCAGGGTGTACGTGGCCCGCTTGACGAGCAAGCGGTGGCCAGCATTTACCGTGAGATCTTGTCGACCTCTCGCGCCCTGCAGCGGCCGACGCGGGTAGCCCACCTGGGGCCGATGGCGACGTTTGGCCATCAGGCTGCCCTGAACCGCTTTGGGGCCGCGGCGGAGCTCGAGCCGTGCCAGACGCATGCCGAAGTGTTCTCGATGGTCGAGAAGGGCGCAGCCGATTATGGGCTGGTGGCCTTCGAGAACTCCAGTGAGGGCCCGGTCAACGAAGTGCTGGACCGGCTGGTGGACACGCCACTCCAGATTTGCGCCGAGGTCAGCTTGCCGATTTCGCACACCCTACTGTCTCGGGCAACGTCGATGAGCACCATCAAGCGGGTGCTGTGCCATCCGCAGGCGGCTGGCCAGACACGCACCTGGTTAGCCGAGCATCTGCCGGGTGCCGCGGTGTTGCCGTCGACGAGCAACGGCAAGGCGGCGGAGCTGGCCGCGCAGGACACGACCGCCAGCGTGGCTGCGATTGCGCCTCGGATTGCGGGCGAGGTGTATCGGCTGAATGTGCTGGCGGACAACATCCAGGACATCGCTGGCAACGTGACCCGCTTCCTGGTCGTGGCGCGCACGGCCAGCGCAGGGGCGACCGGGCGCGACAAGACGGCGGTGGTGTTTTCGATCCGCGACCGGATCGGGGCGCTGCGCGACCTGGCCGAGGCGTTTGCGGAAAACGCCGTCAACTTGTCGAGCATCCAGTCGCGGCCTTCAAAGCGGCGGGCGTGGGACTATGTGTTCTTTGTGGAACTGGACGGGCACATCTCGGAGGCGGCGGTTCGGCAGGCGCTGAGCCGAGCCGAGGAGCACACCGTATTTTTGAAGTTGGTGGGTTCCTGGCCGGTGCCGCCTGAATAGTGCATTGTGATGTTCGCCTGACGCTTGCTGCCTCCGGCGTGACGCTCCGCATGACGCCCACAGCCCAAAACGGTGGGTGTGGAAATTCTCAGAGGCACGTCCGCGTCAGCGCGGACCAGATCTACTCTGGCCGGAGGCCGAGCTAGCCGAGGCCTGGGAGCAGCACCGTTACGCCGCGCACTGGCTGGTCGACTGCTGTGGTCGCCACCTGCGGGTGGTGTTTCCTGGCCGACGCTGGGGCGGTCCCGGCCCGGATTTTCTGGGCGCGGTGCTGGCGCAGGCAGATGGCGCGCTAATCCGCGGCGACGTCGAAGTGCACCGCCGGGCGAGCAGCTGGGCTGGCCACCGCCACGCGCTGGACCCAGCCTACCAGCAGGTGGTGCTGCACGTGGTGCAGGTGGCCGACACGCTGGCGTTGGATGGGCGCGGGCAGCACCTGCCGACGGTCACCCTGGAGCCAGAGCGTAGGCTGTCGCGCAACCTGCGCTCGCCGTGTCTGCAGGCTGCCCCGGCGGTGACGGGCATCGTCGAGGCCGCTGGTCGCGAGCGCTTCCGCGCCCGCGCGGCGCGCTTTGAGGGTGACCTGAGCGCCGTCGAGGCAGACCAGGTGGTGTGGCGGGGCGTGTGCGAGGCGCTTGGCTTCAAGCGCAACACGCGTCCGTTCGGGCAGCTGGCCGAAGCCGTGCCCTGGTCTCAGGCAGCGCTGGTGGCGGTCGACCGCGGGCCGGTCGGTCTGGCCGGATTGCTGCTTGGCACAGCCGGGTTACTGGCCGAGGCCACCCTGCCCGAAGCCCACGCCTGGCGAGCGCTGCAGCGCGAGCTGGGGGTCCGCGCGGCGTTGCCGGCCTCGAGGTGGGACCGACGCCAGCTGCGGACGGCGAACGCGCCGGAGTGGCGTTGCCGGGGCTTGGCCGAACTGGCCGCGCGCTGGGCATCGCAGCCTGGTCGCCGGCCGGCCGACCGGATAAGCGGGCCAGCCGAGCACCTGCTCGATGCAGTCCGAGTGGCAGCTCAGGCGCGCCGACCGAGCTTGTGGCGGCTGCTGCGCGCGTCGCCCTGGATCGGCCGCGGGCGGGCGCAGGTCATCACCATCAACGTCGTGCTGCCGTTCGCCGCGGCGGCCGGGCTGGGAGAGGCGGCGCCGCTGTTCGAACGCTTCCCCGGCGAGCCATCGAACCGAGTCGTGCGCTACATGGCCGAGCAGTTAGGCGCGCCGGCAGTGCGCTTTAGAGGTGCCTGCCACCAGCAAGGCTTGCTGCATTTGTTCAATCTGACTTGCGCCGGCCGAATCTGCGAGCGGTGCCCGGCGCGCGGCGTTGTGGGCCCGGGCGCAACATCTGAGCTACCTGATGCGTCGTATGACTAGACGAAGTGCACCCGTTCTCCCTGGTCGGTCGGCGACAGGCCGCCACCGCAGCGTCCACACACTACTCGTGCTCCGTTCATCCGCACGCTCTTTTCGTTGCGCGGTCGCAGCACGGTTCCTGCTTCCAGGGTGGCAGCCGCCTCGCCGCACAGCATGCAGGAAAGTTCAACCCATTTCGTTCGGCGAATGCGCGCGCCCCGCTCGACCAGCTTTGTCGACATTTGGCTCACGGTATCCGCCGCAGGCCCTGTGTGACAGTCAGGCATCTTCCCTACTGTCACCCGGACCTTGGTACCGGGTCCACAAAGCCGTTGGACCTGGAATATGCCCACCCTGAACGGCGTTTAATCTTGTGTTGGGCTCCCCGAGCTGACGCTACCGGCACGCTGTGTGCGGTGTGTACTCGTCGAGCGCGAAAGGATCTGCGCACTCCATGACCTCCGAAACCTTCAGCAAACCCACCCGGCGCACGTTCTTCGTCGCCGATCTGAAGTGCTACATGTGCGGCAGTGTGTCTGGGTCTGTCGAAAGTGAACAATCCCTGACCGCAGGGCCGCACACGCCGCACATGGTAATCCTTCGTCAGCCAGGCCGAGAGCAGCCCGTGCGCGTCCGCAACTGGCGCCACCTGCGCTGTGACCGCTGCAGCGGGCCACTCTTCCTGGACGAGTCGGAGATGGTCACCCGCCGCTACGAGGAATACAACTGGTTGGACGAGCGCCCGCGGCGAGGCCGCCCGCCGAAGCGACTGATCGATGATCGCCGGCGCGAGCGCGAGCTGCTCGAACCACAGGCCGCATAAGTCCGCTAGACACGGAAGCCTACAGGCGGCCGTCGCGCCGCCGCGCGAGCGCTTCGGCCAGCAGCGCGCGCAGGAAGAATCTGATGTTGGCTGGGCGTTCGGCCAGACGCCGCACCAGATACGCGTACCACTCCCGGCCGTACGGCACGTACACTCGCACGCGGTAGCCCTCGCGTGCCAGTTGGAGCTGAAGATCGCGGCGCACGCCGAAGAGCATTTCGAAATCGAACCGGCCAGGCTCGATATGGTCGCGCTGGACGATCGCCTTGGCTAGCAGAATCATTCTGGGATCGTGAGTGGCAATCGCGGGGTGGTGACCGTGGGCCAGCAGCTGCTCCATGAGCTGCGCGAAGTTGGCATCCACAGCCGCCTTGTCGGCGTAGGCCACTTGGCTGGGCTCCAGATACGCACCTTTACACAAACGCACCGGCACGCCCATTTCGATCGCCTGTTGCACGTCCGCCGCGCTTCGATGCAGGTACGCCTGCAGGACGGTGCCGACGTTGCGAAAGCCTGCCAGCCACAGCTCCTGATGTACGTCCAGCGTGCGTTGGGTATACGCGGACGACTCCATGTCGATGCGGACGAACGTCTCCAGCTCGCGTGCCCGTGCCAGGACAGTGCGCAGATTGGCGGCGCACAGCTCGCGCGACACGTCCAGTCCGAGCTGAGTCAGCTTCAGCGATACGTTGCCTTCGACGTCGTTCTTGGCAAGCGTTTCGATCGCCTCGACGTTGGCGTGTGCCGCCCGCTGCGCCTCGGCGGCGTTGGTAACACTTTCCCCCAGGTGGTCCAGGCTCACCAGCAGACCCTGCGTGTTCAGCGTCTGGGCGACGACAATGCCGTCCGCCAACTCTTCGCCGGCGACATATCGCTGCGCCAGGCCACGCAAGAGGTCGTGCCGCATGATCAGCCGGGACACCGGCCGCTGGTTCGCCAGGTACAGCAGCGTACCTTTCAGCAAGGCCTACCCCAAACTTGTACGGCCTGATCGCGGCCATCGGCCAGCCACGATCAGGCCGGCCGCTACGACCAGCAGCGTACCCAGGCTTACCAGCAACCCTAGCTTGACGCTCGACGGCTCAAAGCGGAATTCGACCTCGTGCTCACCTGCTGGCACCGGCACCACCCTGAACAGGACGTCGCCTCGCGCCACGGTCGTCGGCTGTCCGTCCACGAAGGCCACCCAGCCGGGATAGTACGTGTCGCTCAGCACCAGCCACGCCTCGCCCGACGCCGATGTGTGGATCTTTACGTCGCCCGCGGCATAGGCAGTGATGCTGGCCACCCCGCGCCCGCCCCGGTCAGCCACCGAGCCGCCCGCCTGGGTGGTGGTCGCATCGTCGGCTAGGATGACCTCCTGATCGGGACGGAATGGCTGGTGGATCATCTCGGCCAGCGCAGTGCCAAGGCTGGCCGCGACTCGCGCGTGCGGAACCAGGAACGCGCGCGGCAATGCGGCAGTGTTCTCTAAGACACGGATCTCGTCGTCCGCGTAGACCTCCCGGTACTTGGTCTTGGTGCGACCAAAGAGTTGCTGGACGCTGCCATCGGTGCTCACGGCCCCGCCCCCGAACAATGCAAACTCACCGCTCGGCAACGTTGCGCGAACCGTCAAGCTGGTGGCGACGATCGGCCTGTCGAAGTGGAAATCGGCGAACGACAGCTGCCGCGCCCGCGGCTCAGCGCTGCCCTCAAAGACCACGCCCGCGGTTTGGACGCGCCCATGCTGGATGTATGGCTGTACGTTGGGCAAGTCCCAGGCCCAGTCCATCGAGTCCCGGCCGGCGAGCAGCTCCGCGGTTCCGACGATCTCATCCTCTGCAGTTCGCAGTTCGGCTTCCGCCACAGGTGTGCCTTGAGGGACGCTGGTGGCGCCCTGCAGCGCGGAAATCAAACGCAGCTCGACCACCTCGGAGGGGCCGCTCAGCCCAAATCGCTGCTCCGCAAGTGGGCCGCCACTTGGGGCATGCAACAGCGCCTGGTGGGGCAGGAAGCTCACTCCCCTGAAACTCGAGAGTGGACCGTAGTGCGCAGGGTCGAGCACATAGCGCACGTTCCAGAGGTCCAGAAGTCCGTCGTCGACGTACATCACCCGACCGAGATAGTCACGGTGCCACACAAACTGGAGTGAGCTGTACCCGTTCGCCTCCTGCAGGCCGAACGGCGCAAGTCGGTCAGTCGAGAGCTGGTTCAGGACCTCAGAGGCGAGTATTCGGTTCGGGGCGGCATCCAACCCTGGTATCTGGTCCAGGGCCTTGATGGCGGCCGGCTCCGCAGCCAGTTTGGCCAGCGGCTCGCGCGGATGTATAGCCCAGGCGAACACGAGTAGATCGGCGACGGTCAGACTGACGAGCAGCGCTGGCCACCCGCGCCAGGTGGGCGTTCGATGGGACACGTGTGCCCAGCCCGGGCGCTGCCAGAGCCACACCGCGGCCAGGACCAGTGCCAGGGCCGCGATCGCGCCCGAGGTGTGTGGGTTGGCCAGATCGGTCGACCATACGAGGCCGTTGAGGACGTCGGTTGGCGTCAGCGTGTAGCTGTCGCGGGAAAGCGACAGGTACACCAGCCGAATGGCCTCACGTGCGTTGCCTGGGGCCACCAGCAGCAGGCCGTGCAGTCCTACCAGCGCACCTACAAGACCGGCCAGCCCAACTGCCAAACGCACGAGCGCGCGTCGAAGTCTTCGGCTCTCGAGCGGGCTCGACGCAGACGCGCTCAGCGTCTGCAACCATGCCAGGCCATACGCGGCCAGCATGCTCCCGGCGAGAACCACAACGACCGTGAAACGACCGGGCGCGCGCAGTCCTGATACGCCCGGCAACAGCCACAGCAGGTAGTGCAGGTTGATCGGGCTGTACTGACCCAGAGCCAGAATCAATCCCACCCCAGCCATCACACCCCACGCCAGGATCTCTCGCCGCCGCGCGCAGGTCAGGGCTATCGTCGCCAGGACCAACGGCGCGAGCCCGATGTACACATACGACTCCCAGTGTGTCCACAGCCCCCATTGCTGGTTGGTTGGACCGCGAAATACGTACGGGAAGATGGCCTGAATCAGACCGTAGAAGGTCAACGAATACGCAGCCGACTCGGAGTACGGAATGCCGCCGCCACGGCGGGAGAAGCCGGCGAGCTCGATCAACGGCAGCAGTTGCACCGCCGCCAGGCACAGCCCGACCACACCGACAGGTGCGCATACCCTGGCAACCGCAATCAAGCGACCCATCCAGACACTGCGCGAGGCGATCGACGCCCGCGGCAACGGACCGACCGCCCACCGAAGCGCGCCGTAGCCAGCCAGAATGAGCAGGTCGATAGCCAGCATCTGCGAATGCAGACTCAGGCCCGCCAGGCCGAGCGGAAGCGCCGCGAACATCGTCCAACGCAGTTGTGCTCGCCAGCTGGCGCTGCGAAGGGCGCGTTCGACACCCGCAAGCAATACAGGCAGCCAGCTCGCCGTGCGCACGATGTTCTCGTGGTGGATCTGGGCCTGCAGGAAATTGCCCAACGCGAAGACGACGCCAGCCAGGGCTGCGCTTGCATACGGCAGTCCCCACGTGCGCGCGATAGCAAACGTTCCGAGTGCCGCGATGGCCAGGTGTACCAGGCGCAGCACGACGAATGCCCTATCGGGTGGCAGGACGAGCAGAGCGAGCAGGACTGGCGGGTACGCCAGACCGACCTCGCCGTCGGCAAAGATCGGGTAACCCCCAAAGACCTGTGGGGTCCACAGCGGGAGCTCGCCCTGGTGCAGCCGTTGCGCAGCCCAGCTCATCAGCGGAAAGTAGAAGACGGTCGTGTCCCGCTCGTACGCGACCACGTTGGCGACCAGTCCGTCCGCCATCGACAGGCTGACGGCGACGAGCAGACCGGCCACCCAGAGCGGGCCCTCGGCGATGCGTGGCCACCGGGCGCCGGAGCTTGGGCGCGCGTGGGGCAGGCGGTCCCGACGCGCCGGGCCGGGCGCTTCGATCGCTGCGGTCACGGTCGTGCGAGATTGTAGGCTTCAGGAGGATGACCGAGACGCCTGGAGCCGCCACGCCGATTGACATCGAGCTCGACAGCAGCCGACGCAGGCTGCGTTTCACGTGGGCCGACGGTCGGCAGAGCGCCTATGAGTGGGAGTACCTGCGCTGGCGATGCCCTTGCGCGGAGTGCTCTGGCGAGGGTGAGTACCCTGGCCAGCTGCAGGGCCGAACGGAGCTGCGACCCGAAGAAGTGGAAATGACCGACGTGGAGCTCGTCGGTCGCTACGCGGTCAAGCCGATCTGGCAGGACGGACACGATACGGGCCTGTTCACGTTTCGGCATTTACGCGCATTCGCCGAGACGGACACACTCTTTATCGTTTGACAGCGTGATCTTCTTTTACGAGCTGCTGTTCGCGCTGGTGGCGTTGGCGGCAATTCTTATCGGCGAAGCGTGGAGCCGACTCTGGGCGTTCGTTTTTCTGACTGCGTGGTTCCTGGTCGTCGTCTTGGGGACGGCGAGCTTCGATGCTCGGTTGGCGACCGATCATGGCTTGAGTGACGACGACCGACACTGGTTCACCGACGCGCGAGACGGTCTCCGACATCTGCGGCTCCTGTTCGGCCTGGCCGCTTTGACGGCGCTGGTCTGGCGCGTGATCGCGGGCTAAGTCCCGATCAAAGCTGAGACGTCTGCCAGCGCCGCCATGGCAGGTTGAGCTCCGCGCCGGGTCGTGGCCAGGGCGCCAGCCGCGCAGCCGAGCCGCAGCGCTGCTCTGAGGTCGGCCGACTGTAGGCCGATGCTGAAGCCGGCCACGAACGCGTCGCCGGCGCCAGTGGAATCAAGCACCTGCACACGATACGCGGGCTGCTCGAGCACTTCATCGGCTGCCACGCCCAACGCCCCGCGCTCGCCCAGGGTCACAATCAGGACTTGCTCGGAATCGCCGCGCAGGGAGCGCGCGGCGAGTACCTCCTCGCCCGGCGTGACGGCGCGGCCCAGCAGCATCGCTAGCTCGACCTGGTTGCAAATCACCACGTCCGCCAGGCGTAACAGCGAGCGCGGAACGCGCTGCGCGGGCGCGGCATTGAGCACAGTCCCCACGTTCGCCAGCCTGGCCAACCTGAAGGCTTCCTCGATGCTGGCCACAGGTACTTCGAGCTGAGCGATGACCACGCTGGCGGCCTCGATGACCTTGCGTGGCACGCCTTCCGGGAGCACATCGGCATTTGCACCCGGAGCAACCGCGATGGTGTTTTCGCCCTGTTCGTCGACCTCGATCAGGGCCGCGCCCGTCGAGCGGTCCGAGCCACGCACCCAGCGTGTCGAGATTCCCTCATCGCGCAGGCCGCGGGTCAGGTCTCGCCCGAACGAGTCGTGACCGACCCGACCGACCATGCTGACGGACGCTCCTAGTCGAGCCGCGGCGACGGCCTGGTTGGCGCCTTTACCGCCTGGCGCCCGCAGCAAACTGTCGCCGATTACCGTCTCGCCGGGGCGGGGCAGGTGGGGCACGTTCACGATCAGGTCCATATTCAGGCTTCCCACGACCACCACCCGCACCGGCTGCATACGCTGAATGCTAGCCTCTTGGCACATGCCGCTCGACCTGGTGCGGACACAGGCGTGATTCCTGGTATCCGCGTTGGCCACTGGACCAACCTCCAGGCCGCCACCGGCTGCACCGTGGTGCTGTGTGAGCAAGGCGCCATCGCGGGCGTCGACGTGCGCGGCGCTGCCCCAGCGACCCGCGAAACGGACCTCTTGCGGCCTGGAAATCTGGTCGCCCGCGTGCACGCCATCCTCCTGACCGGGGGTTCGGCTTTCGGACTCGACGCAGCGACCGGAGTCATGCGCTTTCTGGAGGAGCGCGGCGCCGGATTTGCGACCCAGGCCGGACCGGTGCCCATCGTCCCAGCGGCCGCGCTGTTCGATCTGGGCATCGGCCGTTCGGACGTTCGCCCTGACGCCACCTCGGGGTACGCCGCGTGTCAGGTCGCGACCGAGTCGATAGCCGAGGGATGCGTGGGGGCGGGCACCGGTGCGACGGTCGCAAAGCTCGGAGGGCCAGGTGGGGCGATAAAGTCGGGCATCGGCACGGCCGCACGCACGCTCGAAGATGGCACTCGGATAGCCGCGCTGATGGCGGTCAACGCCGTCGGCGCGATCTACGAGCCCGGCACTGGCGCGGCGGTGGCTGTCCCGCGTATCAGCAACCCGGACTGGCGCCCATTTGGCGGCACCAACACCACGCTCGGCATTATTGCTACGACCGCATCGCTTGATCCAGCGGGTATCAATCGCCTGGCGAGCGTTGGCCAGGATGGCCTGGCCCTGGCCATACGGCCGGCGCACACGGTGTTTGACGGGGATACGCTCTTCGCGCTGTCGTTACCCGCCGAGGATGCCCGGACCCCGACTTCGCAAGAGCTGTTGGAGCTGGGACAGGCCGGCGTCGATGTTGTCGCGGAGGCGATCGTGCGCGCGGTGCGGGTTGCTACGTCGTTGCACGGCGTGCCGGCAGTTGAGGCGTGACTCCGGCTGAACTGAAGGTGCTTGGCCAGGTCGAGCGCCTGGCAGACGAAATGGTCGGCTTCACCCAGGAGCTGGTGCGCATTCCGAGCGTCAATCCACCCGGCGACTGCTACGCACAATGTGTCGATCTCGTCGCGCGCAAGCTGGAGGCATTCGGCTATGCGGTAGAAATGCTGCCGGCCGAAGGCCTGCCCGAACACACTCCCGAGTTCCCCCGCCCCAACGTCGTCGGCACGCTCGCCGCCCCCGAAAACCTGGCGCGCACAACACTCCACTTCAACGGCCATTACGATGTCGTGCCACCCGGCGCTGGATGGAGCGTCGATCCGTTTGGCGCCGAGCTCCGCGACGGCAAAATCTATGGTCGCGGGACATGCGACCAAAAGGCCGGTATTGCAGCTTCGGTGTATGCGGTCGAAGCGATCAGCCGCGCTGGAATCGCTCTGGCTGGCCGGGTCGAGCAGAGCGCCACCGCGGATGAGGAGAGCGGCGGCTTCGCGGGTGTGGGCTGGTTGTGCGCCGCTGGTCGTCTGGCGCCCAACCGCCAGCAGTACGTGGTCATCACCGAGCCACTTGATCCTGAGCGGGTCTGCATCGGCCACCGCGGGGTGTACTGGTTCGAGTTGCGGACGATAGGTCGGGTGGGCCACGGCAGCATGCCCGGTCTGGCGATCAATGCAGCCGAGGGCATGGCGTTGCTTATCCGAGTGTTCGAGGACCAGCTGAAACCTCGCCTGGCCGAACGCTTGAGCCAGGTGCATGTCGAACCGCCCGGTGCACGTCGACCCAGCATCAACCTGAATGCCCTCCACGCTGGACAACCGCTTGGCGGTTGGCAAACCCCAGCCGTACCCGATCTCTGCACGGCGATTTTCGATCGTCGCTTCATCCACGAGGAGTCTTTCGAGGAGGTCCGAGCCGAGATTGTGCGGCTGCTCGACACGCAGGGCGTCGCCTATGAGCTGCGGGACCTGATGCGAGTCGATCCGTTGATCGGCAGCGCTGGCGACGCCTTGCCGGCCGCGGCCGGTCGCGCAATCCGCGACGCCCTGGGCATCGAGCCAACTTTCATCGTCAGTCCGGGCACGTATGACCAGAAGCACATCGTGCGTCGCGCGGGTATCCCGGCCTGCATCGCCTATGGCCCGGGCCGATTGATCCTCGCCCATCAGCCCGACGAGCATGTCGCCGTAGCCGACCTGGTTGCCAGCGCTAAGGTCATGGCTCTGCTCGCTCTGCGGCTGCTGAGCTGACCGGAACACCGGCGCAGCTCGTGCAGTTGTAGACTCTGGGACCACCGTACCGTGACGGCGACTGCTCCGACCCTGCCGCACAGCCCTCAGGCGCTCTTCGACGACGTCGCGAAATATCTGCCATTGCCAGATGTCGAAGCCATCCGGCGCGCCTATGCCTTCGCCGCCGAGGCGCACGGCAAGCAGCTACGGGAGTCAGGCGAGCCGTATATCAACCACCCCCTGGCAGTTGCGGAAACGCTCGCCAGCTTGCGCATGGATACGGCCACGATTGTCGCCGCGGTGTGCCACGACGTCTCCGAGGACTGCGACGTGCCGATGTCGGAGCTGGAGAGCCGATTCGGCCGCGAGGTGGCCCGCCTGGTAGACGGTGTGACCAAGCTTGACAAGATGCAGTTCCTGCACGTCGGGAACGATGACGGCCGTCCGTCAGTACCGCTCGATGGCCAGGACTTGTGGGCCGAGAACATGCGCAAGATGTTCCTGGCCATGGCGGAAGATATCCGGGTCGTCCTCATCAAGCTGGCCGACCGGCTCCACAATATGAAGACTCTCCAGTTCCGGACTCCTGCCAAGCGCCGCCGCGTCGCGCAAGAGACGATGGACATCTACGCGCCGCTTGCCAACCGGCTGGGCATCTGGGAGCTGAAGTGGCAGCTAGAAGACCTGTCGTTCCGCCACCTCGAACCGGAGAAGTACCACGAGATTGCCGA
Source organism: Chloroflexota bacterium (assembly GCA_051006215.1). GTDB lineage: Bacteria > Chloroflexota > UBA6077 > UBA6077 > CF-72 > CF-72. The sequence goes on from JBPCIO010000113.1 coordinate 15,009, forward strand.
CAAGGTGGCCAGCCGCCGTGTCGCGCGCGAGAAATACATCCAGCGGGTCATCGAAAATCTGCGCGTCGAGCTCGACCAGCACGCGATCCAGGCTGATCTGTCAGGCCGCCCAAAACACATCTACAGCATCTATCGAAAGATGCTGCGCCGCGGCGTTGACGTCGATCAGATCTATGACCAGCTCGCCGTACGTGTGCTGGTGCGCTCCATTCCCGATTGCTACACGGCGCTCGGCGTCATACATTCGATTTGGCGGCCGCTACCCGGTCAGTTCGACGACTACATCGCCAATCCCAAAGAAAGCCTGTACCAGTCGCTGCACACGACGATCCTCGCGGTGGACGGTCGCCCGCTGGAGATCCAGATCCGTACCCACGAGATGCATCAGGTGGCCGAATACGGAGTCGCTGCCCACTGGCGGTACAAGGAGGGGCTCCGTCAGGACCAAAAGTTCGATGCCAAAGTAGCCTGGCTGCGCCAGTTGATGGACTGGCAAAAGGACGTCGCCGGGGGCGCCCAGGAGTTTGTCGACTCGCTGAGGAGCGACATCTTCCAGGATCAGGTGTATGTCTTCACGCCCAAAGGTGAGATCAAAGAGCTACCCAGCGGCGCCTCGTCGCTAGACTTCGCCTACCGAATTCACACCGATGTCGGTCACAAGTGTGTCGGCGCGAAGGTAAATGGGCGACTGGTGTCTCTGGATACCAAGCTGCGCAACGGCGACATCGTCGAGGTCATCACCGCCAAGGGCTCGCGCGGCCCGTCCCGAGATTGGCTCAATCCAAATTTGGGCTTTGTTCACACTGCCCATGCGCGCGAGAAAATTCGCCAGTGGTTCCGCAGGCAGCAGCGCGACGAGAACATCATCCGCGGCCGGGAAATGGTTGAAAAGGCCCTCAAGCGGTTGAACGTGGATGGCGTCAAGCTCGACGACCTGGTCACAGACTTCAAGTTCGACAAATCCGATGATTTTCTCGCCGCCGTGGGTTACGGTGACATCAACCCTGACGAGATCGGTCGGCATG